>JAKVCN010000040.1:5095-18795 GCA_022448585.1 Puniceicoccaceae bacterium | reverse complement strand
GGATTTCTTCCCGCTCACTGTCGATTATCGTGAAAAATTCTCTGCAGGTGGAAAATTCCCTGGGGGATATTTCAAGCGCGAAGGAAAACCATCGGAGAAAGAAATCCTCACCTCACGGCTTTGCGATAGACCACTACGACCACTTTTCCCTAAAGGCTTCATGAATGAAGTACAGGTCATTGGTCTTCTCTTAGCGACCGATCAGAACCACGAACCTGACGTTTTAATGGTCAATGCTGCATCTGCAGCTACTCTAATTTCTGACATTCCTTGGAATGGACCGGTCGGCTGCGTGCGTGTTGGTCAAATTGATGGCGAATTCGTCACTAATCCAACTCACGACGAGATGCTCGACTCTGACCTCGATCTTATTTATGTTGGTTCTGAAAGCGAAATGCTAATGATCGAAGGCTCTGCCGAGTTCATTTCGGATGAACGATTCTACGAAGCTCTGGAATACGGACAGCAAGCAATACAGCCTTTAATAGCTGCACAAAAAGAGCTCGCTAAACTCGCAGGCAAAGAAAAGAAAGACTTCTCACTGGTACTTACTCCAGCAGAAGTGACAGAATTCTGTGAACAAAACGCAGCGGAAAAAGTTAAAGTAGCACTTGGTCATGATAGTTATACTGAGCGTAAACTTGCGATTGAAGTTATTGCAAAAGAAACAACTGCAGCTTTAGAAGAAAAACTAGGGGCTGAAAAGGTTGATGGTAATGATGTGGCACGAGCTTTTGATGAGATCCAAGAGAAGTTATATCGTCAAAACATCCTTGATACGGGTCGACGTGTCGACGGACGAGGCGCAAGCGATTTGCGTTCGATATCCTGCGATACAGGGGTGCTCCCTAGGGTTCACGGCTCAGCAGTATTTAATCGCGGAGAAACCCAAGCTTTAGTCATTTCAACTCTTGGAACAAGTCGCGACACTCAAGACATTGACGGCTTAACTGGTGGAGCGACGAGTAAGTCCTTCATCTTGCATTACAACTTCCCTCCATTTTCGACCGGAGAAGCTGGTCGTTTTGGATTCACCGGGCGACGTGAAATCGGTCACGGTGCACTAGCTGAACGCTCCTTACTACCAATTCTTCCACCAGAGGACGAATTTCCTTACGCGATCCGCGTTGTCTCGGAGGTCATGAGTTCAAATGGCTCCACATCCATGGCATCTATCTGTGGTGGCTGTCTATCACTTATGGATGCTGGTGTGCCTATCTCCGCACCATGCGCTGGTATCTCAACAGGACTTGTAACTGAGAAAGATGCGGATGGAAAAATTACAAAGCATGTAATTCTTACAGACATTCTAGGTGCCGAAGATCACTTCGGTGATATGGATTTCAAAATTGCGGGAACCCCTGAAGGAATAACTGGATTCCAGCTTGATCTTAAAATCTCAGGTCTACCATTCGATATTACGTTAGAAGCAATTAAACAAAATCGTGAAGCACGTATGAAAATCATAGCAATTATGGCAGAACACATGCCAGAATCACGACAAGATCTTCGTGAGCACGCTCCTCGTATCCATACTATAAAAATTGATCCTGAAAAAATCGGTGCTCTTATAGGACCTGGTGGAAAAAATATTCGACGAATAACTGAAGTTTCAGGAGCACAAGTTGACATAGATGACGACAACAGTGGACGCGTATTAATCTTCGCTACCGACAAAGAATCAATGGACCGAGCAATTCAAGAGGTAGACGCCTGCACTGCAGAAATTGAAGTAGGTAAAACCTATCGCGGCATAGTACGCGGAGTTAAAGACTTCGGCGCCTTTGTTGAATGTTTGCCTGGAAAAGAAGGCCTCGTACACATATCGGAGCTTGCTGATTTCAGGGTCAACAAAACCGATGACATCTGTAAACTAGGAGACGAAATGATCGTCAAATGCATTGGCTTAGAAAAAGGTAAAGTACGCCTATCTAGAAAGGCAGCTCTTGAAGATGCTAAAGATGCTGCTGAAGATGCAGAACCAAGAGCTGAATAAAGCTCTTATTATATAGTGTATTGAAAAAAGCGGTCACCATTAGGCGACCGCTTTTTTTCTGCTGTAATCATGGCTTGCTACTAAGACTATAGTTGTTTGCATACAATTATGCTTATTAGCTTAATAGGATACTGTACTTTGATCGCTGTCGCATGGCTTTGCTCATGTGAACGAAATAGTATTCGATGGCGTACGATTGCTGGTGCCGTTGCCATTCAATTTGGATTTGGAGCACTTGTTCTCTATGTCCCCGCGGGAAAAGCAGCACTAGAATGGCTCTCCAATCTGGTTGGTGCAGTCATTGCCTTTGGCAACGAAGGCATCTCTTTTTTATTCGGTAATTTAGTAGATACTAATTTAGGAATTGGATTTATTTTTGCATTTAAAGTACTGCCAGTAATTATCTTCTTTTCCGCACTTATATCTGTGCTCTACTATATTAAAATTATGCCATTGATCATTAAAGTTATTGGTGGCGGCATCCAAAAAGCTCTCGGAACTAGTCAAGCAGAGTCATTAAGCGCTACTGCCAACATTTTCGTTGGGCAAACTGAAGCCCCCTTAGCAGTTAAGCCCTACCTGTCTAGAATGACAAAATCAGAGTTCTTTGCAGTCATGGTGGGCGGTGTTGCCTCCATTGCAGGTAGCGTTTTAGCTGGGTTTGCGGCTTTAGGTATTGAGATAAAATATTTGATCGCTGCTTGTTTTATGGCTGCACCTTCTGGCTTATTATTTGCTAAATTACTTGTGCCAGAGACTGATCAAACTAATCAAAGCAAACTTAAAGAAGATGCAATTGGAGCTTCTAGCAATATCTTTGATGCTGCTGCTCTGGGGGCGAGTGACGGCCTTAAATTAGCTCTCAATGTAGGCGCTATGCTAATCGCTTTTATTGGCTTAATTGCCCTATTAAATGGTGCTCTAGCATGGATTGGTTCATTATTTAATAATGATTCTCTTAGCTTGCAGTTGCTACTAGGTTACCTCTTTAGCCCAGTGGCATGGCTTATCGGTGTGCCTTGGCAGGATGCAATTGCTGGCGGCTCGTTTATAGGTCAAAAAATAGTACTAAATGAGTTTGTAGCCTTCGTAGAATTTACTCCTGTAGCAGAAAATTTTTCAGTCCGTAGCCAAGCAATTTTAATTTTTGCATTATGTGGATTCGCAAATTTCTCTTCAATCGCTATATTGCTTGGAGGATTAGGTAGCCTTGTGCCTTCGCGCAGAAGCGAGATAGCAAAATTGGGATTAAAGGCAATTTTCGCTGGTACACTAGCGAACCTGTCGAGTGCAGCAATTGCTGGCATCCTTATTCAGTAGTAAAAACTACGTTGATAAAAAGCGCATTGCATCTACTTAAATCTAATTTAAGAAGTACTCAGAAAAACAGCAATATAAGCGTAGGTTCTGTCTAGCTTAATCCCCGCTCACTAGCAGCAATGAATTTAAGAAACTCTTCATATAGTGAGTGCTTGTTCGATTCATTTTTGGATAATCGATCGATTGCTTGGCTACGGTTTAAGCCATCTTTATAAAAGGTTTTATATATTCTACGTACCAGTGCGATTTCCTGTTTAGAGAAATTAGCACGCTCTAAACCTATTTTGTTAATCGTGCGAGTTGCAGCTGGATTACCATCGCTAATCATGTATGGGGGAACATCCTGTACAACCTTCGATGCTGCTCCGATCATAGAATAATCTCCCAATCTACAAAATTGGTGAATGCCTGCACCCCAGCCTACATTTACATTATTACCTACCATGACGTGTCCACCAAGTGCTGAGTGACTGCTCATAATTAGATGGTTTCCAATCGTACACTCATGTGCGACATGACTGTACGATAAAATTAAGTTGTTATCACCAAGCTTAGTCAGGAGATTTGGAGCCGTAGCGCAATGAACGGTAACATACTCACGAAATACATTATTGTCACCTATCATTAGACGCTGTAAACCTCCCTGATACTTTTTATCGTGGGTCTTGCCACCTATGTAAGCATATGGGTGTATTTCATTATTAGAACCAAGTATAGTATCACCATCAACTGTCGCGTGGTGCATAATTTCAGTTCCCTTTAATATCTTAACCTTAGAGCCGATGTACGCATACGCCCCAACACAGACTCCCTCGTCTAATTCGGCGCCATCATTAACAATTGCGGTAGGATGAATCTGCGTTTGCATAATGTTTCTCAACCATTCGCATCAGCTAACATAAACATTAGCTCTGCACCTGACACTGTCTTACCATTTACTTGGCACTCGCCCGTTGCAGTAGCAATTTTATTCCCTCGTATCTTATTTAATTTAACACGGATCTCAATTGAATCGCCGGGCTCGACTGCTTGCCTAAATTTTACTTTGTCCACACTCATAAAGAATGCGACCTTATTTTCTTCAATAGGTAATCGGCGAAGCAAGAGTACTCCAGCTGCCTGCGCCATTGCCTCAATCTGAAGTACACCAGGCATGACAGGACGACCAGGATAATGTCCCTGAAAAAAGGGCTCATTGATAGTTACATTTTTCAACGCAATTAATTCATCATCACTGACAAACTCAAGAACACGGTCGATCATAACAAATGGGTAACGATGCGGCAAAATATCAAGAACTCTACGTATATCAAGTTGACTCTCATGGGCAGGCACGAATTTATTCTCTTTTAATTGCTTTTTTGGACCCTTAATCTTTTCAAGGATTTTTTTCCGAAATGCTCGAGAGAGTTCAGCATTCAAAGAATGACCCGGACGTACTCCAACAATATGAGCCTTAATCGGCATACCTGCTAATACAATATCTCCAACGATATCGAGTATCTTATGCCGAACGAATTCATCCTTAAAACGCAAAGGCTCTTTTGATACGATCTTATCTCCTTTTATTACAATAGCACTATCTAAACTACCACCTTTAATCTTACCTAGCTTTAGAAGTTCTTCAATGTCTTCATAAATTGTAAAGGTTCTAGCTGGAGCGATTTGTGCTACGTAAGACTCTGGATCAATGTCCATCATCAAATGCTGCGTATGAATGCCACGGTCATCCGCGGAAGTGCAGGTAACACGAAAACCGTCATATGGTAAGGCAATGATAGAGCTACCCCCACGAGTCACGGATAATGGTTCCTCGAGTACAAAATATTTTCGTTCTGCTTTTTGTTCTACTGGCTCTGCCTCTTGAACTAAATTCACAAAATGCTTTGCTGAACCATCGAGAATCGGAGGTTCACTCGCATCCATCTCAATCAACACGTTATCAACCCCACAACCATTAAGTGCACTAAGCACATGCTCTACGGTATGAACCTTTGTGTGGCCATCTGCAATCGTTGTGCTGCGTACAAGATCTTCAACTAGATCTACCAATGCCTTAAGCTCTGGCTTCCCGTAAAGATCGATGCGTCGGAAAACAATGCCGTGGTTTTCTGGCGCGGGTTTTAGCGTTAAATTAACTTCTTCGCCAGTATGTAAGGATTTACCCTTGATTGAGGCTTCCCTTAAAATGGTACGTTGCTTCATGGATGCAAAAATTAAACATATTCAGTTTCACCACAAGCATATCAATTGTGGTAGATACTTATAAGCTAGAGCTTGTTATAATCATGTAAAGCATCGGTTTTTAGTCTATTGTAGGTTTTCATATTTAAAATTTTTATAATTTGATAGTAAAATTCATTACATTAATCTTTCATCTTCACATTCAAGCTAACTAGTGTAAGTTAAAGACATGCTGGAAAATCTAACGGATAAACTCGGGTCAGCATTACGCAGTTTACGAGGTGCTAAGCAATTAACTCAAGCTAATGTAGGAGAATCACTTAAAGAGGTACGCAAAGCACTGCTGTCTGCAGACGTGCATTTTAAAGTTGCCCGAGAATTTATTAGCAAAGTAGAAGCGGCTTGTATTGGTCAACAAGTCCTCCAGTCAGTTACCCCAGGACAGCAAGTAATAAAAATCATTAATGATGAACTAGTACGGTTATTAGGAGAAGGCAGCACATCGATCGAAGAAAAGAGACCCCTACGCATTATGTTAGTCGGACTTCATGGATCTGGGAAAACAACAAGTGCTGGAAAACTAGCTAATTATTTATCGAAAAAAAATGATTATAATAGCCTATTGGTCGGTTGTGATGTCTACAGGCCTGCAGCAATCGACCAACTAGAGAATCTGGCAAAAAGTGCCGATTGCCAATTCTACTCAGATCGCGATGAGAAAAATGTAGTTACGATTGGGCTAAAGGGACTGCAAGCGGCTCAATCATCGGGCGCTAATCTAATAATCTTTGATACCGCAGGTCGCCTACAAATTGATACCGATTTAATAGATGAGATTAAGCAACTAAAAGCAGCTGTAAAGCCAGATGAGATATTACTAGTTGCTGATGCAGCATTAGGACAAGAAGCAGTCAATGTGGCAAAGCACTTCCATGAAGCTGTCAATACCACAGGAATCATTCTTAGCAAACTCGACGGAGATGCTCGTGGAGGCGCGGCACTCTCTATGAAGGCAATAACCAATACCCCCATTAAATTCATAGGACTAGGAGAAAAAGTTGATGATTTCGAAGTATTCTATCCAGAACGAATGGCATCGCGTATATTGGGGATGGGAGATGTTGTAAGCCTTGTTGAGAAGGCTCAGGAAAATATAGATGAAAAAGAAGCCGAGCGTATGGCTGAAAAAATACGCAAAGCAGAGTTTAATCTTGATGATTTTTTAAAGCAAATGCAGCAAGTGAAGAAAATGGGTTCACTAGGCTCGATAGTTAGTATGCTACCTGGAGCCAGTGGCATGAACATTGGTGATGCTGAAGAGAAGAAGATAGCACGTAGTGAGGCTATGATTCAATCAATGACGCAACAAGAGCGCGAATTACCCCGATTACTTAAGGGCACTCGCCTAAAAAGAGTAGCTAATGGTTCTGGCGTCCAAGTACGCGAAGTAAATGCACTCCTTAAACAGTTCTCTCAAATGCAAAAAATGATGAAAATGATGCGTAGCGGCAAAGGTCGTAAAATAATGAAAGCAATGGAGTCGAATATGAAAGAAAGTGGTAATATGCCAATTTTCTAAACGAATACTCGCCATCGAAAGCAGATACCTCGATACCGAACAAGCAGTGGTTCTCTAAAAATAGAATTACAGACTTAACGACTTAGTATTCTTCATGTCCTAGTATGTAGAGCACTGTAATGATGTATCATACTTGGATCATAAACAATCCAATCAATCACTGAGAGCCTAGATTAATTCTGCATATGCAGTAGATTCTAGAAGGTCGATAGCTTTGCTATCTTGTATGAGTTTAACCTTTAACAACCAACCCTCTCCGTAAGGATCGGAATTGAGAAGTTCAGGTGCATCATCAGCAGCCGCATTACACTCTATAATTTCAGCACTTATAGGCATATATAAATCAGAAGCAGCCTTTACAGATTCAACTACCCCAAAGGTCTCACCAGCATCAAAAGTCGACCCAGCATCTGGAAATTCCACAAATGTGATGTCACCAAGGCTCTCTTGAGCATAGTTAGTTATGCCTATAGTTGCCGTGCCATCACCATGCAAACGAACCCACTCATGGTCTTTGGTGTACAATAAATCGCTCGGCAATTGACTCATAAATCAAACGATCTGATGTCTATCATTGCTCAAAAAAGGTTATAATTTGCTCAACAATATACTTATGCTCAACAGGAGAAATTAGTCCTGCTTCTAGGTGACGATCTACCTCTAATATCTTTTGCCCCATTGTCTTGAATGGATCTCCACCAATCGATTGAGGAACAAATTCGCTACGCATTTGTATGTTCATGCTAACTGGTTGCAAGTCGACATATTGACCCAAGTCCTCCGCTAGACCAAATTTTACGTAGTTTTCGCTTCTGGCATTAGGCGTTGGGGTAAAATAATCAATATATGTATCATAGCCTGCTTTCTGTACTTGTACCTCATGAGCAACCTTTCTCGAAATTGTGAGCGTTGCTGGAGTTATACCTGCAGGTTCACCATCAATAAAAATCTCTGCGCCCGCTGGAAAGGATGCTACATTGACTTCTTGATTTGCTCCTTCTTCAAAAGTCGCACATCCAGATAAAAGAAAGAGTGCTAAAACAGTAAAAAGCTGGGATAGTATATGTTTCATAATATTAAAATATATCCTACAAAACATAGTAAATGCCTGTAACAGGGGTCAAGGCTATTGCACTATCAAACTAAAATATCGATCAATATGAGCTTGAAAACATTTTATAGCGAGCATGATAGTTGGATTGTTGCTAATTATATTTGTAGCTGAGATTTATAAGTTACTGTATACAATAAAAACTAAATGATATTTGCATTTTTCATAGCTATTTTTTTCACCATAAGCATTTCTGCTCTTTGTTCTATTTTAGAAGCTATGGTTTTGAGTACTACCACCGCAGAAACTGAAGCATTGAAGAAACTAAATTCGCGCCGTGGCGAAAGTCTTGAAAAGTACATAAATGACCTTGAAGAGACAAGTTCAGCTATCCTCAGCCTCAATACTATTGCCAATACATTAGGAGCGACATTAGTTGGCGGTTTGGCTGTTCAATTGTGGCCTTTAGATAATAACATTCTTTTAAAGGTTTCATTAAGCATGGCGCTTGGTATCTTATTTTTCTCAGAAATAATTCCTAAGAATATAGGCGTCTTGTATCGGCCAAAACTGCAGCCAATACTTGTAGTTCCATTAGCTTGGGTTTGTGCAACTATGATACCAATATCTCGGATTATTGGTCTACTGGTAAGAACAATATTAAAGTCGCGATCTAATTTTACCGATAGCGATGAAGAAATTATGTTGCTGGCCGAGAAAAGCGAAAAAGAAGGAAATCTCACATCTAATGAAAGGGAGCTTATAAGTAATGCACTACGCTTGGATGAAATACTAGTTCACGAAATCATGACTCCCCGCACTGTAGTACTCACCTTAGATGAAGCCGAAACCATAGGCTCACTTTTTAATGAAAACCAAAATATACCTTTTGCGCGGATTCCAATTTATCGTGATCAAAGCGATAACATTGTAGGAATTATTCGCCGTCGAGATATTCTAAGTGCCAAAGCTAAAGATGAAGACCAAATAAAGCTATCAGTATTAGCTCAGGAAGTAATATTTATTCCAGATAATGCAACTGCTGATGATGCACTGCAAACCTTTCTAAAAAACCATCAGCAAATAGCGATTGCAGTTGATGAATATGGCTCGATGTCAGGAGTGATTACGATGGAGGATGTCATCGAGCATATTATAGGGCAAGAGATATTCGAGGCAGATGATCCCGCGGTAGATATGCGCGAACTTGCGCGTAAGCGGCAGTATGCCGAAAAGCGACGAATGCGAAGCTAGTATAATACTGGCAGTCTATTTAACAATGCTTTGCGCGTATGCCTTTGCAAAATAGGTTAGTATCATATCTGCTCCAGCGCGGCGAATCGAAATAAGTGACTCATAACGGCAGCGATCTAAATCAAGCCAGCCATTTTGGGCTGCAGCGACAATTTGTGCATACTCTCCAGATACTTGGTAGGCTGCTAATGGCAAATCTGTTGATTCTCGCACATCGCGAAGTACATCTAAATACGGACCTGCCGGTTTAACCATTAGTATATCGGCTCCTTCAGACTCGTCGAGCTCACATTCTATTAGCGCCTCGCGTCGATTAGCGGGATTCAGCTGATAGCCTAATTTGTTTATGGATGCGGCATCTGCCTTAGCAGCGCTACCAACCGCCTCTCGAAAAGGCCCATAAAAAGCTGAAGCAAATTTTGCAGAATATGCCATAATTGCTGTTTTTTCAAAATCATTTGAATCAAGAGCTCGACGAATCGCACCTACTCGGCCGTCCATCATATCTGAAGGCGCTACAATATCTGCTCCAGATTCAGCGGCAAGAACGGCCATTTTGGCAAGAATTTCTACAGTTGCATCATTGTCTAAATCTCTGGTAAGCGAATCGACTAAACCATCATGTCCATGGGTTGTGTAGGGATCTAAGGCAACATCAGCAATAACAGCCATTTCAGGAAGCTCCGACTTTAAAGAGCGAATTGCCCTTATTACAAGAGTATCTGAGTTTAAAGCCTCACTGCCGTTAGGAGACTTTAAATCTACATTAATTTTTGGGAAAAGTGCGACTGCGCAGACTCCAAGACTCAGCAACTCGCGACACTCTTCAAGAAGTAAAGGTATGGTCAATCGCAACTGCCCCGGCATTGATTGAATCGATTCAGCAGGGCCATCTCCATCTATTATAAATAGCGGCTGTATGAGGTGCTGTGCGTGAAGTTCAGTTTCGTTAGCAAGAGCGCGCAGAGCAATCGAGCCACGCATACGGCGAGGGCGGCGAATCAAATCAAGACGAAAACGATCAGACATAAACATAAGAGTGACAATTGTGCGCTAGAGGGAAAGTGTAAAATTCACGCTTCCCCTAGACGCAATCCAACCTTTATCTTATTAAACAAAATTACTTCTCTATACGAATATGTCCATTCAACTTTACGATACCTATAGCCGCAGCGTGAAAAGGCTCTCTCAAGAGGTTGGCAAACCTTTCCGCATTTATTGTTGTGGTCCTACCGTGTATGGCCCAGCCCACATCGGTAATTTCCGAACTTTTCTAATCCAAGACGTATTACTCCGTGTCCTCAAAGTTGATGGAGTTGATGTGAAATACGTACGAAATATCACCGACGTCGACGACAAGACCATTCGCGAGTCGCAGGCTAATGGCATCAGCTTAAGAGAGTTCACCGACAAATGGACGGAAAAGTTTCATACCGACTGCAATACGCTTAACATGATTCACCCTAACATTGAGCCAAGTGCGGTAGAACACATCCCTAATCAAATTGAGCTTGCTCAGATGCTTGAAGCAAAAGGTCACGCCTATGCCACCGAGGACGGCTCACTATACTTTCGTGTGAGCTCTTTCCCTGGATATGGAAAGCTTTCAAAGCTTGATCTAAAAAATATTCGCTCGCAAAGTGAGAATTCCTCTGGTGAGCGCAACGACGCCGACGAGTACGACCGCGAATCGATTAATGATTTTGCGCTCTGGAAATCCCGTAAACCCGAAGACGGTGAAAATTATTGGGATAGTCCATGGGGTGAGGGTCGTCCAGGTTGGCACCTTGAGTGTTCCGCGATGGTTGAAGCATCTTTCGGGGGCGAAACCATTGACCTACATGGGGGTGGCATTGATCTATGCTTCCCTCACCACGAAAATGAAATTGCACAGTCCGAGTGTGCTCATGGTCGCCAATTCAGTCGCCATTGGTTTCATACTGCACACCTCATGGTCGAGGGTGAAAAAATGTCTAAAAGTCTGGGAAATTTACACACTCTCGATGACCTCCAGGGAAAAGGATTTAGTCCAATGGCATTGCGCTACACATTGATTGCAGGGAGTTACCGACAGCAGTTGAACTTCACCTTCGATGGCCTTCATGCGGCGAAAAGCGCCATTACTCGAATCGAACGTTTTGCGACAGCACTTCTAGAAAAAACCGGAGAGGAGAAAGCTATGTTTGCATCCTATATTACTAGTAATGCACCCGAAGACTTTGGACGCTTCTCAAAAGCGTGGGATGCACTACGAAACAACCTTAACATTGCTGCATGCTTAGGCGCAATATTTGGAGTCATCGGTTCGAATCCTTCAGCCCAAATGAATGAAGAGCAGGCCCGCTGCATGCTTACCGCGCTTGGTACCTTGCTTTATGCACTAGGCTTAAATTTATTCACTACTTGCGACCATGAAGTAACTGTACCAAACGATATTCTTGCGCTAGCAGAAGAACGCTGGGAGGCAAAACAAGCGCGTGACTGGGATAAAGCCGACCAACTTAGAAGCACCTTACTTGCTAAGGGTTGGAACATAAAAGACAGCAAGGAAGGGTTTAATCTATCGCGAGTTTAGAATATACGATACGTGAATGAATCGGCAGAATACTAACTTACACAAAAGATGCCTAAAATAAAAATCAGCACTATCGGCACCCGCCAATCGAAGTGGGGTGAAGGTCCAATCTGGTGGGAAAGCAATTTACTGTACGTAGATATAGAAGGACATCAAATCGTCCGCTTAAATCCAGAAACTGGGAATGAACAAACTTGGAATGTCGGCGAGCGAGTCGGTACGATTGTTCCTAAAATAAGTGGCGGCTTCTTGTATGCTGGTGACTCAGGTATCGTGGACTTTGATCCACTAACTGGTTCTAAGTATACATTAGCTGATCCAGAGCGAGAAAAACGAGCGACAAATCGCTTTAATGACGGAAAGTGTGATCCAGCAGGACGTTTCTGGGCGGGTACTATCAGTCTGATAAAAAATACCGGAGACGCTGCTCTTTACATGTTAGACAATGACAATCAGTTACAAATTAAGCTACCTAAGGTCACTAATTCAAATGGTATTTGCTGGTCATCAGATGCTACCGTGATGTACTACATAGATACTCCACTAAAAAAAATTCAGAGTTTTAAATATGATATTAAAACTGGAGGAATTAGCCAAGCTTCTGTCGCCGTGGACACAGCAGCGCTTGGATATAAAGATTCACCGGATGGTATGACTATTGATAGTACAGGAATGCTTTGGGTCGCCTTCTGCCATGGTGGGTGCGTCGCAAGATTTAATCCGCGTACAGGTGCAAAGTTGCAACATATAGATCTGCCCTGTCTAGAGACTACAGCATGCGTCTTTGGCGGAGCCAAACTAGATCGACTTTTTGTGACGACGGGCATGCATAAAACTCTTACTGAAAAGGACGCGGGGAAAGTCTTTGTACTCGACGGAATTGGAGCACAAGGAATACCCGCATTTGCATATAAAGGATAAAGCGAATCCGGCATTGACTCACCTGCACAAGCCTTCTGACTTCAACCCTAAAATTACTATCACAATGAAAGAAATGTCTACTCTAGAGCAACTACGCCACTCCTGCTCGCATGTTCTAGCAACTGCAGTGCTACGCCTGTATCCAAAAACTCAATTAGACATCGGTCCACCTACTGAAAATGGTTTCTATTACGATATAGACCTAGACCAACAACTCGATGCCAGCGACCTAGAGGCCATCGAGAGTGAGATGAAAAAAATCATTAAAGAAAATCAAAAGTTTATTCGCATTGAATGCTCTCGCGAAGAAGCAATCGAAAAAATTAAAGGATTCGGTCAGGAGCGCTACAAATCAGGCCGCCTCAAAGACATTCCAGAGGGTGAGACAATTAGCTTTTACCAAAATGGAGAATTCATAGATCTTTGCGCTGGTAGTCACGTTAATTATACTAAAAAAATAAAAGCCTTTAAACTGCTTTCTATTGCAGGAGCCTATCACCGTGGGAATGAGAAAAATAAGCAACTTCAACGTATTTACGGAACTGCTTTTGAGTCAAAGGAAGCGCTAACTGATTATTTAGAACAGTTAGATCAGGCCCGCGCACGCGACCACCGCAAGCTCGGTAAAGAGCTAGGGTTATTTACTATAGATAATGATGTCGGACAGGGACTGATTTTATGGAAGCCTGCTGGCGCGATCATACGCGAAGCACTCACTGATTTTATAACCGATGAACTTCGTGCTGCTGACTATGGCATTGTCTACACGCCTCACATAGGAAAACTCGATCTGTTTCGTACATCCGGCCACTTCCCCTAC
>JAKVCN010000040.1:0-4997 GCA_022448585.1 Puniceicoccaceae bacterium | reverse complement strand
AAAAACAGTATTTCAGACTCTTGATATGGCGGACTATCGAGTCCGAGTCTCTCTTCGAGATCCAGACAGCAGTAAATACGTGGGAGAATTAGAGTCTTGGGATAAAGCCGAAGAAGCGCTACTTCGAATCGTCCGTGAATTAGGCGTTAATTACACAGAGGAACCTGGGGAAGCTGCCTTCTACGGGCCTAAGATTGATTTTGTGATCAAAGACGTACTTGGCCGAGAATGGCAGCTTGGAACCGTTCAAGTCGACTATAACCTACCAGAGAGATTTGATCTAAGCTATATTGGCGCAGACAATGAAAAGCATCGTCCTGTTATGATCCACCGCGCTCCATTCGGATCACTGGAGCGTTTCTGTGGCGTATTAATTGAACACTTTGCTGGTAGCTTCCCTACATGGTTAGCGCCTGAACAGGTTCGTATTCTGCCAATGAATGATGATCTCGTTCCTGAAGCGCGGGCAATTGAAAAACTATTTAGAGCAGCTAAGATTCGCGTTAGTGTAGATGCAGTAGCCGATAAGCTAGGTGCTAAGATACGTAAATGCCACGTCGATAAAGTGCCCAATTTTTTAGTGCTAGGACGTCAAGAAGCCGAACAAGGCTTGGTGAAGGTCAACTCACGCGCGAACAAAGCTCTAGAGGGACTTAAGACACCTAAAGAATTTCTTGGAGAACTTCTGGAAAACATTGCTAGTAAAGCTCTGCCCGACCCAAAAAACTAGTGGAACAGCCTAAAGAATTGTCTAGCGCTGAAAAAAAAGAGCTGCGAGGTATTGCACAGCGCCTAAAGCCCCATCTACAAATTGGTAAAAATGGATTGAGCCAACCAGTGCTAGGAGAAATCGAAATGGCTCTTAATAAGAATGGCTTAATTAAAATACGCTTCGAAACAAATCGCAAAAAAATAGGCTCTATGTGCAGTGAAATTTCTGAAAAAACGACCAGTGAATATGTAGGAGGTGTCGGCAAAGTAGGTATTTTTTTTCGTGATATGCCAGCACACGAAAAGTTCTAGAACTTCTGCTTTTTGTTTACCCTCTTTACAGTTAATATTAGATCCACTATAGAGTAAATAATGTCTGATTATAGCACTGTTAAGAAACTCAAGCTAATTGGTAAAGATTTGGCGGTTCCTTTCCGTAGTATATTACTGCTTCAAAAAAAAACTACTCGGTCTTCGCGTAACGGAAACCCGTTTATTAATATACAAGTCGGTGATTCGAGTGGAAGTTTTAATGCGAATGCATTTGAGAATACTCCTGCCTATGAGGTTTTGCACACCGCAAATGAAGGGTGTATTTTAAGGATTTCTGGAAAGACAGAATATTATCCTAAAGAAAATGGTCAATTTTCACCAAAACTAGATGCAGTCGAAGTGATTACCAAAGAAGAAGCAGAAACTGAAGGAGCCTTCGAAAATTTAGTGGAGACGCCGCCAGAATCTGAGACTGAACTGTGGGCACATCTTGAAGACGCGATTGCTGCAATTGAACATCCACAACTTCAAGAGACTGTTCAACGTGTTATGGATGAACTTGGTGATCATTTCCGCGTTTGCCCAGCTGCAGTGATTATGCATCATGCCTATCGCAATGGACTACTCGAGCATACCGTGCATATGGTACGTGCTGCTCGATCTCTGCTGCCACTCTATCTAGAAGTAGATGCAGATTTAGCCATAGCTGGAATCCTTTTACACGACATCGGCAAACTCGAAGAATACGAAGGTGATTTTGCCGCTCGTGTCAGTCGTGTAGGTATCCTTCAAGGCCATGTGGTGCTTGGATTTCGTGTAGTACGTAAAGCAGCACTTCAATCGAAACTAAACGCAGACTTAACCGAACGCCTCGAGCACATTATATTAAGTCATCAAGGCGAAAAAGAATGGGGCGCTGCGGCAATGGCTGCGACTCCAGAAGCAGTTTTTGTTTCTATGGTTGATAATTTAGATGCAAAAATGGGAATGGTGCAGCGCGCACTGCGTAACACTGCTAAAACAGAAACATTTTCTGACTATTTGGCTGGATTACAAACTCGTATCTTAATTACTTCCCCAGACAAAAGTTAATCGCATTAAGTAAACACCTAGGGACAGCACAAAGTGCCTCAAAAGGCGCCATATAAATTGATTTTTATCAGCTGCTCGTGCAATCTGGTAACACTGCCCTGAGAAGCTTAGCTCAGCGGCTTAAGGCTTGGAAATAAAATTGTATCTCGTATGCTTTCGGCGCCGGTGAGCAAAATAACTAAACGGTCTATACCAAGGCCCATACCACCAGCTGGAGGCATTCCGTGCTCCAAAGCATTGATGAAATCTGTATCCATATCCTGAACTTCCTCCCCAACCTGCTCCGTAAACATTTTCTTTTGTATAATAGGATCATTTTGCTCAGAGTAAGCAGGCGCAATCTCTTGACCGTTAATGCAAAGCTCAAACACATCAATTGTTGTTGCATCATCTTGAGTGATTTTTGCTAAAGGGCAAAGCTCTCGAGGTATATGAGTTACAAAGGTCGGCTGAATCAGTCCTGGTTCAATCAATTTCTCAAATACATTGTTGGTAATTTCGTAGTCTTCTAATTCACCATCGACCTCGATTCCCAAAGCGCGTGCTTTTTCTAACTTCTCGGAACGAGCTAGGCTAAACCAGCTGGCATCTTCAGTCGCTTCGAGTATAAGATCCTTGTACTTAGCCTCACGCCATTTCCCGCCAAGATCTATTACTGTACCATCTGGTCGAGCAATTTTGTGCGTACCGATGACAGTCTTTGCCACATGCTGAATTAAACTTTGAGTAAGCTCCATCATCCCTCGGAAATCACTATACGCTTGATATAGTTCAAGCATAGTAAATTCAGGATTATGACGACGAGATAAGCCCTCATTACGAAAGACACGACCGATTTCAAAAATACGCTCCTCACCACCGACAAGCATACGCTTCAAATATAACTCTAGTGCTATACGCATATAGAACTGACAATCGAGGGCGTTGAAGTGAGTAGTGAAAGGACGAGCTGCTGCGCCACCTGCTACGCCTTGTAATACCGGTGTCTCCACTTCTTGAAAGTCCCGCTCCCATAAAAATTGGCGCATTTGCATGATAATGGCTGCACGTTGCTTAAAGCGATTGCGAGACTCTTCATTTACAATTAAATCTAAATAACGTTGACGATAGATTTTTTCGTCATCTTTAAGTCCTGACCATTTTTCAGGAAGCGGTCGTAATGCTTTAGAGACCAAGGTATAACTTTTTACTCGAACAGTGATCTCACCAGTCTTCGTTTTAAATAAATGACCACTGACTCCAATAATATCTCCAAGATCTAGTTTTTTAAAATAGGTATTGTATTCACCTTCGGCAAGCTCGTCTCGAGTTACATAACACTGAATTTGGCCTGCACTATCTTGAATTTTAATGAAGCTAGCTTTGCCCATTACCCTGAAAACAACAATACGCCCCGCTACCTTTATCAGCGCTTGATCAGAATCTTCTAAATTCTCATCATATGCGTCGATAGCCTCAGCTGTATTATGCGTCTTCGCAAAATTTGCAGTAAACGGATTGCGCCCAGCTGCGCATAGATTCTTGAGCTTCTGAAAGCGGACCGCATATAAATCATGCGTATTGTCATTTGTATCAGTCATAATATTAGCACGCGAAAATGCCTCGCTCAATTAGAATGGCAAGGTCATTTCAAAAGCTAACTAACAAAGATAATAAAATGATTTCTACAAAATAATTAAAAAAACTAGCCAATTCGTGCTCCTATGCTTCTGTAATAGTAACTGACTGCAAAGCACTATATGATTGGACTCATTGAAAACACTGGAACACCTCGCGAAGTCGGATATTTAGTAAGTCTTGTTGATTCGATTTTTAAAGAAGGGGGATCACTGCAAACAGTACTTGGGTTGGATCATCGACCACAGCAAGCAGCTATGGCGCTCTCGGTTGCATGCTCTTTTGAATCCGATCAATCTCTTCTTGTTGAGGCGGGTACTGGCGTCGGTAAGAGCCTTGCATATTTAATTCCTGGGATCCTACACTCCGTCGATTCAGAGCGACCCTTCATTATATCTAGTAAGACCATTACGCTTCAGGAACAAATCCTTAATAAGGATCTTAAAATATGCCAAAAGCTATTTAAACAAGTAAAAGAATTAAAGCATTACGCCAATTTTAAGACCGCTCTTATGGTTGGACGAGCCAACTATTGCTGCACAACGCGCTTAGGAAATGCTCTAAAAGATGCTCAATCTAAGCAGACTGAAATCTTTCCTACCGAGCAAAAGAAAGAGCTGCTGCGATTAGCAAAATGGTCATCGGCTTGCTCGAGTGGAGTCATCCAAGAGCTCGCGCCTCCTCCCCTACCTGAAGTTTGGGATGCGGTCAACGCAGACAGTTCTTCTTGCTCACGCAAGAATTGTGACCCATCCATTTGCTTTTACCAGCGTGCCCGCAAGCAATTACTAGGCGCGAATTGTGTCATCGTTAACCATAGTCTACTTTTTTCCTTAATCAGTGCAGGCATGCCGCCAAAGGGCAGTTCTCGAGGTGTACTTCTTGCTGATGATTTTGTGGTACTCGATGAAGCACATAGAGTACCTGCTATTGCTACCGATCACTTTGGTATCCACGTTAGTTCCTATTCAGTCGATCGAGCACTCAAGCGCCTCTACAATCCTCATACAAAGCGTGGGATATTAAAGAAAAATGGAAGTCAGTGGGATCTAAATGCAGTGGAAGAGGCAATCGTAGCCAGTCGAGAATTTTTTGCGTACATTGGTGAGGTCATCCTTTGCAAAAAACCCATTCTGCGTATACATGAGCCAAACTTCTGCGATAACATAATCTCTGGACCACTCAAAGAAGTTGCGGAGCGAATTGCAGCTATTGTTCAAAAGATTGATGACGAGCGTATGCAAGATGAATTAAAGGATCACCGCAGTCGTATGCTTAGTTATCAGGACACGATCAATGGCTTT
>JAKVCN010000004.1:5693-6632 GCA_022448585.1 Puniceicoccaceae bacterium | reverse complement strand
TCTCCGAGGTATCTTTTAGCAGCAACATTTTCTGTAATGGGAGCAGCTATAATAAAAGTGCAAGGCACTCCAAGCGGAGATATCTGGATTGGATTCGCACTCATGCAAGTAGCAGGGATTTCCTTTGCATATGGACAGATTGCCTACCGAGACTGGAAGAGCTACCACACTACGATCGATAACTTAGCAGTTTTTTCTATGCTTACGTTCGGAGGAGCTCTTTGTGCAGGCGCATTTAGTTTGTTTTTTTCCAACACAGAGCATCTGGCCGTCAGCGCTGCTCAGTGGCAGGCAATTATGTATCTCGGATGTATCGCTTCGGGGCTAGGATTTTATCTATGGAATAAAGGCGCCACACTGTCCAATACTGGTGAACTAGCTGCATTTAATAATGCACTTGTTCCATTAGCTATGTTTGTATCTCTATTCATCTTTAAAGAGAGCCAGCCACTCGTATTCGAAGACTTATTTCGGCTGCTGACGGGAGGATTTTTTGTGGTCACAGCTGTTATAATTGCAACCAAAAAAGTGAGTGTCAGTGAGTGAATATCTCTTAAGCAAAGATAATATTATAAAGGTATTTACCCTAAATTGCTAGTTCGCACGAATTTGGCGAAGTGCCTCGTACGTTGCGATTCCAGCAGCAGTTGATAAATTCAACGATCGCAACTCATTGTTCATATGCGGAATGGTAACCCTATGACCCGTTAATTGCTCATGCAACCATTCTGGAGCTCCGTGCCCCTCGTTACCAAAAACAAGTCCATCCTCATCTTCATAAGTAATATCCCAGTAAGCATGATCTGCCTTCGTAGTAAAAAGCCATAGGCGATTAGGAGCGTATTTACTAGCCATAAAAGCCTCCCAACAGTCGTGGTGATGTAAGTCCAAGCTGTGCCAGTAATCCATGCCACTACGCCTTAAATGCTTCTCACTAAT
>JAKVCN010000004.1:0-5593 GCA_022448585.1 Puniceicoccaceae bacterium | reverse complement strand
ATACCAAGTCAAGCGGAAGGCATCGAACACAGCAATTGGGAGGATTGGGCTATTGATTATCGTGCCTGGCTTGGGCGCTTACTCAAAGGCCCGAGCAAAGAGAGCGTTCCGCATATTATGCTGGGCGCTTACGGGCTAATGAGTCGCTTTCAATCTATTCTGACTGAAGCGACTAAGCACGCTTGGGCAGAGCAAAAAAACCAGCTAGCCGAACACGTAAGTAATGACGAAAAAGAAGCTATGGAAACAGGACTTGGTAGAAGCTATCGTAAACAACTCTATGGCGAAATTGAGTCATTAACAGCTGGTTTTTGCCGAGATATTGAAGTTCTAAATCCTGGACGACTCCCAGTAAATGCACAGTTTCGTGTCATTCAAGCCTTGGAAAGTAGCGCTGGACTGCTTGAATTAAATTTAAATGAAGCTACTGCATTAGAACTATTCTTCCTTAAGTCATTACGGTTGTGGACTGCGAAATAAACCTTTAATTAAATTCCCATGTGTGGTCGATACACCCTACATAATCCATCTCAAAAACTCGCCAATTCGATTGCAGAATTATTGCCAGAGGATTTTGAGCCAAGCTACAATATAAGTCCTGGAACTAATATTATAACTCGTACAAAAGAGTCGTTATCTCGCATGCACTGGGGACTACGAACTCCTCAGAATTTTCATATAAATGCACGTCTTGAGAGCGCAGATTCTACGCCGCGCTTTCGTGAGAGTTGGGAGGCTCATCGCTGCCTAATTCCTGCAAATGGATTTTATGAATGGCTTAGTGATGGCGTACGAAAACAACCCTATTATATTTCTTCTGAGCATACCGATTTACTCTATTTTGCAGGATTGTGGATGCCTGCGACAAAACTTGAGGAGGTGCCTCAATGCGTAATTCTCACGACCTGTGCGCAAGAGCGAATAAAGGGAATACACGAAAGAATGCCAGTACTGCTGCCTGAATCAGTCCATCAGAAATGGTTAGACAATTACCTCACAAAATCGGAAGCGCATTCCTACTCGCAAAAAATAGAAATCATTGATCACACAGTCAGCAACCGTGTGAATAGTATACATAATAACGACAATAAATTGATCCTTCCGACCACACCTCTCACAGATGATCAATTGCAATTATTTTAAGTAATAGAGAATACTCTAGATGCTAACTATCGCAGCGACGAAATAAATAGACTTTTTCGCAGCCATATGGGCGACTGTCGTAGTGCTTGCTTGGAGTATATGAAGTTACTCGGTCAAATCCTTCCGCAAAGAGTGATTGGATTTCATCCGAAGAAATAGGATGCGGTGGACCGCTTCCATCATAGGCTTGAACCTCTCGAAAAAAAATAGCTAACAGATGACCCCCTTCTTTAATAGCTAAGCGGGCAGATTGCACATAGCTAGCTCGCTGGTCTGGGTCAATTGCACACAGGCAAGTATGTTCTACGACCCAATCAAATTTATCTTTTAAATCATCTGATAGATAAAGAAAATCACCAATACGGAAATTCGCATTTTTATAATTATTAAAACTTACGGCAGCGCTATGGGCACGTGGCGATATATCAAGACCCAAAACATCTGCTCCTTGCCCAGCAATTAAGCGTACATCATGACCGGTGCCAGATCCAGGAACTAAAACCTGACCACTAATTGTGTGCCTCGATAAGAACTCGACCAATGGTGGCGCCGCCTTTCCTTTGTCCCATGGAGTTTGTCCCTGTGCATACGCTGCGTCCCAATCCTTCATAACATTTCAAACTTAGCGCTCGTGCGAATAGTGACAACCTAATGATCGTATAAAATGATAAATAGTTGAGCAATGCCTGCCATCCTTGGTATTGCGCAATACAAGAAAATTAGTTGTGGTGGACGCATGCCATCCGAATCACTTAGACGCGAATTACGCCAAGAAATTGTCCTCGCGCGCCAACGCATCTATGCAGTGGGTAAGCGCACGCCACTCGATTCGATCCAACTAGAGGATACCACCATCTATGTGAAACGAGAAGATTTGTCGCCAATACATGCATATAAATGGCGAGGGGCTTATAACTCAATGGCGCAGCTTTCACCTCAACAATTAGCCTGTGGAGTCGTGACTGCATCCGCAGGCAATCATGCACAAGGAGTCGCCCTGGCCGCAAAAAATCTTGGCACGACGGCAACGATTTACATGCCCCTCGCAACACCTCGAATGAAACAACTTGCGGTTAAAAAACATGGCGGTGATTTAGTGAAGATAATACTATTAGGGGACACCTACGATGCTGCCTGCACTGCTGCCCTCGCAGACGCACAAAAATACAAGAAAACTTATATCCATGCTTATGACTGCATTAATGTCATGGCAGGACAAGGAACACTAGCAGACGAAATAGTTCTTTCAGAAAAAGGTCCGTTCGATGTTGCCTTCTTGCAAGTTGGAGGTGGTGGACTTGCAGCAGCAACAGCGACATGGCTAAAACTCAACTATCCTAATATACATATAGTAGGCGTGGAAGGAGAAGGACAGGCATCTATGGCAGCAGCAATGCAGGCGGGACATCCCGTGCCTCTGGAAAATGTTGATGTCTTCTGTGATGGGACTGCGGTACGCCAAGTCGGCGAGCACACTTATTTAATCTGTAAGGAAGTAATCGACGAATGGATGACCGTGAGTAATGACGAAGTCTCTGCTGCAATCCAATTTTCATGGGAACAGTTGCGCTGTATACCCGAGCCTTCCGGAGCGATGGGAATTGCGGCGATACTCCAGCGCCGTAAACAGTTAACAAACAAGTGTGTACTATCGGTCTTATGTGGCGCAAATATGGACTTTGAGCAACTCACAAGTGTTGCTCGCCGAGCAGCCGTCGGCGCTTCTAAGCGGCGCTACTTGCGCATCTCCATTGCAGAACAAGCTGGCGCGATGCACACACTGTTGGAGTCATTACCAGAATCTGTAAACATCGTCGATTTTCAGTATGGTAAAACCGACAATAAGCAGGCGCATCCTGTAATTGGTTTTGACGTCAACCCTCTACAATTTGAAGTACTCAGTGAAGCTTTACTAAGTAGCGACTATACATCGAAAGAAGTTACTTCAGATAGTGATGTAGGATTTCGCTTAATAAACTACGAAGCCAAATTACTACTGCATCCAGCTTTTATATCTCTAGAATTTCATGAGCGAGCAGGCGCACTTGCAGAATTTCTACGTGCTGTAAGCCCCCATGCGAATCTATGTTATTTTAATTACGAATACTCTGGAGAACGTGTGGGGCGTGCTCTTTTAGGCTTTGAATTTCCAGATAAAGCCTCGCAGAAACAATTTCCTAAGGTACTACAATCTGCCGCTCATGCCTACCGAACTTACGCCCAAGTAAGCGATGATGTACTAAAACGCATCATTTAATCGCAAACAAAGCATTCATTTAGCTATAGTTAGGTGACCACTAAAACGTATCAATAATATGCAAACTTCATACATCGTGATACACGCATTACTTCCAATTTTTGCGATTATCTGCACCGGTTATCTAGCACGAAGACTTGGATGGATTAATGAAGCTGCCGACCGAAGTATAATGACACTGATCGTCAATTTACTTTATCCATGCTTAATTTTTAGCTTTATTCTTAATAATGATGCGCTGCGCCAAGTTACTAATATTTTGGTACCACCTCTATTTGGCTTCATAAGTGTTATCCTTGGATTTTTGCTTGCAGGTTTGGTGGCTAAAAAGCTGAACTTAAGTTCGAAGCAAGAATGTCGCACTTTTAGTGTTAGTAGTGGAATCTACAACTATGCGTACTTCGCGATACCGATTGCTACATTACTATTCGACCGTGAAACTATTGGCGTATTACTCGTTTATAACGTAGGCATCGAAGCTGCGATGTGGATTGTCGGAGTTGGTTATATCTTAGCCGGTAAGGAAAATAAATCACTTGTTACGCGTATTTTCAATGGCCCTGTAATCGCTATTTGCATAGCTGTGCCTGCAAATAGTATCGGCATTGGGCAGCTCCTTCCTAGCTTTATTGATTCTTCTCTGCAGCAACTAGGTCAGTGTACGATTCCACTTGGACTCATTTTAATTGGAGCTACCTTTGCGGATATAGTGGGTAAAAATAGTCTACTCGGTCAGATTAGAATACCTGCCGTTGCCTGTGCGCTGCGATTAGCTATCCTACCGATAGTAATGCTCGCTGCTGCCTTTCTGTTACCCATCTCGGCAGAGCTCAAAAAAGTCGTCATTGTACAAGCAGCAATGCCTTGTGGTGTCTTCCCTATTCTTTTAGCGCGCCATTATAATGGAGTTGCACTGATAGCTATTCAAGTTGCCCTAGGCACTACTTTGGTGAGTTGTATAAGTATTCCAATCTGGATTAACTTTGGCTTACAGTTACTTGGTAATTAGTACCAACTCGCACAACATTACACAGTCTAATTTTATACTTGGTAAAAAATTCTTAATACAATGACACTTTCCCAAAAGTTTTTTGATTTTTCTAGTGCAATGCAGGACAAGGTATTCGCGAACAATGCGGAGACCTTAAAAGAGGCTGGCAAAAGGATCGCTAAATCCATCGCAGCAGATGGAGTACTACATACTTTTGGTAGCGGGCACTCTCAAATTCTTGCTTCAGAAATCGAACGACGCGCCGGTGGGCTTGTTCCGGTTAGTAGCATTCATGATCCAGCTGATGGATGGCCGGAGCAAATATCCGGCTATGGCGCACGGCTATTTCAGCGTTATGTATACCAATATGAAGTGCAAGCTAGTGATGTAGTTTTGGTCATTTCTAACTCGGGGCGTAACGCCGCTCCTATAGAAGTTGCAATGGAAGCCAGAGCTGCTGGTATGCAAGTGATCGCGATGACTTCACTTGAGATGTCAAAAAAGACGACTTCGCTGCATTCATCTGGCAAGAAGCTTTATGAACTCGCTGATTTAGTTCTCGATAATGGAGGAATCCCTGGAGATGCAGCAATTCAAGCCTCTGGGTTTGAGCATAAAGTTGGGCCAACTTCGACAATGAGCGGCGCACTTTTACTCAATCTTTTATCTATGGAAATTATCGAAAAGCTAATTGATATGGGTATCACTCCGCCCACTTATGTGAGTCAAAACGCAGACGGCGGTGCTTCCCACAATGAATCCTTAGCGATAAAATACCGCCACCGCATACGCAGACCAATCTAGCGCGACTGCAAACGAATCGTATTCATACGATTGTTTCTACAGATGTCCATTACCTCAGTAATGTGTTTGAGCGCTGCTTCTTCGTCTGCCAAAAGAAGAATTGGTAAATCCGGGGTCGCTTGTCCTGCTAATTGAATTGCAACCTCTAATTGCTCCGAATCGACTTCGCGGTCATTTAAATACAATACCCCCTGCGGGCTTACCGCTATAACAATCTGTTCGGTAATAGTATTCTCTCCGGCAGATTCAATCTTTGGAGCAGTAATATTGAGAGCGCTCACTTGTTTAAATTGCATGGATACTAAGAAAAAGAATAGCAATACAGTGAGTACATCAACGAGCGGTACAATATTGATCGTCGGGGAGTGACGTCTCTGAACAATTAGACTCATTCTAAA
>JAKVCN010000039.1 GCA_022448585.1 Puniceicoccaceae bacterium | reverse complement strand
TTTTCAGGAGTGTTATCACCCTGCATTCAAGCGTTTTTTAGAAGATTACAAAGCTGAATTGACGGCTGATAATTACGTGCCGTTTTATTTTGTATATCTTTTTTTGAGCCGAGTAGCGACGGCTGATTTGCTAAGAGGAAGAAGTGTACTCTTTATCAACCGAGCTAGTGAGGCCAAGCGGCAGGTGATCGATGCTCGCTTTGAGCAGTATGGGGTGGAGGAAACTCGTTGGATCTCCTTGTCCAGAGACCGTTCTTTATTTGACCGTATTGAGCTGACAGAGAAGGATCTCTTATCGGATATTTGCATTCTAGGTGGTGGGGTTGGTAAGTTCAATCTTATCCAGCAGTTAGAAATTTTTCCCGGACCTGTGGTGGATGCGGGGTATTATTTCGAAGCTTGGGCGAACCCAGATATTGCAAAACGCCGACCACTTTGCATCGTATGAGTACTTGTTGTTAAATGTCGCGAAAAAAATCATTTAAAATTTTGGTTTTTGGCGGCTGGTTTGTTCGTTTCCTACAAATCGGTAACAATCTACTTTTGATTCCGCTTATTATTGCTAAGATCGGTCCCAATCAATATGGTTACTGGTTGGCTTCAGGAGGAATTCTTGCTTGGGCTAGCGCATGCGATCTTGGCTTAGCAGGTATTATTAAGCAGCGCTGCTCTCTCTATCTCGGGCGAATGTCGACAGGTAAAGCGGTTGAGTATTTTCAGGTGGGACTGCTGATCTACTGCTTATTGCTGTTGTTATTGCTGGCAGTAATTTACGGCTTGAGCTTTTTACTGGATCCCTTGCTCAATTTACCTGCGCAGCAAGTTACTCTATTTCAACATACATTCCTTTTGGCTGGTGCTGCTATGGCACTTTCTGTTCTAAAAAATATTTTTGCAGCTTATCTTCATGCAGCTCAAAAGCCAACCGGAGATATTGTGGCAGGTGCACTTGGGCAACTTTTAAATTTGGTATTTGTTGTCTATCTGCTTACTTGTACTTCTGCTGGTTTATGGGCTATTCCGATCGGCATGTTTGCTAATCACTTTGCATCGGTGATCGTTATCTTATACTACATATTTAAGGAATCGCCAGTTCTGCGTACTAAGCCGTCAATTAGTAGAGCAATCTTGCGCGATTATTTCACGGTTAGCCCTGTATTATTTGTTGCTCGACTTGGCAGCCAGATGACTGCAAAAATTGAACCTACACTTATTGTAATGTTCTTGACTCCTGAACTGGCTACCATGTTCACGATCGCCAAGCGTCTTGTCGAAGTCATGATGGGCTTTGCCAATTCCGTTCGTGGCGGTCTGATCGCGGGCTTCAGTCATTTTTTTGGTGAAAAAGGTGCAGAAGCCACGGTTAATCTTCTCGATCGTATTTTGCAAATGACTATCGGTATCTCTTTCGCCATCGCCTTAGTGTATGTAGCCACGAATCGTAATTTTGTAGACCTCTGGGTTGGACCGGAATATTACATCGGCTCGCTGATATGTGTTTTTATGAGTCTTGAGGCATTTAGCAAGTCGGTTGGGGACAGCATGATTCATCTTGTAGGCGCTTTAGGTGAATTGAGACGGTCCTCAGTGGCATTGCTTGCCGAATCAGTGATCAAAGTGGGTTTGATGTTTATTTTCTTGCCTCTTCTCGGGGTTGTGGGGTTGCCTTTGGCGTCGCTAATTAGTTCGACTGGAAAGGCCGGCTATTCGATTTGTAGGTTACGTCGCAATCTACATTGTTTGCGCATTGACATGAATCATCCTATGCTAAGTTTTCTCCTCGCTTTGAGTCTACTTGCTGGCGCTTCCTTTCTCGGTTGGTTTGGCGCTGGGCAAAACCCGTGGCTTTGGCTGCCGTTGCACCTTTTGCTTTCAGCGATTTGTGCAGTATTTTTTGCGGTGTGGGCCTTTCCTTTTATTCGGAGCGAGTTGCGTACTACGATTTCGAAGTTGCAGTTACACCTACCCTTATTCGGTTCAAAAAAACTATGAAGATTGCCATTTGTGGCCCTGTGTCTCTTCATTTACTAAGTGATTTAGTGAATGAAAGTACACTGAATTTGCCTACAGGATACCAATATCCACTAGCAGCGTATCTCGCACGGTTATTGCACGGAAAAGGGCATGAAATCGCACTAGTAACTTCCTCCGCGCAAACCTTGAAAACCGAAATTTGGCATGGTGAGCGCATGACAATTTATCACACGCCGCGCCGACGTTTCTTTCGTTTTGCTTTGGATGCTTATGCACGCGAGCGCCGCTCTTTGATTCAGGCTTTACAAGATTATAAGCCCGACATCATTCATGCCCAGTGGACCTACGAATTTGCGCATGCGGCTATAGATTCGGGTTTTCCAACTTTGGTTACGGCTCGAGATGCGCCGTGGACAATCCTACGGCATATGAAGACGCCATATCGTTTCTATCGAGCGCTTTATGCACACTACGTGATCCCAAGGATCAAAAGGATGTCGGCGATTTCCGATTATGTGATCGATAGAATTTGTAAAGAATACAGCTATCGCTCCAAGATTGAGCTGATTCCGAACGGACTTTCCAAGGAGTTGTTTGTTTTGGAAATTCCACGGCAGGTGAATCACAACGCACAGTCCTTCATCAGTGTAACAGGATGGGATCCTAGAAAAAACGTTAAAACCCTACTGCGCGCGTTCAAACAATTACGCCAGGAGTTACCAGAGGCGCGCATGACTTTAATAGGCCGGGGATTGGGTGATGCCGAAATTGGTGCTAACTGGGCTCGTCAGCAAGACTGCGCTACTGGGGTAGTTTTTAGGGGGGCGCTTTCGCAGCAGGATGTGCTTCACGCATTACGTACAGAGGGTGGTATATTTGTGCATGCCACTCTGGAGGAATCCTTTTGCATGACTGTGCTTGAGGCGATGGCACAGGGTTTGCCAGTTGTAGTCTTACCAGATAGCGGTGCGGTTCCTTGGTTGGTCGGCGATGGTGCGGCTGGGATAATTGCAAAATCTCAATCATCAGAGTCTTTGAGTCAAGCGATGTTGATGGTTGCGAGAGACGTAAATCTAAGGCAGCGACTCGCAGTAGCTGGGTATGACCGAGCACTTTCTATGTTTGACTTGGAATCGGTTGCGGATCGTTATCTTGAAGAGTATCAAGCAACTATACAGTATTATGCTTCGAAAATTTAAAGATGCTCTTAGTCCGGCAAGTAAAGCCCGATTATTGCAGCTTATTTATTCACCTTTCAAAATTAGAGATCGGACCTTTGCTTGGTATCATGGATTCTCGTGCATTCAAGGATGGCGCCTTCACGGATTGCCACGTGTTCATATGCGGGATAGCCGAAGTATAGAGATTGGGCAAAATTTTACAGCAATTAGCCGCTGGCAAAAAAATTCAATTGGAGTGATGCAACCAGTTATTATAAAGACCTTACGGCAAGGCGCTCGCATACGAATCGGAAATAATGTAGGAATATCTGGGTCCACACTTTCTGCTAACTTATCAATTACGATAGGCAATGATGTACTTATCGGCTCTGGTTCATTGATTACTGATTGCGACGCGCATCCTTTAGATTACGAGGAGCGTCTGAAAAACGGCTCCCCTCGTATGGCAGCAGTGGTGATTGAGGATGGGGTTTTTATCGGCGCGCGCAGTATTATTCTAAAAGGGGTGCGCGTTGGACGTGGTAGCGTGATCGGTGCAGGTAGCGTAGTATCTCAAGATGTGCCTGCTGGCGTTATTGCTGTTGGTAATCCAGCGAAGGTGGTTAAAAAATTGAAGTCATGAAAACGCAAAGTAAAGTATGGATGTATAGTTTAGTAATAGGGTCTTTGGTTATTGCGAAGGTTGAACCCCAGTTTAACGTGCTCTTATGTGCTGCCATGGCGGTGTATATTGTAGTTCGCCAGCGCCTAGATCTCATACCTTTATTGATTTTAGCTAATATCCCAATTTCTTCTTTCTTTTTTGGAGGAGGTGCTGAGTATGGTACATTTGAATATTCAGTAGAAGTTTACGAAACGGCTTATATTAATTTGTTCGGTCTTCCAATATCAGCAGGCTTAGTGTGCGTGGTTGCAATGGCTTTTGTATGCTACAGTAATTTTGCTAAAGCTGCACAATTGTATTATCCTGGAGTCTTTAAACCAATGTTCATCTTCTGGAATGTTGGGGCGTTATTTGCAGTTTTAATTGCACTTAATGGTATGTTGATTGGTAATCAGGGCTGGGCTGGGCCATTGCGAGCCTACCTTTCAACAGTAGGTATCTTTTACGGCTATGCCTTGACTATTCGTTCCTCGCATATGAGAGAAACTCTTTTTGTTGACTTCTTGATCTTATTTCTCTGTTTAGGCGTCCTAGCAGTTTTGGGGGTATTTCACCACCGCATTCTCTTTCTTGGCGCTGGGTTTGTGCCTGCACTGGCGCTAATCGCGCTAAGCCGTCAAAATTTAGCTAGTAAGTTTTTAGGTCTTGCCAATCTCATTGTCTGGATTTCCTACACATTGATTGGATTTACATTTAGAGGTGAAACGACCTTTACTCTCATGGCTCTGTTCTATGTTAGCTTTTCTCTTGGTTTGATTATTACACTACGCTTACAAAGATTAACTAAAATAGTCGGCCAATTTTTAGCTTACCCAACTATCTTTATTATTATTTTATACATGAGTCTGGCTATTTTCGGCTTCAATAAATTTTCTATCGGTGATTATGGTAGGAGCGGTGCCGAACTGACTTTAGCAGAGGAGCTACGGTTTAAGATTTTTGATGACCGTGCCGCTCTATGGGTTACTATCTGGGACGATATAATGCGTGATAATAAGATCCTGCCCATTCCAGGCGAAGATTTGCTTGTTATGCACCCGAAGCGTGGAATCACATATGTGCGCCACGGGGCACACAACTCTTATCTTCAAGCATTGCGTGAAAATGGCTTTCTTTCTGGCACGATTATCATTTTACTAATGTTCTTTACCTTGAAGCGCTCAGCTAAGGCCTACAGTCTCTCCGTAGCTGGCACAACTGGGGCACTAGCTATCGGGTCGATTGCCACATTGACTGTCGGGGCGGTGACGGGTCATTACGTGATAGGGCAGACGATTGGTGTCGTAATCTTTATGCTTGGGGGCATGGCGATGGCGGGAGAAGATGGTCACATTTACTCGAACAGGGCCTTTGGTGCCATGCCGGGGCGATTGTAACGTAACTTATTGTAGTTTTAAAATGATCTAAGTTTAGTTCAGATGCACGACGAATAGTTATGAAAGCAGTTTGGATTGGAGGTGTATTCTCTGAGTACGCGTTAGAGAACTATCGCGCGGTCAATCAAGCGCAGAACCGTTGGTCGTTAGGCTTAATTCAGAGCCTAAGCGATCTGGGTTGGTCTTTTCATTCTTTGGCCTTTCGTGCAGAGCAGTTGTGGCCCAAGGGAGTCCTGCGCCCTGGCAAAGATGAAGACTTTCATTCTTCCGTGACTCCGCTACTAGTGCCAACTTGGAATTTGCCCTTTATTCGTAAGCGCTCTTTGCCAAGAGCTTACTTGCGTAAGTTTAAGCAGCATATTAGCAAGGAAGGTAAGCCAGATATAGTTATCAGCTATAACCCCTTACCATGGCATCTATCTGCAGCGAAATTCGCGGCGAAGGAGCTCAATATTCCTTGGATTTCTATCACGTTGGATTTAAAATACCCGGGCAAGAATATGGAGCATTTTTGCGCGTTGAATCAGCAAGCCTCTGGGCAGGTGATCCTCTCTTGGTGGGGCTTTGAGAATTGTCCGCTGGAGCCAAAGTTGCATTTGGATGGGGGGTATGATCAGTTACACCCTAATGATGCGGATTACAGCGAAGACACTAAAAAGATTATCCTCTATTCTGGTAAGTATACTGATTATGGGGGGAATGATTTGTTAGTAGATACGATTATGGCCTGCAAGCGTAGTGATGTAGAGTTCTGGCTACTGGGCAAAGGTGAGAATGCTCGTATCAATGCGCTGAGTCGTGAAGATCCTAGAGTGAGGCGCATGGGCTTTGTTAGTAACGCTGAGCTGGATCAGTGCTGCCGTAAAGCCCATGTATTCTTGAATCCACGACCGAATGCCTTTGCCGATAATTTAATGACGTACCCGTCTAAACTCCTTTTTTACATGGCTTTTGGAAAACCAATTATATCGACATGGACGCCTGGGCTTTCACCAGAATACCGCTCATTATTTGAAATACCAATGCGAGAAGATGGAGTAGGCTTTGCTCGTTCGATCGATAGTTTATTGGCAAACTCATCATTCGAGCGATCTTATTTGCGTGAGCGAATGTTTGCTTTTTTGAAAGCTTCTAGATCTTGGAAAGTACAAGCACATCGGCTAAATGAATTTGCGCAGAAATTAAAGTGACTAAAAAATGAAGTTATGAAACAATAAGTTATAAGTATATTATGAATACATGTGTACAGTATGGCTGCGGCACCTGTGGCCCCGAGGGATGGATTAATTATGATTCTTCCCCTACTATCTATCTGCAAAGAATGCCAATAATTGGCCGTTTCTTTCGGGGTGGACGCTTTCCAGTATTTCCAGCAACCGTTCAAAGTGGAAATATTGTTAAGGGAATACCACAGCCAGATGCATCGGTGGATTTAGTCTATTGTTCTCATGTTTTGGAACATTTAGCTTTGGATGAGATATCAGCGGCACTTAAGGAAACCAATCGAATTTTAAAAAAAGGCGGCACTTTTCGTTTTGTACTACCCGATTTAGAATATTACATTAGAGAATATACGATTAGCAAAGCAGGGGATCGTAGTATGCAATTTATGCAAAGCTCGTTATTAGGTCGCAAACATAGGCCGCGAGGATTCGAAGGTATTCTAAGGAGCTGTTTCGGGGGAGCGGAGCATATGTGGATGTGGGACTTTGATAGTATGTCAACGCAGCTTGAAAGTGCTGGATTTTTAGAAATTCGACGTGCTAACTTTGGAGATTCAGGTTTCGAAGAGTTTGCCAAAGTCGAAGAGCTTGGGCGCTGGGGTAACAATTTAGGTATACAGTGCCTAAAACCTTAGCTCTATGATTGGAAAGCACGAAAAACACCAACTAGCCATTGCGTGGAGCGGGCTCCCTCCATACGCCGCTTATTGCCTCCGCGCGTTGGTCGAGGCCTATTCTGAGCGAATTACAATTTTAGGGACTAAAGCTGATGTGCCGCATACAGGGATTGAATCAATCATTGGTCAGGAGGTCGTCTGGTTGGAGCGCAAGCAGCAGTACCGCTGGGCAGATTTGGGCTTGGAGGTGCCGTCGCATTTTATTCACACTGGTTGGGCTTATCCTGCCTTCAATTCCTTAGGGAAAGAAGTGCGCACACAAGGAGGGCGACGTTATAGCATGATTGACTCGATATGGTATGGGAGACTCAAGCAATACTTTGGGTTGCTTTATTTTAGGTTAGTGTATCGCAAATGGTTCGATGCGGTGCTGGTTCCAGGTAAGACTGGCCACAAGTTTTGCAGTATGCTAGGTATGCCTGATCATCGTATTTTTGAGGGGCTTTATGGGGCGAACCCTGATATTTTTACTCATCATATGCCCCTAAATAAACGTCCTCGGCGGATTCTTTTCGTCGGGCGACTGATTGAGCGTAAGGGCATATTGCCACTATTAGAGGCGGCCCGTCAATCCGTAGCTCGGAGAGATGGTTGGGAATTTGTAGTTGTGGGAGCGGGTCCTCTAGAAAGGCGCTTGCAATCAGAGCCATCTATCACGGTTGAACCTTTTGCTGGGCCAGAAAAGATTGCCGAATGGATGCGTAGTTCTCGCTTTCTCGTACTTCCGTCGGTCGAAGAAAACTGGGGCGTAGTAATCCATGAAGCAACCTTGAGTGGTTGTGGCTTAATCCTTGCGAAAGGGATCGGAGCAGCAGAGGATTTGCTGCAATCCAATGAGAATGGGTTGCTTGTGCAAAGCGGTGAAGTCGAGAGCCTCAGCCAAAGCTTTGAAAGACTCTCGAAATGGGATGCATCAAAACTTCAAAGATGTGAACAGATTAGTTGTAATCTGGCTGCAAAGTTTGGTCCTAGTCGCTTTGTAACGAGTGTCTTGACTCTGTTGGAGGCTCCACATTAGTGGTGTGACCTCAAATTCTTTTAATTCTACATTAATGAAAATTCTACTTGCCGGCGTTTCACTTGTTCCTCGATACGGTGGCTTGCCAAAGACAATGCGCAAATTTGGCGAAGCGTTGAGCGCTCGGATCATATCGTTTACCTCTTCTACCTTACCCAAGGAAGAGTTGGATGCTTTTGCTGAGGTGGAGCATCTCTGTACTGGACGCAATAAAGTCGCTGATTGGTATGCTTGGGCTGGAGCTAAAGAGCGTTCTAGGGCCGAATTGTTTGCAGCTAAAATGGATTTGTTATCCTGCCATGTGATGCTCCGNTATCACGCGCATTGGGTTAGAAGGATGGCTAAGCGGCATGATATTCCCTATTGGTTTGTGCCGCATGGGCAGTTGGATCCTTATGTCTACACATATCGAGCAAGAATAAAGCATCTTTGGCTAAAACTATTTGGGAAAAGACTGATGCGCGAAGCCGCGCATGTGATTTATTCAACAGAACAAGAGCGTGAAAAAGCGAAATGGTTCTATGAAGGACCGAACACGCGAGTTATTCANTGGCCAGTCGATTTGATTGATGTGNAANGTAAATCGCGCGCGCGNACAGAGCTTCGTAGCAAACTAGGCTTAGCGNAAGATGANCGAGTATTGTTGTATTTAGGNCGAATTCATTCAATGAAGAACCCGATCAGAACGATCGAAGCCATCGGCATGGTGGGAAACCAAAAAGTTCACCTTATGATAGTGGGTCCCGATGGCGACGTGACTGCGGAAGAATGTCGTCGCAAGGCTTACAGCCTGGGATTGGGGGCACAAGTACACGTTATTGGGCCGCTTTATGGTGACGACAAAAATCGGGCACTGCTTGGAGCCGATGCATTCATTTCGCTCTCACACCGTGAAAATTTCGGGCATACAGCAGCCGAATCGATTGCGGCTGCCACTCCGGTGATCCTTTCGCAGGGAAACGATTTGGGGCCGGATCTTAAACCGTATGATTGCGGCTTCTTCTTGCAGGATGACTCTATGGAATGTGTTGTTCGTGCGATTCAGGATTTTATGATGAAGCAGAACTCAGAACTTGAAGAAATGGGAGTGCGCGGGCGTTCTTTCGTTGCCGAAAAACTTAGCTTTGAGATGTTTCGCCAGCGGCTAGAAAAGCTAGCCCATGAAGCAGTAGAACAGCATAATTCTTAGATTGAAGACTATCTACATATTTGCACCTTTTGATCCGCTACCAGGAGAGCCAGGTTATCCTGGTCGCTTTGGTACGATTCAAACAGTATTGAAAAAGCTTGGGCATGAGTGCGTTTGGTGGACCTCGGACTGGGATCATGCCGCTAAGCGTCGGCGCAATGCCGATCAGTTGCCCTCTGATATTCGAGTATTACCGACACCCGCATATGAAAAGAATGTAAGTTTTCGTCGGTTTTACAATCATCGCATACTGGCGGAGCGCTATTTGCAAACGTTACGAGAGGAGATCGGAAATGGGAAAATAGTCGCGCCTAGTTTACAATTTGTCGCGCTTCCACCAATTGATGCGATTACGGCTTGTTTAAAAATACGTGCAGAATTTTCAGGTTTGGTAGTGTTGGACATTATGGATGTTTGGCCAGAAACATTTTACCAAGCCATCCCCATTGGTTCAATTGCAATGAAGCGCTGGTTAGGCTGTCTCCTTTTTTACCCGCAAATGCGCAAGGTGCGACGCGCGATTTCAGAATGTGATGCGCTGACGGCGCAATCTACAAGTTTTCTAGATTGGGCTCAAAATTTGGGGTTTTCAGGGCGTCCGTCGCATGTTTGTTATTTGGGCGCCGATCTGTCTGAGCCTATTGCACAGCGTCGATTCGATCCAGAGGGATCTCTACGCCTTGGCTATCTTGGAGCAATGGGAGTTAGCTACGACTTAGAGACTCTCCTAACGGTTGTGTATCGTATACGTAAAGAAGGTGTATTGCTGGAGCTTGATTTGATAGGCGGCGGTACGAAAGAAGACCAGTTGCGTAATTGGGTAAAGGCTCATGGGTTAGAGTCGTCTATTCGCTTTCACGGATATTTACCGAAACAAGAAGCCTTTAAGCATTTGGCGAGATGTCATATGGGGCTAGTCCCTATGTTCCCTGAGTCGGGAGTGACTGTACCTTATAAATCGTGTGAATATGCTGGCGTTGGGTTGGGATTAATACACTCCTTGCCAGGGGAGCTAGGTAATTTGGTGAAAGAATATAGCGCAGGAGTCGCCTATCGAGCTGGAGATGAAAATAGCCTGTATAAGGTGCTCTGCTCTGTGCTAGATGCTCCTGAAACAGTTGCTACATATAGTCAAGGAGCCGCTCGCATGGCAGAGGCAGTCTTTGATCGCAATAAAATATATATCGGTTTGGGAGAGTTTTTGAGTGAATTAGACACTGGGTGAATGTTTCTTAAAAAAACGCTTAGGATTTGCTATTTGCATGTTTGGAAAGAATGAACGTAAATATCTTTCCTTTACAATATTTCGCATATTTTAAAATAAAAACTATGAAAAAACTGCTCGTTACAGGATCCTCAGGGCTGATTGGTTCCGAAGTATGTGCCTTTTTTGCCGCAAAGGGTTATCAAATTAACGGAGTGGATAATAATCAGCGTGCGGTATTTTTTGGACCGCAGGGCGACACTCGCTGGAACCAAGAGCGCTTACAGGCTAATTTGTCAGATTTCGTTCACCATGAACTAGATATCCGTGATCGTCCTAGAGTGGCTGCTTTGATTGACGAGGTGAAGCCGGATATACTCGTACACACTGCAGCTCAGCCTTCGCATGATCGTGCAGCGGCGATACCCTTTGATGATTTTGATACCAATGCGGTGGGCACGCTGAACCTACTAGAGGCGGTGCGTCAGTATTGCCCAGAGACACCTTTCATACATATGTCAACCAACAAGGTGTATGGCGATGCGCCCAATGCGATCGATTTGCGAGAGCTAAAGACACGCTGGGAATATGCAGATCCCGCTTACGAGCATGGTATCGCTGAGACTTTAACCATCGACCAATCTAAGCACTCTCTATTTGGAGCCTCAAAAGTGGCGGCTGATGTGATGGTGCAGGAATATGGGCGCTACTTTGGTATGCCTACTTGCTGTTTGCGTGGCGGCTGCTTGACAGGGCCTAATCATACTGGAGTAGAGTTACATGGATTTCTCAGCTATTTGGTTAAGTGTAACCTTGAGGGTAAGCAATACACCGTCTTTGGATATAAGGCTAAGCAGGTGCGTGATAATATACACTCGCTCGATGTGGCCCGTTTTATGTGGGAGTTTGCTCAGGCTCCTCGCTGCGGTGAGGTCTATAATCTGGGTGGCGGCAAGCAAAATAGTTGCTCGATGCTGGAAGCTTTCCAAAAGGTAGAGACCCTATCGGGCAAATCCATGGATTACGTGTATTCAGAAAAAAATCGCGAAGGTGACCACATCTGCTACTACAGCGACTTGCGCAAAATGCAGGCTCATTATCCTAACTGGGGCATTACGAAAACTTTGGATGATATCTTTTCGGAAATTGTGAATGCTTGGAAGACTCGGTAAAAGTAATATTTTTTAGTTATGCGTATTTTAATAACAGGGGTTTGTGGGTTTGTTGGGCATGCGCTTGCATGTGAACTGAAAAAAGCACTTTCGCAAGTAGAGCTCTTCGGTTTGGATAATTTTATTCGTCCTGGAAGTGAGATGAACCGTACCAATCTCAAGGCAATAGGCGTTAAGATTTATCACGCGGATATTCGATCAGCCGCCGATCTAGAGACTCTGCCAAATGTTGATTGGGTGATTGATGCTGCTGCGAATCCGAGTGTGCTGGCTGGAGTCGATGGCAAGACCAGTTCGAGGCAATTAATCGACCACAATTTGTCTGGAACACTTAATATACTGGAATACTGTAAACGCATACAGGCTGGCTTTATTTTACTTAGCACTAGCCGCGTATATTCGATCCCTAGCATTGCCAATTTGGAAGTAGAAGTTGTGCAGGACGCCTATCAGCCTGTTGCGAGTCAGATCTTCGCTACGGGTATATCCACAGCAGGGGTCTCAGAAGCGTATTCAACGCAGTCTCCAGTGTCGCTCTATGGGGCGACCAAGATTGCTTCCGAGGTGATGGCTCTAGAATATGGAGCGACCTTTGGATTGCCAGTTTGGGTCAATCGTTGCGGTGTCTTGGCCGGAGCAGGTCAGTTCGGTCGGCCGGATCAGGGTATTTTTGCTTATTGGATCCATAGCTGGAAACAACAACGTCCTTTGACGTATATTGGCTTCGATGGATTAGGGCATCAAGTAAGAGACTGTCTGCATCCACAGGATTTAGCCCGAATGTTGTTGCTTCAACTCAAGGCGTATCATGATAGCAGCAAACCTCCAATTGTTAATCTTGCAGGAGGCATCGAGGCATCGATGTCATTACGGCAACTATCAAAATGGTGTAGTGATCGATTTGGAAAACAAAGTGTGGCTACCGAATCGCAGGATCGCCCATTTGATATTCCTTGGATGGTTTTGGACTCTAGCGTTGCGAAGCAAGCGTGGGGGTGGCAACCAGAGCGTAGTTTGCTCAGTGTGCTCGATGAAATTGCAGAGCATGCAGATCAAAATAACGCTTGGTTGGATATCTCTGCTCCTTACTGATTTTTATGAATGAATTGAATCCTAACGCACCTAAGTTGAAATTACTTAGTATCATTATTCCAGCGCGTGACGAAGAAGGATGCATTGCTTCAACAGTAAAGCACTTGAACTTGGAGTTGAAGATGAGAGAGGTACCTCATGAGATTGTTGTCGTGGATGATGGTAGCACCGATAATACTTGGAACATCTTGGAGAGCTTGAAAACAGAAATACCAGAGTTGGCGCATTTGCAGAATCTGGGACCGCATGGATTTGGTCGAGCGATCGTTTATGGGATGGATCATTCTGACGGAGATGCTTTAGTAATTATGATGGCTGATCAGTCGGACGATCCGCGAGACGTCACCAAGTATTGGGATCTTTTGAATGAGGGCTGGGAGTGTGTGTTTGGTAGTAGATTTGTCGCTGGTGGAGGGGTCGTTGATTACCCTAAATTTAAGTTATTTGTTAACCGCCGAGTTAATTGGTTTATTCGTATGCTTTTTCGCATTAAATTAAATGATACTACAAACGCTTTCAAGGCGTATCGCAGGACCGTGATCGATGGATGTCGCCCATTTTTATCGCCTCACTTTAATCTGACAGTTGAGATTCCGCTGAAAGCTATTATTCGTCAATACTCTTGGACGACGATGCCTATCACTTGGAGAAATCGTACGACAGGCGAAGCGAAATTGAAATTGAAAGAGATGGGTAGTCGATATCTCTTCATTGTTTTATATTGCTGGTTAGAGAAGTATTTCAGCCGCGGCGATTATCGTAAGCCTGACGATATAAAATAAAGTATGAGCAAGCAGCTTAAATTTTTTGCTGGACTGATAATTCTATTATTAGTGCTACTTTACAGCTATAGCCTCTTAGCGGGCGCGGATCGTTTTTCAATGACTCCCTTTCGTGAAGGGCAGACGGCGATTGCCTCCTACTATATGGCTGCGGGGGAGAGCCCATTTCTTGCTTATGAAGTCCCAGTCCTTGGGCGTCCATGGGGAATGCCGATGGAGTTTCCTCTCTTCCAATGGGTAGCTGCACAACTAGGAGGCACCAATATTGATACACTTCGCTGGACTGGGCGATTATTAAGCCTTAGCTTTTTTGGAGGATGTCTTTGGATTGCAGGGTTGATCGGTTTACGATTACCGGTTGAGCGAGAGGATCGGCTTGCGCTAGTCGCCTTATTAGCTGCAGCGCCAATATTTATGGCTTATTCGACTGCTTTCTTGATAGAATCTTTCGCGTTGTTCTTTGCACTCGCTTATTTATGTGCATATCTTAAAATGCGTGATAGGTTGGGTTTCGTTACATTACTGCTGGTTTGCTCGTTTGGTATTTTAGCAGCGCTTTCAAAGCCAACGACTTGGGCTCCTTTTGCTGGTGTGATTATACTAGCTACAGGAATTGATCTGCTAACACTCTTGAAAATAAAGGCGCCTTTGAAGAGGTGGACGATCGGTATTTTGATTCCCGCAGTTGCTATTGTCGTTCCTTTGATTGCCGGCTTGATTTGGGTGCATTTTGGAGATGCTGTTAAAATGAATAATCCATTGGCACGAGGTCTTACTTCCGCTGAACTGGCAGACTGGAACTATGGGACACTGTCTCAAAAGCTTTCACCCGTCGTTTGGGCGGTGATTTTAGGAAAGCAAAGTATTATGAGCTTTGGTGTAGTTGGGCTCTCATTGCCTTTTGTGCTTATAGGATCAGTATGGGCTGCTTGGAAGCAAAAGCGAATGAGAGCAGCTTTAATTTATTTGTTGGTGGCGATTGTCAGTTACATAAGTGCTCCCGTGGTCTTTACTAATTTGCACTTTAGGCATGATTATTATCTTTTTGCCAATGGATTTTTTCTAATTGTGGCATTTGTCCTTTCTTTGAATTTGTTGCGCTCTATCCTTCCACCCAAGCTGATATCAACGATCTATCTGCTCAGTATATTTTCGGTAATGTTAGTAGGTTTCGGTTATATGGGACTACGAAAAGGCCTTTCAGAGCCTCAAGAAAATGCGTTGATTGCCGCCTTGCAGAATGTAGAAGGTGAAGGTGGTGTGATTTATTTCGGTTTCGGTTGGTCGTCTAAGATGCCCTATGAACTTGAGCGCCGTGCATTGATGCTCTCACCTCAAGAGATTACTGATCCGAAGTATTTGGAGGCAGTAGCACATAACAGTAATGAAGATTGGATAGCTATTGCAATTTCGGGTGATGGCTATCATGCAATCGCAGAAGATGCGCAGCAGCGTTTGGGCTTGGATCTACCTCATGTATCAGAGGTTTGGCCAGACGTTCGAGTTTTTACTGAGAGGCCGCTTATATTGGAGAATGCTTCAGGCGCATTAGATTTATTAAATCGAATAGCGACGAAAGTTCCCACAGATATACCGAAAGGTTCAGGCTTCATCTTTTTGCATAGTTTTCTAAAGCCCGCAGATTTGGGTGAAGGGCTGTTTGAGTTGATTTACAAACGAGGCAATGATTTATTTTATGTTGATGGTATCGCGCAGAAATTGTACCGACTGCGTAATTATTTTTAATCATGCTCGAAACTTTTATTTCACATTTTAATACCCTCCACCCCGCATTTTTTATGCTCGGATTGGCGATCTTGCCCTTGGGTCCAGTTCCGGTGAGTCCTCTTTGGCTACTTGCGGGCATGCGCTTTGGTCCAGCTGCTGCAATCGCGATGAGTTTTGGCTGCCTTTTGCTAAATTTCTCCTTCGCATACTTACTTTCAGCGAAGTTTTTTCGGCAACAGTTGCAGCGTATCTTGCTCAACCGTAAATTTAACATTCCTTACATTCCCCAAGAAGATGAATTAAAATTTACTTTTTTGATTCGTTTAGTACCAGGTAACCCGCTCTGTGTTCAAAATTATCTACTCGGGATTATGCATGTACGTCCTATTTTTTATTTTGGAATCGGTATACCTTTACAGTTGTTTTACGCAACGGGTTTTATCGTCTTTGGTAAGGCACTATTTGAAGGGCAATTGGGGACTATTATCTTTGCAACGCTGTTGCTTGCGGTGGTACTCATCGGCGGGAAATTAGCTGGTAAATATTACCTAGCATCGAAAGAGGTAAAACGTATGGCCGAGAGCGTGGAGCTTAACGATTGATGGCGTCGATAAGGATTATTTCCGAACTTTATTACCCTGAGCAAAATGCGACAGGCTATTTTTTGACGGGGATTGCGGAAGGGTTGGTCAATGGTAATGGCGCGGTTTCAGTTCTTTGCGCGCAGCCTAGCTATAACCAGCGAGGTTTGAGGGCGCCTAAGTTTGAGGAGCGTAATGGCGTTGTCATTCGTCGTTGCTGGTCTACAACACATGATCCTAAGAAGATCTGGGGGCGACTTCTAAATTTCATCACCACGAGTTGTTCAATTGGATGCCGTGCGTTGTTCTTAATTAAGTTAGACGACAAAGTGCTGGTAGTGACTAATCCACCTCTTCTGCCTTTTCTTGTGCGCGTTATATGTTGGATGAAGAGAGCTAAGTTCATTTTGTTGGTCCATGATGTGTACCCTGATGTCTTTGTGCCATTGGGAATTCTAAAGCCTACAAGCCCAATTTACAAGATGATGTCGTGGCTGAATGGAAAGCTTTATGTTTCTGCGAATCATGTGGTGGCGTTAGGGCGAGATATGGCAAGGTTGATTTCAGAAAAATCTAAAGGAGCTGCATCAGTTTCTGTGATCTCGAATTGGGGTAATGTGGATGTGATCGAGCCGCAAACTAAGCAAGAAAATGCATTGCTTCAAATGCTAGGGCTGGAGTGTAAATTTGTTATCAATTATTCGGGGAACCATGGGCGCACGCATGATTTATTAACCTTGGTAGAGGCAGCTAACAAACTACAGGATGAGGATGCGATCCATTTCTTATTCATTGGTGAGGGTAGTGGCAAGGCTGAGGCAGTTGCCCGAGTTAAGGCGCTAGGATTAGTTAATGTAACATTTCGTGCCTTTGCAGATCGCTCCGAGTTGAATATATCGCTGAATGCATCGGATGTTTCGGTCTTAGCTTTCAAGAAGCATATGGAAGGCATTAGTGTGCCTTCGCGGCTTTATAATTTAATGGCAGCTGGCAAGCCTATCCTTGCTGTGGTGGACAATGCTTCCGAAGTTGCAGATGTGGTTCGCGAAGCGAATATTGGTGTCACGGTTCCGCCGGAATCTCCGCAACTTTTAGCCGAACAGATTTTGCGCTTGAAGAACGATACCGCTCTAAGAAATCAGATGGCGCTTAATTCACGCAAAGAAGTGCTAAATAAATATTCGTATTCTGAAATTAAGCAACAATACCGCGATTTATTTGACTCCCTTTAGCGGTAAACTTTTATATTTTAATATCTTCATACTGCTTACCAATGAATATCTGCACTATAGGTGGTTCCGGATTTGTCGGAACACGTTTAATATCGCTTCTTAAGGATGGCAATACGGTCCTGAACATCGATAAAGCCCCAAGTCAGGTACATGGGTTTTTTACTCAGATTGGAGATGTGCGCGAGCCTGTTTCATTTACTTCTAAGCTCGCGGGACAACATGCAGTCATCTTACTAGCCGCAGAGCATCGAGATGATGTGTCGCCGACTTCCCTGTATTATGATGTGAATGTTGATGGGATGCGCAATGTGCTCAATGCGATGGATGCGCAGGGCGTGAAAAATATTGTGTTTACATCCTCGGTGGCGATTTACGGACTGAATCAGTCGACGCCACCAACGGAGACTTCACCAAAAGCGCCATTCAACCACTATGGAAAAAGTAAATGGGAAGCAGAGCAGGTTCTGCAGGAATGGGTCTCTAAGGGAGAGGGGCGCAACGCACTGGTGATTCGTCCTACTGTTATATTCGGAGAGGCGAATCGCGGCAATGTTTACAATCTGTTAAAGCAAATTTACACAGGGAAATTTCTTATGATCGGAAATGGGCGTAACCGCAAGTCGATGGCCTACATCGGTAACATCGTAGCTTTTATTAAATATAAATTGGAATCGGGATTTTCCGGAATAGAGATTTTCAACTATGTTGATAAGCCTGACTTTGATATGAACACTCTCGTACATGAGATTTATCGTAATAAGGGTAAGCCTGCCCCAAAGCTACGTATTCCGTTTCAAATTGGTATACTTGGAGGTTATTGCTTCGACATATTGTCCAAGATTATTAGCAAGAACTTGCCAATTAGCTCAATACGCGTAAAAAAATTTTGTGCATCAACGGTAATAAATTCTGATAAATTAGAAGCATCAGGATTTGAACGACCTGTAAATTTTAAGGATGCTTTACAGAAGACCCTATCCTCTGAATTTGTAAAATAGATGTAATTCAGCCCTTCTCAAGAGGGCAAGTTTACATTTAATTTGCAGAAATTGTAATTACTGTATTATAAATTTATCTATACTCTACAATTTTAATTCTTTCTTCCCCACACAGCCGTGTCTAAATTAGGTTTAGTTTACTACACATTTGCCTACTTGATTGCTTCTTTAGTTGCCGCGACAGAATCATTTTCTGTGTTAGTTGATGGTGCGGGTGCACAGTTACGTCTCAAAGACCCGACTAATCCGATTGAAATCATCGAGCACTCCTATGATTTAGAAAATTGGGTTTCCGTAGCTCGCAATTACGATGGAAATTGGGAAAATACGTATCCGCATACTTATGTGCTCAGCGATGTAGCTGGTAGCACAGATCAATCAATGGCCGTACCTACGAGTGACTCTGGATTTTATCGCAAGCGCTCCGCTTCTAATTTAGAAACAGTCACGAACAATGCTCTTGCTGCTCGGTTTTTAATGCAGGCTACTTTTGGTCCCACTCTTACTGCAATTAATTCATTTCCTGGGGTTAACTCTAACACGTTTGGACTTCAAGGTGATAATAGCTTTGAGAATTGGATCGATCAGCAAATTGCGATTAGCCCCTTTTACCACCGCGCTTACTGGCGTCAGCGTAGTGACCCAGAATACACAGATCACCCAGACTTAGCTAATAAGACTTACAAAGATCCTGAAGTGAACGAAGTGGGACATCTTCCTTCAGAGGGTGTTCAATTAGCCTTCAATCGTGGAAATACCGTATACAGGACGGATTGGACTAGTGTACTTCCCGGCTACGGAGCGGTAGGTAGTGAAGGCTCTACTGTTTACGGATATGATTATGCAGATCGACCTATAGTTGGCATACATGCGGACAATGCTTATGCTAACCAGTTAGCAAACGGCTGGGCTAATGCATACGACATTGTCTATCCTGTAAGTGATACTCGGCAAATTGTATGGTATAAGGCCGCAATTGATGCGCCGGATCAATTACGCCAGCGAGTCGCATGGGCTTTGTCGCAATACTTTGTGGTCGCTGAACTAGGAAACAACCAACCGCAAGCAGTCGAGCGCTGGCTTAATTACTACGATATTTTCACGCGGCATGCGTTT
>JAKVCN010000038.1 GCA_022448585.1 Puniceicoccaceae bacterium | reverse complement strand
GAAGAAATCAATTAACTACGAATTATCTGTTTTATGAGTAACTTCATGGCGTAATCGAAAGATAACTGATTTTGAAATAGTATATACTACTAGATAAATGATAGGGGCACAGAATACCCAACCTACTATGGCATGAAGAAATGTCCAAGCAAACTCCGAAAGCGTCGCCCAGCTGTTTTCATAAAATTGGCGGCTTAGTTCGCCTAAATTTAAAACAAATCGATCCGCACCGAAAAGGTACTCCCCTACTCGAATAAAAGGAATAATTAAGGCTAATTTTATTGGGCCACAAATCCAGTTAAACAATTGAGCTATAGGCTGGTTTAATCCTCTAAAATAGACAATCGCGGTAATTATAAGAGTAGAAAATCCTATTATTGGAAACAATCCGATAGTGATAGCCAGAGCTATTGCCTGCGCACAATCCCTTTGACTGATACCCTGCACAAGTTGCGCACGAATTACCTTAATCAATCTATTGTACAATTTTTACCTACGTCTGGATTTACCTGCCGATATGAAATAATATAAAGTATGGCTAAAGGAATTCCATAATCACCAAATCGCTCAATAGTCTCAAAAATATTCACCCACCCCATACCAGTTACTGTATCTGCTGGGACATATAGAAACTCTGTAAATAATTTCCAAACTAGGCATAGCCAAACAATTGATCGAATAGGAAAGATGAAAACAAAAACACCCAGCCCCAATTCACCCCAGCCAATCATTCGAATAAAATCTACATTTGCATCAATACCAATGGATTGCCAGTGATCGATTAACATCTGCTTTTCCACAGCAAAGCCAAAACCAGCATGACCGATAAGCAGCAATGCTAAGGTCACACGCAGAAGAAAAAATAGGGTGCCTACCATCGGTTCCTTCAGGCGGGGCTCTGTATATTCAGAGAACCAATCTTTAGCTTTCATAGCAAAAGTTCCTCCCATAAGAAGCAACATCAGCGGAGGCCCCCAATTCCCTGCTCGCTCCCAGAATTCCCAGGTTTGCATCTTAGCAACATTCATAGAATCAGTTGCTAAGCGCACAAACCATTCACCATCTACTTGAAATTTTTCAAGATTCCCGGCAAGTGGTCGTAAAGCAGCCGTCCATAGCGCCCATAAGAACATCCAAAACAATATAATCCTACGCGGCTTCCATAGTATTAAAAAGGCCATTAAAATATCAAATGCACCGATCAAAGGTTGTAGGTTCCAAGCAAGGTCAAGGGGTATGCCCTGCGAAGCAAAAAACGGCAACCAACCAGCTTTTGTAATAATGCCCCAAGTGCCGTGCCCTATAAAGCATAGAGCCACAGAGATTCGAAGTACCCAATGAAGTTGTTTCTGCAGAGTCTCCAACTGGCCGTCGTGCTTCGTAAAAATACCTTTTAAAAAATAATCTTTAATTTCCATAAATTTGATCAAGAATGAAATGTCTGAATATTTGAACTTATCCTAATTAGCGGATACAACGACAATACTAAATATGGATAATTCTAGAAGTGCAGTAATAATAGGAGTCTGCGCACTCTTTTCGCTCAGTATTTTTCTAATTCCTTCACAAAAATGCTGCGCAAGCGAACCCATTGAATCTGCAAGTTCAGTAAATCCTCTAAATAATTCAAATCACCATTTCGATTATTTAAAAAATGCGAATCCGATAAAATTTAAGCCCTACATAGCCTACATGCACCAGCTTGGATATGTTTCTGGCACAGATCAAAATGGTAGAGACTTTGAGGATACTACTGAAGAGATTCGCCGATTCTGGATAGGAATTCAAGGAGTATTTAGCGATTACCTAGCATTTAAAGCAGTCAGTCAAATTACTAACGACCGGCATAACTATCCAAACGAAAATCGACAATACGGACATGAAACATTTCGAAGTGCTTATATTTCATTTCAAGTTCACGAGGCCTTTGATTTAAAAAAAATTGATGCATTAACTATCGGCTATGGTCGCCGATCTGGGCGAATGGCAGATGAATGGCAGCGCTCAGCAACTCACATCAACACGCTAGAACGCTCTGCTTTCTCAAATAAGCTATGGCTGTCTGACATTAAGAAAGGAAATCCACTCGCAGCTTGGACAAAACTAAAAAAAGGGAAACATACCATGGATCTAGCCGTCTTTTCTGGTACCTACAGTGACTGGATTGGTGGATGGTCTGATAGTCTGACTTACTACATGTCCTGGGAAGTTGACCTAGCTAGTAAGACTGGGCTTGATAAGACGGATCTGTGGTGGTCTACATACTATCAAAATGCCGAGACTAATGAATTCCGACTAGCTGGAGGCAACCAATGGGCAACAGCTATTGTTACACGACTTTCCAAAAATTCAGCAGAATTACATACCACAATAGCTCTTGGAGATAATGGTGTGCAGACAAATACTAACCGTAATGGAAGTTTTTGGGGCACAGTAATCATGCCAATGTATTGGATTATTCCCAATAAACATAAATTCGTAACTCGTATACAATATCAAAAAAGTTCACAAAAAGAGGGAATTAGACTAAACAGTCGCTACGCTAGGCTTGCAGAAAAGCGTGATGAGCAAATAGAAATTAATGCTGGCCGAGGAGATTCGCATCAAAGCTACTATATCGGTTATAACTATTATATAAATGAGCATAACTTAAAGATCATATCAGGAATTAAGTGGGAAAAACTAAGCTCAGACGGCAAGACCTTGTACCATGGATGTACAATAGGTGCAGGTATTAGGCTTTTATTTTAAATCTTAGAAACTAAGCACGACGCTTCATTTCAATTTCTCTTAATTTAGCTCGCTCTTTATCAAACTTATCTCGCTTGCAACTACAGTGCAGACATAAAGGTGAATTGTAGACGAGAGCTAAACGCTCATGGAGCTTTAGTGGACGCTGTTGGCCAAGCTCCACCAAGCGAAGTCCCGCAGTGCAACTAGGAATTAGCACTCCAATCAATGCATAAGCCCGGTCGCCGATTGTTTTATTATCTGGAATGTTACTCATATTATGTGCAAATTATCGCATAATGTAATTAGAAATAACAAATATAATGTTTATAATATACAGTAACTACCCAATTTTTCATTCATATGATCTTAGTAAACGCGTTGCTCTCTAATAAATAACTGCCAATAAACATCTATCATGCAACCCATCAAAAGTATAACTTTTGCAGTTAACCATTCTAAGTCAGGTGCTGCAGACACTGCGCAGCACCTTTCTGAACTTTCACAATCTAAAGGCGTAAAAACTACAATCGTATCTGATTACCCACTGCCTGATGATGCACTCATCGGTCAAGATTTATGCATCGCAATTGGCGGAGATGGCACACTGCTGGGTGTATTAAATGCTGCATTACAAGCAGACACCGCTGTCCTTGGAGTCAATGTTGGAAAATTAGGATTCCTTGCTACATTTTCACAAAAAGAAGCTGCTGATAAAATATCCCAATTATTAAATGGAAACTACACGATTGCTGATCGTACCGTACTTTGTTGTACTAATAATATAGGTGAATCAGTTTATGGTCTCAATGATGTAGTACTAAAAGAGACTCAAGGTAGTAGTCTAGTTCGCTTACGTGTTTCCGCTAATAAAAACTATGTATCTGAATACCACTGCGACGGTTTAATTTTTTCAACACCAACAGGGTCAACAGCATACAATCTTTCTGCAGGTGGACCAATTATTGGTCCTCGAGTAAGCGCATTAGTAATGACCCCAATTTGCCCACATACATTTGGAAATCGTTCCGTTATCTTTGATAATTCAACACAGCTCATCGTTGAGAGTAGTCAATCTGATCTATCCCCACGCATCTTGATAGACGGAAGCGTACGTTTCAAAAGTGATAGTGCGTTTCCCTTAAACATTACAGTGCACACGAAGAAATTCCATTTAATGCAGAACTCAGATCATTCTCATTTTGCTATTGTTCGTGATAAACTCAATTGGGGAGCACCATCGATTCGCGACAAAATGGTGTAATCTATTATTCAATAGTACCCTCCCGATTTACGACGTCTCTTTCATCCTTTCGGGTGCTACAATGAAAATACTAGAAGCTATTAGAAAGGATCAAAGAGATGCTATTAACGCACTGGCTAAGGACGTAAAAAAAGCTAAAGGGCGTATACTTATTGTAGGTGGGAGCGTTCGAGATGGATTATTAGGAATCTGCCCAAAAGACATTGATATAGAAGTGTATGGTGTTTCCGTTAAAGATCTTAAAGAAATATTATTAGGAAAATTCCGGATCGATGTAGTCGGCCAGTCTTTTGGAGTATTTATTTTAAAGGATCTACAGATAGACATTTCCATACCTAGAAGGGAATCAAAAATTGGTCCTAAACACACTGACTTTAAGGTTGAGGGAGATCCATCTATGTCACCTTTGCATGCTACAGCGAGACGAGATTTTACAATCAATTCAATCAGCCTAGACCCATTAAATGGAGAAATTATCGACCCTTATAATGGGCGCAGTGACTTAAGTAACAAATTACTACGCCATGTCTCTACAGCTTTCACTGATGATTCTCTACGTGTATTGCGAGGAATGCAGCTTATAGCGCGTTTCGGCCTAAGCGTAGAACCCTCAACACTAAAACTTTGCAGAACTCTTGTCCCATCTGATCTTCCCAAAGAGAGACTATGGGAAGAGTGGAAAAAGCTTATTTTATTAGGAAATGACATTTCTCTAGGCCTAAAATTTATTCATGACTGTGGGTGGCTGCAATATTTCCCAGAGCTCGAAGCCATAGTTGGTTGCGAACAAGACCCTGAGTGGCACCCTGAGGGAGATGTTTGGATACATACTGGACATTGCATGGATGCATTTGCCAAGCAACGCATAGAAGATCCATGGGAAGACTTAATTGTCGGACTCGCCGTACTATGCCACGACTTGGGTAAACCGAAGACTACTTATATGGATAAAAATCAGCGAATACGTAGTCCGCGCCATGAAATTGAAGGTGTACCAATCGCAAGAAACTTTCTCAATCGACTGACAAATCAAAAAGCAGTCGCGTCGGAAGTATTACCACTAGTGGAACTTCACATGCGCCCCCTAGCTCTCTATAAAGGAAATGCTGGAGATGCTGCAATTCGCAGACTTGCGGCAAGTGTACAACGAGTCGATCGACTAGTACGTGTTTCTTACGCCGATCAACTAGGTCGTCCTCCACTTAAGATTAAACAATTTCCTGAAGGCGAATGGCTACTAAAAAAGGCAGAAGCTTTGCATATACAATCGAATGCACCTAAACCACTACTTATGGGTCGTCACTTAATTAGCTTAGGAATGAAGCCAGGTGCTAGCTTTAATAAATATTTGAAACTAGCGTATCAGGCGCAGCTAGATGGAACCTTTAACAATACTACTGAAGCAATAGAGTTTATAAAATCTAAACTCTAAATGTGTCTATTTTTTGGCCCTATTTTGCCATCTAAAAATACTTATAGTGTGGGGCAGAAGGGACAAAAGGATTGAATAATCGCGTCCATCGAAATTGTGCATGTCAGTAATTTGACTACCCGAATTAAAAAATTGTAAACCCCCATATTTCTTTGAATCTGAGTTAAATATTTCCTCCCATCGACCACTTAAAGGTATAGCTAATCGGTAATTATCTAGAACTTCTGATGAAAAATTACCAACCACTAATAATGTATCTTCAGCCTTATGACCCTTGCGCAGAAATGATAGCACACAATTATTACTATCGCTATGATTGATCCATTCAAATCCATCCTTATTGTAATCCATTTCCGCTATACTAGGAATTTCTTGATAGATCTGATTTAAATCTCTTACACAGGATTGAATGCCAGAGTGCTCCAATGAATCAAGAAGATGCCAGTCCAAAAACTCTTTGTAACGCCACTCACTGCTTTGGCCAAAATCACATCCCATAAAGAGAGTCTTCTTACCTGGCCACATCCACATAAATCCGTACAGGCAGCGCAGTTGCTTTGCTTTATTCAATAGGGATTCACCCGGCATTTTTTCAAGCATAGACTTTTTTTCATGCACAACTTCATCATGCGAAAATACTTGAGTGAAGCACTCCGAGTATTGATACAGCATACCAAATGACAGCTTATCTTGGGCCTCCTGGCGGCCAATGGTATCTTTTTGCATGTAATCTAGGGTGTCGTGCATCCAGCCCATGTTCCACTTTAAATCAAAGCCAAGGCCACCCTGCTTTGTAGGAGCAGTAACACCAGGAAAAGCCGTAGACTCCTCAGCGATCATAAGTGTACCAGGATAATGCTGGTGCACTGCATCATTGACACCCTTTAAAAATTCAATTGCTTCAAGATTCTCTCGTCCACCATATGAATTTGGAATCCACTCTCCTTCCTTGCGGGAATAATCTAAATATAGCATCGATGCGACCGCATCAACTCTCAAGCCGTCAATGTGATAATGCTCACACCATGCTATTGCACTTGAAATTAAAAAGGAACATACCTCTTTTCGTTCGAAATTAAAAATCAGAGTTCCCCAATCTTGATGTAATCCTTTACGCGGATCTTCGTATTCGTAGAGAGCACTTCCATCGAATTGCGCTAAAGCAAAACTATCCTTTGGGAAGTGCGCTGGAACCCAGTCCATGATAACCCCAAAGCCATTTTGATGCAGCTCATCAATTAAAAACTTAAACTCCTGCGGTTTTCCAAATCGATTTGTTGGACTAAAGTATCCGGTAACTTGATATCCCCAAGAGCCGTCAAATGGATACTCCGCTAGAGGCATAAATTCAACGTGTGTATACTTCATTAATTGCAAGTATTCAATTAGATCTCTCGCAATTTCTTTATAAGTCAGATCATTTCCAGCATCACATCTCCATGAACCTAGATGCATTTCATAGATAGAAATTGGCTCTTTAAGCCAATCCGTTTTTTTTCGCCTATGAATCCATTTATTATCTTTCCATCTATAAGAATTAATAGAGCAAACAATCGAAGAATTATGAGGAGGTGCCTCAAATTCTAACCCGTAAGGATCCGTCTTTTGAAAGGTTATGTTGTTATGAGTGGCTATTTCGAATTTATATTTGCTGCCAATAAGCACTTCCGGAATAAATATTTCCCATATTCCAGATTGATTCAACATTCGCATCATATGGTGACGACCATCCCAATTGTTAAAGTCGCCGATTACTGATACGCGCTGAGCATTCGGTGCCCAAACAGCAAATGATACTCCCTCAATATTATTATGAACACGTAGATGCGCGCCTAGTTTATGATGCGCATACGAATCCTTTCCATTGGTGAAGCGGCAGATATCCTCCTCAGATAATGTCGGCGGAAAACTATAGGGGTCATACGATTGATGGATCTTGCTATCAGTAGCTTCAATAAATAGTTGATAACGAAACAAATCGCTTCGATCTATTATTCCCTCAAAAAATCCATTATTGCCAATCTTTTCCAACTTGTATCGAGTGTCTTCAGCTACTTCATTATCAATAACTTCGCAATTAATTGCGTCTGGAAAATAAGCCCGTACCACTAGTGCAAGCTTCCTATCAATTTCAAGGGGGTGCATCCCCAGAATGGAGTGTGGTTGATCACAGCATAATGAAGTGATAGATTTAAAATCCTTATTGGAGACGATCACGAATAAAGGCAAACAATACGGTCGATATCTTGCAAGAATCGAAGCCATACGACTTGCAGAAAAGCGATAAAAATATTAATAATATTAAGTTCGTAGCTCCTTAATTCTCAAGTTAAATAATCTAGTCTACTGTGTCTTATAAAATGCTTGTCCATGCAAAATCGCCAACACATAATTCGTATCCGTGCTATTTAACGCTCGGTCATTTTTCATACTACTATTGCTTTCTGTGCAGTCGCCGCTTCGTGCAACTTTACCAGAACTCAGCTCAATTGACCCTATTGAGTATGACGAAAAGGCTCAACGCTTAATTGCTAAAAATGACGCCCAGTTACAACTTGATCAAATAAGAGTAAAGGCGGATCGCATAACATACTATCGTGAATACTCATTAGCAGATGCTGCAGGCCGAGTAGAAGTAAGCACGAAAGGTATACGTCTACTCGCCGAGCGTTTTAGTTACGACGCAGAAAATAAGGAATTTGCACTAGATAATGTGCGAACTGGATACTGGCCCTATCATTTAAGTGCAAAGCGTGCAGGTGGCACTAAAAATGATATTAACTTTAGTGAAACGACTCTTTTTTACGGAACACCTAGTAGTATGACACCTAACATAAAGGCAAATTCAGTTAATTTTAGCAGTGGGAGTTCAGACACTATCAAATTTGAAAAAGCTACAGTAAGACTTGGACTAATACCAATATTTTATCTACCTAGCTACACGCACTATTTCAATGAAGTCCCACTTCATTTAGATGCAACAACTGGATCTGATAGTCTGCTTGGAGTCTACTTACAAACTACAACACTTGCACAATTAACCCCCTCACTGCGCGCTGGAGTAAACTTAGACCTCTATACGAAGCGTGGCTTACTAATTGGACCAGCTGCTCAATACTCACACTCAAGCAAATCGCATAGTATAGTAGGCGCATTTAGTAGTGGAGTAATTTGGGATAATGCAGAAATTTTTATTGATAATCATAGAGATGGATCCTCCAGTAAGCGTGGATTTGCAGAATGGAGACATAGGCATCAAATTGGTAAGCGCTTACAACTGAGGACTTCACTAAGCTATTGGTCTGACTCCGAAGTAACACTAGATTTTCGTGATACATATTTTAACAAAAATCGACGACCAGACAATTTTACTGAAGCTAGTTATTTGGGAAATAATTATCTAGTATCCGTCTTTGGACGCTTCGCCAGTGGCAATTTTTATTTAATCCAGCAGCGAATTCCTGAAGTTCGCTTGGATGTTTTCCCGACTCCTTTGTGGACCACTGGAGCTTATCATCATGGCTCAGCAAGTTACTCACAACTTCGTGAAGACTTTGTAAAACCCTTTGATAATGACATGAATTCTATTTTAATCGACACAGAATATACGCAATATCAACGCTTTGAAATTAACTATGGCATCCAGCGTCCACTGCGTCTTAAGGATTGGGTAACATTAACGCCACTCGCTAGTACACAACTTACGCATTACCAGAATCAAGCAATGGACGCAACTGTTGCCGATATATTTAGTTTATCTCCAAAAAACAAAACCTCTAGAGAAATATATTCATTTGGATTTGATTTAGAGGCGCGAGCTCATGCTAATTACCCTACAATGAACAAAGTTTGGGGGATTAATGGATTACGTCATACCCTTCGTCCCATAGCAAAATATCGCTACTTTTCAAAAGATGATAAAAATAATCAGATTGCTGCAATTGAGCGCCGTGCATTTGATTTAGGTAGACCCTTAGTTGATTTAAATGATCTGCGTTATAGTGATACATTGCATCCCTCACAATTATTAAGAATTGGAGTGGAAAACCTGTATCAAACTCGATCTGAGGGATATGGATCAAGAAATCTTGCAACTTTTAATGTATACCAAGATGTACTACTAGATACAGATAACTATGAACGCTATGACAACCAACCTAGTGAATCTCTGCATGCAAGCTGGATCGAATTAATGCTTCGTCCAGCCCCTTGGCTTAGGTTTGATATGTCTGCTAGATTCAAAACAAAAGACTTAACAATCGAAGAATTAATGACGCGAAGTACACTAATTAGCGGTGAATCGTGGCAAATCGGACTTTCAACCGATATGCTGAAAAGGCACATAAATCAGTACCGAATCGACTTTATATGTAAATTAAGCGAACGCTATGCGCTCTTCACTAACGTACGATTTGATGGTCAAACAAGTGAATTTACTCACACTCGCGTAGGCATAAGTACTAAAATAGGAAATCTGTGGCAGCTTATTTATGCACTTAGTTTTCGCAATAATACTAGCCGTGAGAGTGATTTTTCGTTCACAGTAAACCTGCGCTTAAACCAGTAATTAATCGAATGCAAGAAGCACTCATACCAAATAATGATTTTGCGATTCACTTGCCAGAATTTGAAGGTCCTTTGGATCTTTTACTTTATCTAATACGTAGAAGTGAAGTAGATATCTACGATATACCAATTGAAAATGTAACTCGCCAATACATCGATATTATTGGTGAGATGGAAACTCTAGATTTAGAAGTTGCTGGGGAATTTTTTGTAATGGCAGCTACTTTGATGTATATTAAAAGTCGGATGCTGTTACCCAAAAAGGAGCAAGGTAAAAATGAAGATATTGAAAATGATGGTGTAGATCCTCGATGGGAATTAGTTCAACAACTCCTAGAGTATAAGAAATTCAAAGAAGCATCTGCTGATATTGAAGAATTAATTCGAAATAGTAATGACCTAATCGCTCGATTAGGACCGAAAGATTCAATAGAGACTAAAGAAAGACCATTAAAGCCAGTCGACAGATTAGATTTGTGGAATACATTTAATCTAGTTTTGAGGCGACTGGCTGAAAGAATTACCGAAGGTCAAATTAATGCTGAACAAGTTACCGTAGCTGATCGAATGGAATACATTCTTTCATACATGCGTGAAAATCGAATTTTCTTATTTTCTGATCTCTTTAAATCGACTACTACTCTGACAAACATTGTTGCAAGTTTTTTAGCAATACTGGAGCTAACTCGTTTAGAAAAAATTGAAATCATACAAGATAACGCCTTCGCCGATATTTGCTGTAAAGCAATTGATTAATAGATGAGATAATATTTGAATCATTTAATTACACATGGAAAAACCTAATAATTCAATAGTACATGTACTTGGTGTTGGTCTTGACGCGAAAGATGGTCATAAGCGTATCACACAGGCTGAACGCTTCTCTGTTATTGGAGGTTCGGAGGAAACCCATAGTAGAATGAGTGAGACCATCATAAAAACTTTTGAAACGCTCAGTCGACGCGGTAAAAATATTGAGGACGTTGATAAAAGTGAACTTGAAGAAATCATACGTGATAATACCCCTAAATAAAATGGTCCTCTTGACAGTACTATACACAACGTAAATATTATATTTGTGAAAGATTACAAAGCAGAGCCCAAATCTTTATCAATAAAAATTCTAATTATTGATACCCTGTCTACATCAATTACAATTGCTTTTGCAGTATTACTATATCAGGAAGTAATACCTTTTTTAAAATAAAACTCATTAATCACCAGTTACTAATCATGTCTGAAAATATTATAGAACTCGATTCGTCTAATTTTGAATCTACTATTAACGATACGAATGTACCAGTTGTTGTAGACTTCTGGGCACCCTGGTGTGGACCATGCAAATCGATTGCTCCTATATTAGAGGAGCTTGCAAGTGAACTTGGAGAATCCGTTAAAATATCTAAAGTTAATGTAGACAACAACAGTGAGATCGCCACAAAATATGAAATACGAGCGATTCCAACGATTTTAGTATTTAAAAATGGTGAAATAGCAGAAACTGTAGTCGGATTAACTTCCAAAGCTGATCTAAAAGCAAAGTTAGTTTAAAGTTACTTAGTGAACTCAACAATTAAAGCTAAGTTAATGCATCTCTTAACATAACTGGCTATTATGCATTATCTCTACTGTAAGTGATTATATTAGAGATCTCCAATAAGCTAATCGACTAGCTATTTGCTTGGGTCCGGGCATTCCAGTATGTTCTCGTGCATCTAATGCACGGTCTATGTTGAAGACGAGGCTCCAATCTCGATCAAGATCAGGATGTATTGCACTCACCATATCATAGGGTAAATCATTCAGAGGAATCTTCGTTTTTTCTGAAAGTGCTACTAGTTCTCCGACCACATGATGGGCTTCTCTAAAGGCAAGCCCTTTGAGTACTAAATAATCGACTACATCTGTAGCTAATAAACTTGGATCTGCTACAGCTAAAGCACAATTCTCCTTATTAACCTCAATGCCAGGTAAGCATTCTGATAAAGTTTCAAGAATCAAAGAAGTTGTGTCAAAGGAATCAAAAACTGGAGGTTTATCTTCCTGTAAATCACGGTTATACGACAAAGGTAATCCCTTAACTAAGGTCATAATCAACTGCACATTAGCTACTAATCGTGCAGCCTTTCCACGAATTAATTCAAAAGCATCAGGATTCTTTTTATGAGGCATCAAACTAGATCCTGTAGTGAATGCATCCGGCAAGCGGATAAAGTTAAATTCGGAACTACTCCACAAGATAAAATCCTCAGCTATACGAGACAAGTGTATGCCAATAGTTGCACAAGCAGTCGTGAAATCGATAAATAAATCACGATCGCTAACTGCATCCATACTATTTTGAGTTATGTTTGGCTGGCCGTCATCATTTACAAAGCCCAATTCAAGTGCTACAAATTCGCGGTCAATGGGTAGCGTTGTACCAGCTATTGCACAAGAACCAAGTGGACAGATATTCGCCTGCTCAAAAAGCATACTTATTCTGGTACGATCACGATCTAACATCTCAATATAAGCTAATAGTTGGTGAGCTATGGATACAGGTTGAGCACGTTGTAAATGTGTGTAACCTGGAATTATGATGTTCTTATTACGCTCAGCTAAACCAACTAAAGCGCCAATAGACCTAGTTAACGCAGTATCGATTCGCTCACACGAATCTTTAAACCAAAGCCTCATATCAGTAGCGACTTGATCGTTACGACTACGGGCAGTATGTAACTTTGCGGCCACAGGAACGAGCTGAGTCAAAGCCTGCTCAATATTCATATGAACATCCTCAAATTCAATATCCCACTCGAAGCAACCAGCCTCAATATTTTGGAGAATCTTATTTAGACCCGCACAAATATCATTAGCTTCTGATTGTGTAAGGATACCAATGTGCGCTAACATTCTTGCGTGAGCGCAACTGCCTTGAATGTCATATTTTGCTAAACGCTGATCAAATGAAACAGATTCGCCAATACGTAACATTAAATCATCAGGACCTTGCTCAAATCTCGCACCCCATGTTACATGTTTATTCGAATCTGACATACTTTAAATTCTCGATGACGAATATTATTTTGGCAAATTCAAAGTGTAGCGATTAATTATCTAATCGTTACACGATAGAAGTATTTTTAGCGTTGAATAGTGCTATTTTTCGGAAAAATTGCTTTGTTATTTTAGCGAACAGTCTAATGACGCTCTAGTGTATTCATTCAATGTATCGCAATAGTATCGATCCTAAATAGCATTAGTTGATTCACAGTTATTCATAAATAATATAAATCAAAAATGTACTATTATAAACACATCTAAACTAAGTAAATAATTCTTCAACACTATCAACTTCTCTGTGGCATTGGGTACCGACACAAAGTTGAAAATTCATTTTAGAATTAGAAAGTAGAACAAAACGACGCTTCCAAGCTTGATTAGCCAAGTTCTCTCGCAATGTAGAAAATAGGGAAGCCTCGCTTAACCGATATACCTCAACTCCTTGATGGTGAACGGTGATTGCTTCCAATGCGTGCGCAACACTGCTAGCAATATTCTTTGAATAGTCACTATATGCAGGCAGTAAATTTGAAAATGCTGTCTCATAACGATCTTCTCCAGTCAATGTATATAATGCCGACAATGCATGAAGCATAAGACTATTTCCTGATGGTGTGGCATTATCAAACCACTCCTTTCTTCTGGCTAATGGAGCTTCAGCACCATCAGCAGTAAAAAAATAACCACGTGAGTGGATATCTTCGAAAAGATCCAGAGCACTGTCTAAGCAAGCCTTTGCACGCTGTATGTAAACTTGCGAAGCGCCAGCATCTAACCAATCAATCTTTGCTCCGATTGCTAGAAAAGCCTCCGCAGCAAGGGCATAATCATGTAAATAGCCATCTACACTAGCACCGCTATCTTCATAATAAACTGATTTCAGATAGATTCTAGCATCATTGCTTTCTATGGTTAATTTTTCCCAGATAAAATCGGCAACCCTGCGTGCGCTAATCAGCCAATCCGAACGATTAAAATAAAATCCAGCTTCTGCCATGGAGCGAGCAAGTAAACTATTCCATGCGGTCAATAGCTTTGGATCCCTAGCAGGAGCACTTCGAGTTAATTCGCGGTGTTCACGTAGTTTTTTTCTAGCTGGAGCCAGTTTTATGCGTTTATCAAAGTCAGGTTCAACGAGTGAGGGAGTAGAGTAACCATCTTCAAAATTTCCTTCCATTGTAATATTATAAGCATTCTTTACTTCCTTACTAACGCTCGGACCAAGAACCGCATCCATTTCTTCTGGACACCAAACATAATAACGACCTTCACCACCGCCAGAATCAGCATCTAGTGCGGAAAAATATCCTCCATGCTTAGAGCACAATTCTCGATCCAACCATTCTATAGTCTCATCAATGATTGCTTCGTAAAGAGGATTTTTATTATCTAACCAACCTCTTGTGTATGCATCTATAAGCTGTGCATTATCATAAAGCATTTTTTCAAAATGGGGAATCAGCCAGTAAGAATCTACACTGTAACGAGCAAACCCTCCACCAAACTGGTCATACAAACCCCCATGCGCCATGGCCTTGAGGGTATGATGGCATACTGAATTTACTCGGTCACCGAGTTTTGAATTTTCGAGTCTATCTTGACTCAATTCAATTGTCGCGCGAAGAAAATTAAGGACCATTGCAGGCGGAAATTTGGGCGCTTTTCCAAATCCGCCATAATCATCATCATGTGCCCCACAAATACCTGTAACGGCATCAGTAATATCGGAGATCGACCAAGGTGATCCAACCACTTCGTTTGCCGCTAAAATATTTTTTTCAATAGCATCCGCATTTTTGACTAAGTCATCTTTTGAGCGGCGGAAGTGCTCAGCTATTCGCATTAACAACTGCGGCCATGGAATAAGTCCATTACCAAGGTCTTTAGGAGGAAAATAAGTGCCGCCAAAAAATGGACGTCCATCGGGCAAGCAAAATACATTTAGCGGCCATCCGCCCCTTTGATCAAGCATCTGCACTGCTTCCATGTACACTTGATCTACATCTGGCCTCTCTTCACGATCAACTTTCACACATACAAAATGCTTATTCATCAATTCTGCAATGTAGGGATCATCAAAACATTCTTGTGCCATTACATGGCACCAATGACAGGCAGAATAGCCAATTGATATCAGCATTGGTTTATTCTTATTTTTTGCTTTAGAGATGGCCAACTGACTCCACGGATACCAATCAACAAGTTGGCTGGAATGCTGACGAAGATAAAGGCTGCTCTCGATGACTAAGCGATTTGGCATAATAATTCCTATATTGATTTAAATAAATACACAGCAAGAAATTAGCTCAATAATTATAACTTTAATTAATTGCATTCGTTCCGTTTAATTATCTTCGTATGTTATATTTCGGTTTTGCTTATCTTAAATTAATACGAATCTATTATTTGCAGCAAAGTAGTCTCAAGACAAACCATGTAATATAATCTATGCCTGCAATACGTATATTATCCGATCACGTTGCCAACCAAATTGCAGCAGGTGAAGTAATTGAACGTCCAGTAGCTGTCATTAAAGAGCTTGTAGAAAATAGTATTGATTCTGGTGCAACAAATATAGAAATCACTTTTCATAATGGCGGAAAATCGTATATGTGCGTCAAAGATAATGGCATTGGCATGACATCCGATGAGGCACTACTAGCCTTAGAACGTCACGCTACCAGTAAAATAAGAGAAGTAAGCGATCTGAATCTTATAAACAGTTTTGGATTTAGAGGTGAAGCGTTACCATCAATAGCCTCTGTATCAAAATTCACGATTTGTACACGTTCTACAGAAGAATACGGAACAGAAATTAATATGAATAAGGGTGTATTACTTAGTAAACGTGCTTGTGGTATGCCAGTTGGAACAAAAATTGAGGTCGCCCATTTATTTAATTCACTACCAGCAAGGCGAAAATTTTTAAAGACCGATGCTACCGAATCAGCCCACATAATTTATACGACCAGACTTTTTGCTGTAGCACACCCAAATATTTCCTTTCGCCTTTTAGATAAAGGACGAACAGTATTTCAATCACCTGCATGCAATAATTTGAGTGATCGAATAGCTGAGATCTGGGGTCGACAGATGGCCAATGACTTGATTGCAGTAAATTATGAGGAATCTAATAAAAGCCTAATGATAAATGGCTTAACCGCTAAAGCTGGAGTTGGTAGAAGTAATCGTCGTGAATTAGTCACATTAGTAAATCGGCGACCTATAAATAGCCGAGCACTTGGATTTGCAGTATTAAATGCTTATCATGGGCGTATTCAAAAAGGAAGATATCCTCCTGCATTTCTTTTTTTAACAATTAATCCCAAACAAATCGATGTAAATGTCCATCCTGCAAAACGAGAGATTCGCTTTCGAAATAAAGATATAGTTAGCCGTTTTGTGGAGGATGCCATCAGCAAAAGCCTAAAAAAGGCTGAACTAGATTCGAGGCCTATTCCATCACTTCTAAAAACCAAGGGAAACTTACAAAATACTGCTTCTTTAGTGACACTTCCGAACTCAAATAATGCAGTCAATGTATCAGAATTTAGATCCGAAGATATACTATCTGTTTCAAACCCAAAAACCATACATATCGAGCCTACAGCTCCTACAATAGGGGATAAATTTGCTACAGTTACGCCAAGAGCCATACCCTCCCCTACAGCTGAAAATTCTATAGAAGCAAGTTATAATAGCATTACAAAAAAAGGAGATCAAATAATAGGATGGCAATTCATCAAACGAATACGGAAGTATTATGCATTATTTGAAAGCCCCCAAGGACTCGTAATGTTACACATTAGACATGCGCATCAACGTGTACGTTATGAAAAGATTCTAGAAAGTCTTTGCTCTAAAAATACGGATAGCCAAAACCTACTACTACCAATAAATTTAGAATTTGAACCTCTCTCATCCGAAGCTTTGCGCCAACAAATCCAATTATTAAATAATTACGGATTTAACATTGAGGAATTTGGCCAGAATTTTTTTCGGCTTCAAGCTATACCATCTTGGTTAGAAATAGAACAAACGGAAAGTTTTATACGTGATCTAATTGAAAAACTTCGTCATCGCTCTCGGAATAAAAATTCACCTGAAGTACACACTGAGATGGTTGCTAATTTAGCAATTAAAAAGAGTTACCGAGCAAGTGACCAGATAAATGAAAAGCAAATTATAAATCTTTTATGCGATTTAATGAAAACAAAGAGTCCACTTACTTCTCCAGCAGGTAAGCCAACTCTTAGCGAAATAAGTTGGTCAGATTGGCGCAAGCGATTAGGGGAAGAATAATAGACTGCTTGTATTACTATTTCTTTTGCTAAAGACTAATCAGTGCCAAAGAGGCGATCGCCAAAATCACCCAATCCAGGTAGTATATATCGATTTACATCTAATTCTCTGTCAATTGATGCGGTAAAGATATCAACATCTGGGTGTAATCCCTCTATGTGCTGTATTCCCTCAGGCGCCGCTACTATGCTAACCATACTAACGTTTTCTACACCTGATTCTTTGAGTTTTACTATAGATTGAGAGGCTGAACCACCAGTTGCTAGCATAGGATCGAGTAAAAAAACTCTTTGAACGCCACTTAGATTGGGCATCTTAGAGTAATAACAATGAGCAATAGCTGTTTGCTCATCTCTTTCTAAACCTATATAACCGACAGCAGCATTAGGTAATATATCTAATGCTGCGTCTAACATTCCAAGACCAGCACGCAAAATGGGTACAAAGACTAATTTACCTTTGATTTTCTGTGCCTCGATTTTTTCTAATGGCGTGTGAATACTCTCAAGACTTAGCTCTAGTTGCCGACAAGCCTCTAAAACCAAAGCATGTGTTAAAATTATCGTAGCTTTGCGAAAATTAGAACTACCTGTGCGCTCATCGCGTAAAATTGACAAATAATGCAGTGCGATAGAGTGATTTTTAAGTTCTGTAACCATAATTATAATTTGACTAAACTAATTCAACCGATCCAGCCAGTAACCTAGCAAATATATTTTTCACTTTATCGGCTGTTTGTGATACTTCATCATGACTAAGCGGACTTTCAGATAAACCAGCTGCAAGGTTAGTAATACATGATAAACCTATAATACGCAGGCCTAATTGACGCGCTATAATCGCCTCAGGTACCGTTGACATTCCTACTGCATCCGCACCAATTGAAGCAAAAGCTCGAATCTCTGCGGGGGTTTCATAACAAGGTCCTGTTGTCGCCAAATATACGCCTTCGTGTAATGAAATATCTGAATCTTTAGCCCAAACACGGATCTGACTACGTAAATTAGAATCATAAACAGCTGACATATCAGTAAATAAAAGACCATTTTCATCTCCTTTGCCGATCAAAGGATTTGTGCCGAGAAAATTAATATGGTCTGCGATTAACATAAAATCTCCAGGCTTATATAAAGTATTTATACCACCAGCAGCGTTTGTAAGAAAAAGTGTAGAGATACCCAAGGAGCTCATTAGCTGAATCGGCAAAGACAGTTGCTCCATGTTATACCCTTCATAATAATGAAAACGTCCCTGCATGCAGATTACTTTCCGTCCCTTTAATTTACCATAAACAAACTGACCTGCATGACCAGGCACAGTAGATGTAGGAAAACCTGGTATTTGCTCATATGCTAATCGGCCACAAACATCCAAACTCTCTGCAAAAAAACCAAGTCCTGATCCTAAAACGATACCTACTTCAGGACAAAAATTTGTAAGACAATCTGGTAACTTAGGAAGCATCTATTAATCTGTTATTCTCTCAATAATGACGTTATCTATAACAACCTCTTCAGTAGTAAAGGACAATGCTTTTTCTATTCGATCTAGTGCATGCACTAATTTATTACTATCATTATAGTCCACCCTACAAAGCGTTTCTCCCGGTTTAATGAAATCTCCAACTTTGTAGTTAAGATAGATGCCGACTGCACTATCAATTACTTCTTTTGCATGACTGCGACCAGCTCCTAAAATTCGAGCTGCTTCTCCGATATATTTTGCGTGTATTTCTGATATGTATGCGGGTTTTTCTCCATTAAAAATATAAGAATGAGAATGCTTCGATCTTGAAAATAAACTGGTGTCATCAACGACTTGAGTTGATCCTCCTTGTGCATGAACAAGTTGTCGAAATGCGGATAATGCCTCTCCGCTAGAAATCTTATTCTGCATTAATTGGAATGCTTCATCTTCTTCTTCGCAGATACCGCCGAGTCGCAACATCTCTGCTCCGAGTTCATAGGTCACTTGCATTAAATCCTTTGGACCATTACCACATAGACAACTAATTGACTCTATAACTTCGAGAGAATTGCCAATAGCGCACCCTAATGGTTGATTCATGCGAGTTAAAATTGCAGAAGCTGGTTTTCCCATAGATTTAGATATACCAACTAGAGCATGAGCCAATTCACGGGCATTCGATTCATTTGTCATAAACGCACCAGATCCACATTTAACATCTAACACTAAAGCATCTATACCCTCAGCTAGCTTTTTACTTAGAATACTCGCACATATAAGTGGTATACTTTCAACTGTACCGGTAACATCGCGTAATGAATATAGTATTTGATCAGCTGGAACTATATCTGGAGATTGGCCAATCATAGCTTGATGAATCCTAGCCAACTGGTTCTCATACATGCTTTGTTCTAAATTGATATTAAAACCTGGTATAGATTCTAACTTATCAATTGTTCCACCAGTATGTCCAAGTCCTCTGCCGCTCATCATAGGCACGCAGAGACCAGCAGAAGCCATCAATGGTGCAAGCAAGATAGAAACCTTGTCGCCGACTCCACCAGTTGAATGTTTATCTATTTTAGGTCTTTTAATAGCATCAAGATTTTCAATTCTTCCAGAATGTAACATTGCCTCAGTAAGTGCAGTTGTTTCTTCAGGATCCATGCCATTCAAAACAATTGCCATTAATAGAGCAGTCGCTTGATAGTCAAAAAAATCACCTCTTACAATACCATCAACAAAGTGTTGAATCTGATTCTTGCTTAATCGTTTTCCATCTCTCTTAGTTGCTATAATTTCTTGTGGCAAATACATGATATCAGACAGATCTAAGGAATTTATGATTGGCTAATGCAGTCCAAATAGTAATCTAAGTGTGCGAAGGCACATTTGGCTAATTACTGGATCTACATCACTGAAACTTATTACCATATGACATGATTGT
>JAKVCN010000037.1 GCA_022448585.1 Puniceicoccaceae bacterium | reverse complement strand
GTGGTTTTAGGATTAAAAACTACATCCAGAGCAAATTTGGAAAGACGTGCTTCAATATAACGTGAAGCCGCCGCCGAGTCTCCAGTAAAAGTGTTTCCCCAATTACCTTGCATATCGATTAATAGATCTTTCTGCCCGATTTGCACCATTGCATCTGCAATAGAAGCATCGCCATGCGGATGATACTTCATTGTATTGCCAATTACATTAGCTACTTTATTATAACGTCCATCTTCTAACTCGCGCATGGAGTGCAAAATGCGCCGCTGGACTGGCTTAAGACCATCATTAGCATGTGGCACAGCACGCTCTAAAATAACATAGCTAGCATAATCGAGAAACCACTCGCTAAACATATGGTCGACGTGTCCTGATTTAGTTTGAAGATCAAACAATCCATCCATTGTACGTTTCTCGTTCAGATCTGTTTCAACCGACTGATCGAAAGGCAATTCGAGTGATTCTGCCTTATTTGGCGGCTTTTTTTTAGGCATGGAATACGTTAAATATAAGGGGTAATAGAACTATCATAGTGATGTATTACTCTTTTGTGAAAGTGTAATTCATTGAGTCTATCAAGTAGAAACTATCTACCAATCGTAATTGTCTTCCAGATTATCGTTTAGTTGCACTTTCTTGACTTGTGCTTGAGCTATTAATTTCTTCAACTTCAAAAACTACTGCTCCTATATTAATGAAGAAATTATTAGCCGCTAACCGCAGCGAAATTGCTGTAAGGATTTTTCGAAGTGCTACAGAGCTTGCCTGCCGCACGGTGGCAGTTTATGCCAATGAGGATAGATTTGGAGTTCATCGCTTTAAAGCAGATGAATCGTACCTTGTTGGAGAGGGCAAAGGTCCTGTTGCCGCATATCTTGATATTGATAGCGTCATTGACATAGCTAAGGCAAACAAAGTTGATTTAGTTCACCCAGGTTATGGGTTTTTGTCAGAAAATGCTGGTTTTGCCAATGCTTGTGAAGCAAATGGACTTAATTTCGTTGGGCCTAGTTCTGATTTATTGTCGCGGATGGGAGATAAAATTGAGGCTCGCAAAATAGCTGAAAAAGCTAATGTGCCTACTTTACCAGGCACTGAAGATCCAATAGCAGATCCATCGCAGGCTTTGAAAATCGCTAAAACAATCGGTTTTCCATTAATTATTAAAGCTGCATTTGGTGGTGGTGGCCGCGGTATGCGTGTGGTTAAAGATCCCAAGCAGTTAAAGTCATCACTGGAAGAGGCACAGGGTGAAGCACAGCGCGCATTTGGAAATGCAGCGGTTTTTTTGGAACGATATATTGAGCGTGCGAAGCATATTGAAGTTCAGATTTTAGGAGACAAACAAGGTAATGTTGTACATCTACATGAGCGAGATTGCTCCGTGCAGCGTCGCCATCAAAAAGTGGTTGAAATAGCCCCTTCTATTGGACTGCCAGATGATGTACGCGCTGCTCTATGTGATGCGGCAGTCCAAATTGCTCGATCGATCGGATACTACAGCGCAGGTACCGTCGAATTTCTTTATGACTTGGATTGTGATGATTGGTTTTTTATTGAAATGAATCCACGAATTCAAGTTGAGCACACCGTAACCGAAGTGATTACCGGCATCGACATTGTTCGTAGTCAAATTTTAATTGCGCAGGGTCATAGTTTACACTCCAAAGAAATTGGAATTCCAAAACAGGACTTAATCGCTCGTAATGGGGTTGCGATCCAGGCTCGTATTACGACAGAGGATCCTGAAAAGAATTTTGCGCCTGATTATGGAAAGATAGTCAATTATCGCTCCGCTGCAGGATTCGGTATTCGCTTAGATGGTGCGATGGGTGACACAGGATCTGTCATTACACCTTATTATGATTCTCTTTTAGTTAAGCTAACCGCTTCGGCTAGCAACTTTGATTTAGCCATTCAGCGAATGGATCGTGCTCTTAGGGAGATGCGTATTCGTGGGGTAAAAACTAATATTCCTTTTATTGAGAATGTGATTAACCATCCGATATTTGTCTCTGGAAAAGCGACCACTACTCTGATCGATACGTCGAAAGAATTATTTAATTTTAAAAGGCGTCGTGATCGCGCAACCAAGCTTCTTAACCTCTTAGGGGAGACAATTGTAAATGGTAATGATCAAGTCAAAGGACGCCCAGTACCTATAATGGACCTACCAGTTATAGTACCTACTCATGACCATACTCATAAGTTACCTAAGGGCACGAAGGACTATTTAGCTAAATATGGTCCCGATAAGTTTGCACAGTGGACTCGTAAGCAAAAGAAGTTACTTATAACCGATACGACAATGCGCGATGCGCACCAGTCGCTATTAGCAGCTAGAATGCGCAGTTATGATCAATTGAAGGTAGCCGATGCAATTGCACAGCGAGCCGGCGACCTATACTCTTTAGAGTGTTGGGGTGGGGCTACATTTGATACTTCCATGCGCTTTTTGCATGAAAACCCTTTCAAGCGCCTTCGTCGCCTTCGTGCACGTATTCCTAATGTCTGTTTCCAGATGTTATTGCGTGGAGCAAATGGAGTTGGGTACTCGAATTATCCGGACAATGTAATCCGTGGCTTCATCAAGCATTCAGCCGATTCTGGGATGGATATTTTTCGCGTATTTGACTCGTTAAATTATCTCCCGAACTTGAAAGTCGCTATGGATTCTATTCGTAAGGATACTAATTCTATTTGTGAGGCTACGATTTGCTACACAGGCGATGTATTAGATGAAGCGCGCGATAAATATTCTTTAAAATACTATGTTGATATGGCTAAAGAGCTCGAGCAAATGGGTGCTCACATATTGGCTCTCAAAGATATGTCAGGCCTATGCACGCCGCATGCGGCATATAAATTGGTTAAGGCCTTACGTAGCGAAATTAGCATTCCTGTGCATTTTCATACGCATGATTCTTCTGGCATTGCGGGCGCATCAATTATTAAGGCTGCTGAGGCGGGCGTTGATGTCGTAGATTTAGCTGTTTCATCGCTATCAGGCCTAACTTCACAGCCAAATTTAAACTCGATTGTCAATGCGTTGCACGGGCAAAAGCGAGATACAGGATTGAACCTAGAATTCTTAAATGAGCTATCTATCTATTGGGAGGCAGTTCGCCAATTTTATGGGCCTTTCGATACAAGCCCTAAGTTCGGTTCTGCTGAAGTTTACACGCATGAAATGCCTGGTGGTCAGTATACTAACTTACGCGAGCAAGCACGAGCGCTTGGACTAGGTGCACGTTGGCCAGAGGTTGTACGCTATTATCACGAGGTGAACAAATTATTTGGTGATATCGTTAAAGTTACTCCATCTTCGAAAGTTGTAGGCGACCTGTCGATGTTCTTACTTACTAAAGGAATTGAGCCTGCAGACGTGGTCAATCTTGAACCGGGAACAGCTTTTCCCGAATCGGTTGTTGATATGCTTTCTGGAGGATTAGGTCAGCCGAAGGGCGGGTGGCCTAAAAAAGTCCAACAAGTTATAATAGGAGATCGTAAAGCTTATAAAGGTCGTCCGAGCAAACGGGCAGAAAAAGTTGAAATAGATGCAGTTCGTAAGGATTTACGGCGTACTTTAAAGCGAGATATAGACGATGATGATTTATATTCGTATTTGATGTATCCTCAGGTCTTTAAAGACCTAATTAAGTATGTGGATAGCTTTGGGCACGCGCGTGTGCTTCCTACGCCTGCTTTTTTCTATGGATTAAATCCTGGGGAAGAAATTTCCGTTGAAATTGAGCAGGGCAAAACTCTCATTATTAAGCTAGTCTATGTCTCCGAGCCGGATGAGGAGGGACTACGCACATTGACTTTTGAATTAAATGGGCGAGCTCGTGAGTGCACAATCCTGGATCGCTCGATTCAAACGCAGTCGAAGAAGCGCGATAAGGCTGATCCTGCTAACAAATTGCAAGTTGGTTCACCAATTCCTGCCATGGTTAGTAGCGTTTCAGTATCCGTAGGGCAGAAGGTCAAGAAAAAGGAGAAGCTTTGTGTTTTAGAAGCGATGAAGATGCAAACAACGGTTTATGCCTTAGCGGACGGTGTAGTTGATCGCATAGAAGCACAAGCTGGTGATCAGGTAGATAGTAAAGATCTGCTTGTCGAATTAAGAAAAGCGTAATAAGTATACAAATTTAATAGATACTTTCTACTGACTAATTTAGGCTGAATAACTGGAATAAAAGCAGATTATTTGAATATTACTCTAACCAAAATAGCACGATAGTTAACTAGCAACTTGTTCTTCAATCTCGTCGCGAAGTATTTTTAGATTGTCGATTATAAATTCTTGTCGTTCTGGGGTATTTTTACCCATATAAAAAGTTAAGAGATCGCGAGTCGTCATTCCTTTTGGTATGATTACAGGATCCAAGCGTATATTTTTCCCAATAAAGTGACTAAATTCGTTCGGGGAAATCTCTCCGAGGCCTTTAAATCTAGTAATTTCTGGTTTTGGACTGCACTCTTTAATCGCACTAAGCCGCTCAGTTTCAGTGTAACAGTAGTGAGTGACTTTTTTGTTACGTACTCTAAATAGGGGAGTTTGTAATATATGTAGATGACCTTGGCGGATTAATTCCGGGAAAAATTGCAGGAAGAATGTTATTAAAAGCAGGCGTATATGCATACCGTCAACATCTGCATCAGTGGCGATGACTACATTGTTAAAACGAAGATCCTCTAGGCTATTTTCAATATTAAGGGCATCTTGTAACAAATTAAACTCTTCGTTTTCGTAGACAATTTTTTTGGATAGACCAAAAGAGTTTAAGGGTTTTCCTTTGAGGGAGAAAACAGCTTGAGTTTTAACATCTCGTGCTTTCGTGATCGAACCAGAAGCAGAGTCTCCTTCAGTAATAAATAATGTGGAATTAAGGCGTCCTTCTTTCTTTGAGTCTAGATGTATACGGCAATCACGAAGCTTTTTATTATGAACTTTTGCTTTCTTGGCGCGTTCTCGTGCTAGTTTTTGTATGCCCTTTAGTTCTTTACGATTGCGCTCCGATTCAAGAATTTTATCGAGTAGTACTTTCGCAGTATCGGGTTCCCGATGTAAATAGTTGTCTAGGGCTTGCTTGATGAAATTAACCATGAAAGTTCTCACTGTTGGCCCTTTTGGTCCCATCTCCTGTGACCCTAGCTTTGTTTTAGTCTGAGACTCAAAGACAGGCTCTTCTACCTTAATACTGACAGCCGCGCAGATCGAGGTCCTTATGTCGACTGCATCGATATCTTTATTAAAGAATTCTTTAATTGTCTTAGCTAAGGCTTCGCGAAAAGCGGACAAATGGGTACCTCCCATCGTAGTGTGCTGTCCGTTCACAAAGGAGTAATAATCCTCTCCGTAGCCGCTAGAGTGGGTAAAGGCAATTTCGATATCTTTACCTTTTAAATGTACAATTGGGTAGAGTGGATCTCCATCTAATTTATTTTCTAGTAGATCGTGCAGACCTTTATCTGATTTAAATTTCTTACCGTTATAAATGACAGTTAATCCACTATTAAGGAATGCGTAGTTCCAAAGCATATCTGCAACATAATCCTCTCTGTACCGAATACTACCGAAAATCAATGGGTCTGGATCAAAGGCGAGTCGTGTGCCGCTGGTTTCATTACCTGTATTTTTATCACTGTCATCTCCATTTATAACTTCTCCCCGAGCAAAGTTAACCGAACGAGTTTTTCCCTCACGAAACGCTTGTATCTGAAATTCAGAGGATAATGCATTGACTGCCTTGATGCCAACTCCGTTTAAACCTACAGACTTTTTGAAAGCTTCAGAGTCGTACTTGGCGCCAGTATTAATTTTAGAGGCGCAGTCTTTGAGTTTACCGAGAGGAATTCCTCTGCCAAAGTCACGAACTTCAACATGCGTTGCATCGATAGTTACTTCGATGATTTTTCCGTGCCCCATCACGAATTCATCGATCGAATTATCGAGTACTTCCTTTAATAAAATGTAGATTCCATCATCTTGTGATGAACCGTCGCCAAGCTTACCGATATACATTCCAGGTCGCAATCGGATGTGCTCTTTCCAGTCTAGAGACTTAATGCTATCTTCAGTATAGTTTGCTGACACAGAGATAATTTATGTAGAGTAGATTAGTAGACTATTTTTTATGACTATATGGTTGGGTTTGTTAACTGTTTCTATTGCTCTATGGAAAAAAGTATTTTCACTATTTTAAGTGCTCAAGCACACATTGTTTCTAATTCTCGAGGCATTAATTATCTATTTATTTCGTTAGGGGTTCTCCCATGTTCATGAGAGGCAGAGGTGCAGGAGAGTCTCCGTTAATGAAGTATATCTTACTCGATGGATTAGCTGAGATGGCCTTGAGCGCTTCAAGTGCTTGAATCTGCACATATGCTGGATTTTTAGCAATGGCTTCGTTTAATTGTGTAATTTCATAAGCCTGTGCATCAGCTAAAATTCGTCGCTGCTCCGCATCTAACTCGGAAGCCTCTCGCTTCGCTTCAGCCTGGGCTATTATTTGTTGTTGCTCCATACGGAAACGTTCCAACTCAGCTTTTTCTTTTTGTACCTCTTGTTCGCGCTCTTTCTTTGATTCAATTGCGCGCGTAATAAATGGAGGTAAACTAATATCTCGAATGAGAATATCGAGGCAGATAATTCCACGCTCGTTTAGATAGTCACTCATGGAACTGAAGATAGCAGTTTGTAAATTTTCTTGAGTTTGTTGTAAGAAGAAATCTTCTGCACGAACTATGCTTTTCCCCTGCTCCCTAACTACGGAGCGAAGCTTAGGTTGAATTTGAACTCGTACAGCGTCTTCAAAAGTACCAGTTTCTTGAAGTATTCGCGGTGTTTGACTACCATCAATTCTGAATTTTATACTCACGTCTACGCTCGTAGTTAATTGGTCCTGACTCGGTACTCCAGCGCTTTCTTTTAATTCTTTTTCACGTATATCATAAAAAGTAAATTCGTACAGTGGGTTTACTGGGAAAGTTAGCCCCTCTTCGTAGGGTTTATCGACAACTTCACCAAAAAGTGTCGCTACAGCTACATGTCCGGCAGGGACACTTACGTATAAGCGCGAACCAGCAAGTACTACTATGATGAGAATTATAATTAGTGCGGCGCCTGTAATTGATTGTTTATTCATATTTATATATAAATAATACTTTTTCATGGCTGTCACCTGAAAATGTAACTGAAACGATAATTATGAAAAATAGGACTAGTCAAATTCGTCATCGTATTGAAGCGGAGGCGAAGAATTTGGGATTCCATTCATTGGGAGTTACTTCAGTACCAGTCAATTTGAGAAAAGACTATTATCGTGATTGGATTGCAAAGGGCAAGAATGGTAGCATGACATGGATGGAAAGAAATAATGACCGCCGCTTGCATCCGGAGCGTTTGATTCCAGAAGCACGAAGTATTTTAGTGCTTGCGATGAATTATTATCAGCCAGATCCCGATCGTAATTACCGAATTGCTAGGTATGCGTTGGGTGATGACTATCATAATCTTATTCTTAAACGTTTAAAAAAGCTTTGCCGACTATTAAGCCAAGATTATGGTAGTGTGCAACGTCCCTATGTGGATACTGGTCCAATATTGGAAAAGCCAATTGCTGAAGCTGCAGGCCTTGGTTGGCAAGGAAAGAGCACTATATTAGTCGAGCCTAATCGTGGCACATGGTCATTTTTGGCAAATATTGTAACGACTCTTGAATTAACTCCAGATAAAGCCGGCAAAGATCGTTGTGGTTCTTGTACGCGATGTGTAGATGTTTGCCCCACGCAGGCGATTACTGCACCGTACCAGTTAGACGCTAAGCGTTGCATCTCATACTTAACTATAGAGCATGATGGACCTATTCCAATTGAGTTTAGGGTTGCAATTGGCGATCGTCTTTATGGTTGTGATGAATGCCTCGATGTTTGTCCATGGAATCGCTGGGCAGTGCCACACAAAGAGGCTAGGTTTGCTGCGCGAGAACTCCCAACTTTGCGAGATATGTTACATTGGTCGGAGCAAACCTTCACAGAACGGATGAAAGGTTCTCCAATGCGCCGGCTAAAAATTCGCCGCTTTAAACGAAATATTTGTGTTGTTTTAGGTAATATTGGAGATATATTTGATTTGCCTTCTTTACAATTAGTTGCCAAGGGAGCTGATAGTCTTTTAGCCGAACATGCACAATGGGCAATAAATGCCATTAGTTTGCGCAATAAAAATTAATTCGAAGAATTAATATATTGGAAAATTTTTAACTGAAGTTTTTGTTGCGCTTATAATCTGTAAGTTCAAACATTGACAATAGTTACTACTTTCATGAAAGACTCTTTTTTTAGTTCCCAAGGGCGTATCGGCCCAGTCGCATTTTTATACCGTGTGCTACTTATGTTGTTGGCAGTAGCCTACATTTTTTATGCAGGAATCGATTACTTTAGTCACGATGAAAAACATGAGTTTTTGATGCCACTGGCTTATTTTTTTGGAATTGTTGCGCTAATAGTAGCATTATTTTGTATTTTAATGCAGCTTATTAAGCGACTTAATGACATTGGTAGAAAGCCATTTTGGTCTATCTTATTACTCGTTCCTGTAGTTAATGTGCTCTTACTTTTGTACGCTGCATTTGCTCCAGCTAAGACTAAATCAAAATAGGTATTGTTAGTTTTTAGTAGTAAAGGGTATTTTTGCTCCATTGAAATACTACTAGAGTATTAAAATTTAAGGCACTTGATTAGATTTTTTCCCAGCGTTCGACGTCAAAATCATGAGTAACTATAATTTTTTCAGTAAGACGAAAACCGTTTTCGAAAACTGGAAATTTTGTATCACCTTGGTAGTTTTTGTGCACCCTGCTAAGGTAAATTTCCTGACATAATGGCAACATTTGTTCGTATATTTGTGCACCTCCAACGATCCATATTGTCTTCTCTGAATCAATTTCTTGCAGTAATTCTATATTACAGAAGTTGTGTACTCCTTTAATTGATCTGGCCGTGCGACTGAGCACGTAGGTCTCTCTGCCTGGTAACGGTTTTCCTATGGATTCATAAGTCTTTCGTCCCATGACAAGAACACCATTCATTGTAGCTTGTTTAAACCAACGAAAATCTTCGGGTAAATGCCAGGGGATTTCTCCCTTATTACCTATTACTCGATTCTCAGCCATAGCTGCAATTGCTTTAAATTTTTTCACAAATTTTATCGTCTAAATAGAACTATTAAGTAATGTGAGTACTGCGAAGATAGCTTTAGCAAGCGGTATTTTTCACAAGCTTCTATTATATTGCAATTGGTGCTTTAATTGCTGGATGTGGATCGTAATTAAGCAGTTCAAAGTCTTCATATGCAAAGTCATTAATATTCTTAACCAAAGGATTAATTTGCATTTGTGGCAGCGCTCTAGGTTTACGAGAAAGTTGCTCTTTAGCTTGATCTATATGATTTACGTAAAGGTGAAGATCTCCAAATGTATGAACAAAATCTTTCGGTTTAAGGTCACAGACCTGAGCAATCATCATCGTTAATAATGCATATGAAGCTATATTAAAAGGAACTCCCAAAAAAATATCGGCGCTGCGTTGATATAGTTGGCAACTTAGTTCTCCGTCTGACACATAAAATTGGAATAGAGCATGGCAAGGTGGTAGCGCCATGAGTTTAATTTCACCTGGATTCCACGCACAAACAATGTGGCGTCTACTATTGGGATTATTTTTCAACGACTCAATTACCTGACTAAGTTGGTCAAAACGCTCACTATTTGCCCCTGCCCAGTCTCGCCATTGTGCTCCATAAACCCTGCCTAGATTGCCCTCGGAGTCAGCCCATTCATCCCAGATGGAAACTTTATTTTCTTTTAGGTAAGCAATGTTTGTTTCCCCTTTGATAAACCAAAGTAACTCGTGAATAATAGATCGAAGATGGAGCTTTTTGGTTGTTAGAAGTGGGAAATTAGGCGTCAGAGAAAAACGTGCCTGTGCTCCAAATATAGAGTAAGTTCCAGTACCAGTACGATCGTCGCGATGGGTACCAGTTTCAAGAACAGTACGTAGTAATTCCTGATAAGATTTCATTTTTGTATAGATTTTAATTTAGAAAAAGCAATATGCAACTCTAGTTGTTTCTATGTGTATTGTAACTGAAAAATGTGAAGAGTAACCTTTTATTTTTAACTTCGAATAACTAGATCTTTAATGCTTTCACAATGCTCTAGTTTCTGAATTTTTTTGAGCAATGAGCTTTTTTGAAAGCGCAATTCAGCGCGAAGGGTTTGATTTGTAACTGAAATAATTAAGACTGATTCATCCTTAATTCGAAGAGGGTTGCAACGACCTGCTAGCTTTCCAAAAATTGTTTCCCAATTTTCTACTAGGCTTCGCTCTGGACTAGGTTGTTCTAGCTTATATCGTTCTCGAAGCATTACCATAAGTGTGTGAATTGAGGCAGGAGCTCTTTTGGAGGGTTGAGTCTGGTTTCTGGGAAGACCTAAGAAGTCCGAGATTAAGTCCTCTCTATATTTAAATAATGGCATCGCGTAGGATTATAAAATTGACCTTTGCTTCCAAGTAGATCGAGCAAAATGAGTTCATTTTTAATATAAATTTAGTATTATCACTTTTTTTTAATTAATTTTTGCAAGACCCTATAAGTTGGCACGCTAACTGTTGTGTTTACTGTGTACTCCCGTAGGGAGTTGGGGTAATAAGACAAAGCAGAAAATAGAGTGGTGCGGGATTTAGGGGTAGATCCCGCATCACCAGCTTCTTATTAGTGAATTTTATTCTAAATATAAGTAGTATAAGTAAATTAAGCTTCTTCGATTTATCTCTTGTTGTTGGATACATTTGTTTTAATTATAAAATTTTCTTCCTATTAGAAGAAAAGGGGTAACAGAATAAAGTAGTTAATGGTTGGCGCACTTCTTAGGGGTAGGAAGTGCGCCTTTTTTACTAAGAGTCTTTGATTCTTTTAGAAGCCTGCACGTAGTTACTGCGGTTGAATCAGTATAAATGGTCGAACAATAGTTGCTTTAAATAATACCTTCGTATTTTTCCACTCTTGAACGTGTAGGTCGCATGGCTTTATCAGATCCCCTGATTTAAGCCATGCTTTAACTAGCTTATCGTTATCGCTAGAAAAAGCGAGCCCTGCATTTATTAGATCTAAGCATGGATCTACATAGACTAGATTTCCTGCCTTGTAGTGTGGCTCAAGGTAAGCCCAATTGACTTCACCCGAATATTTTTCGATTTTTTCTTTATCGCTGGAATCATCCTCAGCAGGGTTGTAATCTTGCCACTTGATTGTAGCATTATGCTCCGTTTATTTTTTTTGTAAATGGGTTAAATTGCTTATTAATTAAGTATTTATTTTAAGCTTGCAGGCGCAACAGCTGTCCTCAAGATCCCGCGTTCGCTTAGGTGTTTCATCGCCTTAATGGGGTATCCCATAACAATTATAACTCTTAACCAATCTGTAGCTACTGTTACAGACTATTTAAACAAAATGAGTCATCTCATGGAAGAACTGCTCAAGGGCAGTAATGTCGAGAACCTTAATGAGGGTTCTATAATTAAAGGTATTATTATCGAAATCCGCCCTACTGAAGTCGTCATAGACATAGGCGGTAAATCAGAAGGCATTGTTCATGCCAATGAATTTGTTGATATTAGTGAACTGCAAGTCGGTTCTGAAATAGAAGTTTATCTTGAGAAGCTAGAGGATCGAGAGGGTAATCCAATTGTATCGTATGACAAAGCTGAGCAAAAGAAGAACTGGGAAAAAATTGTTGAGAACTGTGAGGAAGGCGCCGTCATACAAGGTCGTGTTCGTTCCAAGGTAAAGGGCGGGCTAATCGTAAGTATTGGAGTCGACTCTTTCTTGCCAGCTTCTCAAATAGATGTACAACCGCCTAAGAATCTCGATCAATATGTGGGCCAAACCTACGACTTTAAGGTCGTAAAAATTAATTTAGATCGTAAAAATATTGTAGTATCTCGCCGTGAGCTAATAGAAGAGCAGCGCATGGAAAAGCGTCAATCGCTTCTTGAGCAAGTAAAACCGGGCGATAAACGTCGCGGGCAAGTTAAAAATATAACCGATTACGGTGCCTTTGTTGATTTGGATGGGCTTGATGGACTCCTTCATATTACTGATATGTCTTGGGGTCGCATCCAGCATCCAAGTGAGTTGGTTTCGCAGGGTGAAGAAATTGAGGTCATCATTATCGAAATTGACCGTGAACGTGAACGTGTTTCCCTCGGGCTTAAACAACTAGCGGACAATCCTTGGGAAAAGATTGAAGAGAGGTATCCAATTGGAGCCACTGTTTCTGGTAAGGTTGTAAATTTAGTTCCTTATGGTGCCTTTATTGAAATTGAGCAAGGTGTTGAAGGGCTTGTTCATGTTACTGAACTTTCATGGACGAAACGGATCACCAAACCAGGAGAAGTTCTGCGTATAGGACAAGATATACAAGCCGTCGTTTTAGGCATTCAAAAAGAAGAACAAAAGATTTCTCTAGGTACGCGCCAATTAGACGCTAATCCTTGGGATATGGCTCGCCATAATTACCCTGTAGGTGCTCGAGTTCGTGGTAAAATCCGTAATCTAACTACATATGGAGCATTTGTTGAGCTAGAGGAAGGTATCGATGGAATGGTACACGTTTCGGATATGTCTTGGACGCGCAAAGTTAATCATCCATCTGAAGTGGTCAAAAAGGGTGATGAAGTAGATGCAACAGTTCTAGATGTGGATGCTGATAGTCAGAGAATTTCTCTTGGAATGAAGCAACTATCTTCAGATCCATGGGATGAAATCGAAACTCACTATAAAATAGGCGATGTGGTTAAGGGTAAGGCATCTAAGATTACGAACTATGGTGTTTTTGTAGAGCTAGATAATGATATTGATGGACTTGTTCACATTTCGCAAATCAGCGAAGATCGTATTGAATCGATCAAAGATGTGATTGAAGAAAACGCCGAAGTGGAAGCAAGAGTCATTAAAATTGACAAGGATGAGCGTCGTATCGGCTTATCAATTAAGGCAGCGAACTACAGTGATGATGATTTAGCTAAAGAACGCCAAGCTTTTGATAATGTCTCTGATGTAGAAGATCTCACTAATCTTGGTGACTTGCTTGACGAGGCTACTAAGTAAGTATACAGCTCATTTTATACTTATAGTCCCCATTTTCGGGGGCTTTTTTTAGTTTTTTTTATAAGTGTAAGTTCTGCCTAGGCGTAGTTCATAAAACAGCTTCCTTACTACTATAGGTATAGAAGTCTTGCTTCATCACAGAGTATTCTTTCTGCTTATCTTGTGTTATGGCAGATTCATGGGATATCTTAAAACTTTTATCGGATTCTACGCGGGTTCGTATTTTATCTGTTTTAGCTATTGAAGAGCTTTCGGTAGCTGAATTGCAGGAGGTTCTAGATATGGGTCAGTCACGAATCTCATCTCATTTAAGTTTACTACGCCAAGGGGGACTGGTAGCTGATAGGCGCGATGGGAAAAAGACTTTTTATACTCTCAGTGATGCGAGTGATTCGACTAATTACAACCTTATGCAAACCGCTTGCAAGTCGGTAGCACAGACTCGGCAAATCACACAAGATTTTACTAATCTTAAGCGCATACTTGAAAAAAGAAAACGTAAGGCAGAAGAATACTTTAATTCTGTAGCAGGACGTCTAGGTAAAAATTATTGCCCAGGTCGAAACTGGGAGGCGATCGGAAATTTTTTACTCCTTCTTGCGCCTAAAATAAAAATAGCGGATCTTGGTGCTGGTGAGGGTTTGATTTCTCAATTGCTTGCGCGGCGAGCCGATCAGGTAATATGCATCGATAATGCTCCTAAAATGGTAGATTTTGGATCTCAACTAGCAAGTAAGAATGGTTTTACCAACCTAATTTATAAGTTAGGTGATATTGAATCGGTACCATTGAAAGATAAAAGCGTAGATCTTGCACTGCTTAGTCAGGCTTTACATCACGCGTCACGCCCTCAAAAAGCGGTGGAAGAAGCATACCGCATTCTAAAGCCAGGCGGGCAGCTAATAATTTTAGATCTATTAGAGCACCAATTTGATAAGGCTCGCGAATTATATGCAGATGAATGGCTTGGGTTCTCTGAAAATAATCTCTACCAATTTTTTAAAGTCGCCGGATTTCGTCAGATTGAAGTAAATATTGTTTCCAAGGAATTAGAGGAGCCGCAATTCCAGACTCTTATGGGCTCTGCATTAAAGTGATACTAGCTAAGCTCTACAGATAGTAGATTTTAGCTATTAATTTAAATAGTTTTTCATATGAAACTAGAAAAAGTACGCCAGTATTTTGAAAATGATTTGGTTGTAGATCATTATGCAAAAGCAGCCACTGAATTAGGTTTATGGCTATCCGAAGAGAGATTATTGACCAAAATATTTTCTATGAATGACTCGATTTTAGAGTTGGGTTGTGGCGCAGGTAGAGTAGCACTGGGATTACATGAATTAGGCTATAATAATATTTTAGGCACTGATTATGCCAAACCGATGGTACAACGTGCTCGGCACCTGTCTAAACTTTTAGAATATTCCCTACCATTTAGAGTTGCTGATGCGACCCATTTAAAATTCGAAGCAAATATTTTTAATGGAGTTATTTTTGCCTTTAATGGCTTTATGCAGATTCCGAAAGCGACACAAAGATTGCGTGCATTACGTGAAATTTACCGAGTCTTACGCCCACATGGTTGGTTTGTTTTTACTTGTCATGATCGAGAGCTATCTGCGCACAGAAAATTTTGGGTTGAGGAGAAACGTCGCTGGGAGGGAGGCAAGCAGCATGAGGAACTAGATGATTTTGGCGATCGCGTTGAAGATACAGATTTCGGGGTGCATTACATGCATGTTCCAAAAGTATCTGAAATTAGCGAAATTTTATTGGAGGTAGGATTTAGAATAGAGGCGCATGCAATGCGCTCTGAATTAGCAAAGGAACCACCTGAAGTCCTTAAATTTTCAGATGACTGCCGCTTTTGGGTTGTGCAGAAACCTGCAGAGTAAGAATTCGCACGACTTTTTCTATTTGTTAGTACCTTTAAATAACGACATTTTTCTTCAGTGCGATTTAAACCTCATAAACCTAGCCTTTTTGGTGAGACTCTTGATTCCTTAACCGAAGAAGTTCTTGCTGCTGGCTACCCTGCCTTTAGAGCGAAGCAAATTATGGAGTGGATTTATAAAAAGCGGGTCGATTCTTGGGATGCGATGAGTAACCTTCCCAAAAACTTTCTTAATTGGTTGGATGCTAATTTTATTCTCTATCCGTCGAAGTCCTTACTTAATAAGAGATCAGAGGACGTGACTCAAAAGTTTTTACTTCAGCTAGAAGATGGATCATTAATTGAGACCGTACTTATACGGGCACCACAGACTGGAGTGGGGCAAGAAAAGTCTCGTAAAACCGTGTGTGTCTCGATCCAGGTTGGTTGTGCTTATGCATGTAGGTTTTGCGCATCAGGATTAGCTGGATTTAAACGAAATCTAATAGCATCTGAAGTTGTCTCACAATTGATGCAAATTTGTCGTATGGAAGACGCGCATACTCAGCGTGGCGACCAAGCAATCGCGTCGTTCGACAATATTGTTTTTATGGGTATGGGGGAACCATTAGCCAATTATGATACACTCGTTAAGACTCTGCGCATTTTGAATGCAGATTGGGGACTTAATTTTGGAGCACGTCGCATTACGGTATCGACCTCTGGAATAGCTCCTAAAATTTTGCAACTTGCTAATGAGGGAATTGCTGTTCGCTTAGCAATCTCTTTGCATGGTGCTACAAATCAGGTGCGAGAGCAGATTATGCCAATTAATAAACGTTACCCTTTAGAGGAACTAATTGATGCCGCGCGCGCCTTCCAGCAAGTGCATGGGCGCATGCTTACACTTGAATTTATAATGATTGAAGATGTTAACGATAGTGCTGAGCAGGCACGTGCCCTTGCTCAAATTGCTAGAAAATTGCATGCGCATGTTAATTGTATCCCCTACAATAAAGTGGAGGGATTAGAATGGCGTCGGCCAAGTGTCCACAAACAAGATAAATTCGTAAATCAATTACGCCAGCGAGGCGTTTCTGTTACGATACGCCGTGAAAAAGGTCATGACATTAACGCAGCTTGCGGGCAATTGCGCCTCAAGACAGAAAAGGCCGCGTTTCCAATATAGTCTATGCTACATTGTCGCTCTATCTTAGAGCTACTTAGTAAAATTATGTTCTGGTTTGTCCTTGCCCGTGGATGATGTACTTATAAGTACACAGTTCCTTTAGTCCCATTGGGCCACGTGCGTGCAGACGGTCTGTAGATATCCCAATTTCTGCACCTAGTCCATATTCGAAACCATCTGAAAAACGAGTGCTAGCATTATGGAAAACGGATGCTGAATCTACTCCTGCCAGAAATTTTTGGGCTGCATTAAGATCATTGCTTACGATAGTGTCAGTGTGTCCAGAGCCGAGAGAATTAATTAAGTCGATAGCTGCTTGTGTGTCTGGAACAATTGCTATAGATATGATAAGGTCAGTATATTCAGTGGCGAAATCTTGCTCACTAGCATCGACTAACGGTAGTCCTGTCCCTTGGAGTATAGACTTTGTATTTTCGTCAACACGAAGTTCAACTCCTTTTTCATGTAGTACTTTAGCTAAACGGGGTAGCTGAGCAGTAGCGTCTTGGTGAACAAATAAGTTCTCAGCGGCATTACAGACACTTGGACGTTGCGTTTTTGAGTTTACCACAACAGACTCGGCCATCTCTGGATTAGCGCTAGCATCGATATAAACTGAGCAAACCCCAGTGTAATGTTTGATTACAGGTATTCGGCTATTTTCTACTGTAAAGCGAATCAGGCTCTCGCCACCTCTTGGGATGATGCAATGAACGGTATCATCTTGCTTTAGCAAAACATTGAGAGCAGCACGATCTGTGGTTGGAATGAACTGAACAGCATCTTCGTTTATTTCGCTCGCTCTTAGAGTTGATTGGATAATTTCCGCTAGTTTCATATTCGTATGATAGGATTCCTTGCCGCCTCGCAAAATCGAGGCGTTCCCAGATTTTAGACATAATATAGCACAATCAATAGTTACATTAGGACGTGACTCGTAAATAATTCCAATGACACCGATCGGGACACGAATTTTACGTAAGTCGAATTCGCGTGGTGGTTTGAGTTGCTCAATTTCTTTTCCTACAGGGTCTGGAAGTGCAGCTACTTGACGAACCCCTTCTGCCATAGTATCAATACGCTCGGATGTAAATGTAAGACGTTCAGTCATCGGCTCAGAGAGATTGATGCGTTTCGCGCCATCAAGGTCGAGTGCATTGGCTTCTAAAATTCCTTTTGTCTGAGAAACTAATTGATTTGCGAGTTCGTGTAGGAATTGATTTTTTCTATCTGTATTTAGTGTGACTAAATCCAGAGAAGCGGTACGAGCACGTTGGGTAATATCAATAACGAGTTGGCTGATTTCCTTTGTATCCATAGGTAATAAAATAACTTTGATAGTTAGAGATTAAATCTTATGCAATATTGATTCCCAGACAGCCTGTGGCAGTACACTTCCTTGTTGCCCGACAACAGCAGCGCCTAGAATAGATCCAATCTTTGCGCACTCGAGTAGTTCCATTTGCCTAGCCCATCCATGCAAAAATCCTGCAGCCCATAAATCTCCGGCCCCAGTTGTGTCAACCACTTGTTTCGCCGCAACAGCTTCTGCTTTTTGAACGCTTGAACCACTTGCAACATATGACCCAAGTGCTCCAACTTTAACAACTGCTACTTGACAGTATTGAGCTAAATCTAGAGCCATATTACTATAATCTTTTTCTTTATTTATGAATGCATGCCCCTCTTCTTCATTAGCAAATACAATGTCTACATATTCTTTTAAAATTTGCTGTAAGATAGCTTTTGATGCTTGCACCACTTCGAAAGAGGCAAGGTCTAAGCTAATGGTACATCCTGCTTCTTTAGCTGCATCTAAAACGCTGCGCATTAGTGCCTCATTAAAAAGCAAGTAGCCTTCGATATGAGCGTGCTCATATCCATCAAAGTCGGACGCAGAAATTTCTTCAGGTAGCAGTGTCATAGCAGCTCCCAAATGCGTGCGCAAAGTACGCTCCCCATCCGGAGTGACCAGCGAGAGGCATTGCCCATTTGGTACTGAGCCGATTTTGAAACGGTTGCTGTCTCCACCTAATGCCTCAAAGCTCTCTCGGTAAAAAATACCATTCTTGCAGTTACCTGTTTTACCAATAAATGCCGCCTTATTTCCCATACGCGCAAGTGCGAAAAGCGTATTTCCGGCAGAGCCTCCTGGTGACTTAATAGCTTTATTAGGCGCTTTACCAAGAAGTTTCTCAATTGTATCTGTTTCGACATATACCATACCACCTTTCGCACCACTTATTTGCTCGATAAAGGATTCATCTACTTGCATTACGGTATCCAAAATTGGGCTGCCAACACCAATAATTTTTTTAGAAAGACTCATATTTGTATATATGTTATTTTTATAATATGAAAAAATACAAAAAAACCGCCGATCCAAGCGGAAAGGCAGTTTTCCTTGGAAGCCTTCAGGTTAATTAAAGTGCATCACGAATGCTTGCGTAGAGAAATTGTGACTCTGGCAGATTACCTAGGTTCCCAATACGAATACGCAGCTCAGATTGTGCTGGAGCAATTTGCTTTATTTTAACTACCACTTTTTGGTCGCCTACCTTGCGGGCGTAGATACTTACATACGTGTTTTTATGGATTTCTCCGGTACGGAAGTAGCCGAGTTCATCCATCTTAGTAATTGCAGCCCTAAAAATATCAGAGGAATCTGCTTCTATTGTAGCATAGAAGAAACCTGCTTTGAAGATGGCTTTCTGATCTGCGCCCGTTTGTGGATCGATTGCTATGGGTGTTGTACAGCCAGAAAAGATTAGAAAAAGGATGGAAAAAAGAGTGATTAGTGATGCTTTAAATTTCATATTTTTTTATCCCAAACGATTTTTTAGTAGAGTGCAATCAGAAGCTTAAAAGAAGAGTAAATTTCCGGCACAAGTAGGCTAATCGTATTTTATTTACTTTTTATTACTTCAAGCTCAACGGAACCGTCATGAAAAGCAGCAGAAACATTAGAACAGCGATTTGCTAACTGAGCAGAAGTTATCAGTGTGCCTTTGTCTTTTTTAATTATTGCATAGCCTCTTTTAAGAGTTGCGTGGAGACTGCTATTTTGAAGTCGATTATCATTATAGTGCAGGCGCTCTGTTAGTTGACGAACCGATACCTTAGTCGATAAATTTAGCCGATTACGAGCGGCTTGAATACTCTTTTTTGCAGACCGCAAGCGATTTTTTGGATGGTGTTCTTCGAGTCGATTATTCATCTGTAGCAGAAGCGCATGATAGTTTAGCCAGTAACTTCTTAGTGAAGCTTTTAGCCGCGTGTCTAAATCGTCTAAGCGCATACTTGTTAGTTCTACTTGGCGCGTAGGTCTCAAAAACCGTATGCGAGATTGGAGCAGATGCAGGCATTGAGTCTTTAAATACAAGTTATCTTTTATTATCCTAAATAAGTTCTCCGCATTGTTTTGGGTGCGTCGAATGGTATCAAGCTGCATAGATGAGATGAGCTCAGCTGCACCGGAAGGGGTTTCCGCGCGGATGTCTGCCGCGTAGTCGCTGAGTACTGTATCGATTTCGTGACCAACTGCAGATATAGTAGGCACAGGACAGCTACTTATAGCTCGCACTACAATTTCATCGTTAAAAGCCCATAAGTCTTCAATGCTGCCTCCTCCTCTAGTTAAGACCACCAGATCAAGTTTACAGTCTTGTACCATTTTACTTTTTAGCATCTTTACAAGCTCACCAGGTGCTTCTTCCCCTTGGACGCGGGCAGGTAAGATTGTAATATTACCGAAAAAATTACGGCGCTTTAATATTTTAATAAAATCACGTACGGCTGCTCCAGTAGGTGAAGTGATCACTCCAATTTTCTGTGGTAAAATAGGTAAAGCTTGCTTGCGGTTCGAATCAAACAAGCCTTCACTAGCTAGTTGTCGTTTAATTTTATCATATTGTAGCTGAAGTCGTCCTTCGCCGCTCTTTATTACGATCTTCGTAATTAATTGGTAGCGACCATGTGGTTGGTAAACGGAGATAGCACCAAGCAGTAAGACTTCCATACCGTCTTCTAAGTTAAAGCTTTGACCTACTGCGTCACGAGCAAATAAAACACAGGGCAATTGACTATTAGAATCTTTTAAGGAGAAATAAACATGACCAGAGCTTTGCGCGCGCAGGTTGGAGACTTCTCCTTGAACCCAGACTTGATTAAACTCACTTTCCAAGATAGACTTGATTTGTTTTGTTAGATCGCTAACTGCGAAGACATGCGAGGAGTCTGGTTGTAGTAATGAATCCATCTAGATATAAATTATATTCGAGCTGTATTTGCGCAAGATGATTGAATAACAATTAACAAAGCTAACTTGCTACTCATTATTAATAATTTATTTCTAAAAATATGGTAAACCAAAAAAAGCCTTCAGTGCCCAGTTGTTGGAAATTAATCGAGGATAGTTTACTGACTGCTTGCCGCGTATGGGATTTGCGTGTGCGGCGCTACCAGCATCCACATAATGGTAAAGAGGGTGAATTCTATTATTTAGATTCGCGTGATTGGGTAATTGTCGTGGCGCAAACCGTATCGGGTGAGCTAGTTATGGTGCGCCAATTTCGCTGGGGGATGGATGCACTGTCTTGGGAATTACCCGGCGGGATTGTGGATACTGGAGAGGATCCGCTAGTTGCTGGACTTCGTGAGCTTAGAGAGGAGACCGGCTATGAAGCCGAGCAGGGACGAATTAT
>JAKVCN010000036.1 GCA_022448585.1 Puniceicoccaceae bacterium | reverse complement strand
AGTTGAGGAGTGAAAACATGCCAGTCATTATTCGATAAATAATTTTTATACCTACCCATTGTCGTGGGGGTGAGTAGACCTGCGTAGGTTGGTATGCTTCCATAGTCTTGGTAGATGTGATTGATTCCCCATCGCGCGACATCTTCATTTGTAATACGCATGCGTACACTTGGGTTCGTAGCAGTCGTGTCACTTAAACCATAGAAAATATTCTTACTGTTGAGGTCAGATACCAAACTATCGTCTACTGGACGATAGAAATTGTAATAGTCACGAAAAAACTTCCATTGATCGCCAACTGGTTCACTAATCCCGTCAGCGATTACGTTTCCATTGCGATCGACTCCAAAAACGGGCACTCCATGTAGTTTTTCAAAATACTGGTCGTCGAGACCGCGGCTGAGATCGCGGCGTAATCCACCGTTTTTAGCGTCCGCTAGGACCCCTTTGGAATTGAGGGTAAAATGATTGCGGTAGGGAGCGAGTTGTTCAGCCTTTGAGCTAGATTCGTTAGCAGGTGTGAGTAAACCACTGGTGATCAGATCACCTATATATTCGGCTTTTTGTATTTTTTCAAAGTAATCGGCGTTCAGTTCGCCATTCACTACTGGCTCGATCTCGCCAAAGGGAAGTGCTCCTTCAATTTCAATGCCTGCTGCGTTTGCATAAGGAAAGACTGAAAGCCGGCGACTAGTTTCGACTAAATCCAAGCTGGAGTCTGTGTTTTGATAATCTCCATGTTCGGTCTTAAGATTCGCCTTTAGAGACTCGTCTTGTGCCACCCATGCGTAGCTTCCGACTATTGCCCCATCAGTATTAATCATTGGGCGTTTCTCGGCTTTTAAACTTTTTAGCTCACCGGTATTTGGATTAGAGATTTTCATTAGGCCTATAGATGGACTTCCAGAGTTATCGAGTACTGATTCATTAAACGTTCCGTTATCAATTAGGGTATCGAGCTTGGCTGGATCCACTGAGATCAGTGGCAGAGCAAAGTCCGCAGTATCACCAGAATCACCCCAGTCTTTTGTTGCTCTATCCCAGCTCTTGGTAGGATCAGAATGCCATACGAGTGTGTAAGGATTATTAGCGCTATCTAATATATCGGCGCTGGCAGTCGCGCGCTTATCCGGACCAAGGTAGCGTTGTAAGTCCCCTATAGCTACGTGGAGCGCAGTGAGTGCATTTTGTTGTGCCAATAATTTACTGCGTGCTTTATCTGCGGCTTGTTGCTCGACCCAAATGAGACTAGAAAGCGACAAAATAAGCAGAAGGACAAACGCCATTAAGCTAAGCGCAAGTATTGTAGCGAAACCAGATTTTCGTGAAAGCTCTATTTTATTGGGTAATATGCAAGACATATACAAATAATAAGTATCAATATAGAGCCTCTAGTCCATCGTTACAATGCTGATTGGCGACAAAGAAATGTCTTTATATGACGTAAAACGAGTTATTGTGAATGGGTTAATGAGTCTACTTCCAATGCTTAATTGCTTTTCTAAGCTTTTTAATAAGTCCTAATCCTTTGCTTGATGTGGTTCTTATTTACCCATTATGGTTAAAAATTAAATTAATCATAATACTATGTATATTTCATCACCCCTAATTTTAATTAAATTATTTTTTCTTTTATCAATTGCTTCTCTTGCTACCGCTGAGATCAAGCTACCAGCTATTTTTGGAGATCATATGGTGCTCCAAAGAGAGCATTCAAATCCGGTGTGGGGTACTGCAGATGCGGGCGAACAAATTACTGTGCGTATTAATGGTCAGCGAGCAACAACCTTCGCAGGAGTCGATGGATATTGGAAATTAAAGCTTAAACCGATGCCTGCGGGTGGACCATATATTTTAGAGATCACGGGCTCACGCACGTTACAGTATAAGGACGTTATGGTCGGTGAAGTATGGCTGTGTTCTGGACAGTCGAACATGCAGTGGTCTCTAAACCAGTCTGATGGCGGTGACTTGGAAGCTCTATCCGCATCAAATGCTCAGCTTCGAATAATCTCGATTCCTCAAGTAGGATCACAACAAAAACAGACAGATTTTAAGGGTCAATGGGAATGCAGTACAGATTCGTCAGCTGGATCTTTTTCTGCGGTTGGCTATCACTTTGGTCGGCGTTTACAAGATATCTTAGGTGTGACAATAGGGTTGATAGATAATTCTTGGGGAGGATCGTCTGCGGAAGCTTGGGTATCACGCGATGTCCTGGAAGCTCATCCTCGATATAAAGATTATTTAGTGGAGTGGGATGAAAAAGCAGCAACATACACAGATGAGATGCATGCTGAAATTACTGCACGACATGAAGCATGGAAGGCAAATGGACGGGTAGGTAAGGCGCCACCATGGCCGAATGACTATCGTTTTGGTCAGCATCGTCCCGCTAATTTATATAATGGTGTGCTATATCCTATAATCGGCTATGGTATGCGCGGAGTTATTTGGTACCAAGGTGAGGGTAATGTATCTCGAGCAGAAAATTATGCACATCTATTTCCTTTGATGATTTCGACTTGGCGTAATCATTGGAAGCAAGGCGACTTTTCATTTTACTGGGCACAATTGGCAGACTTTAATAAAGAGCAAGAATTGCCGCAGCAAAATAGTCGGTGGGCAACTTTGCGTAACTCACAAACAAAAACATTAGATCTGCCAAATACTGGGCAAGCGGTGATCATTGATGTAGGCGAAGGACGTGACATTCATCCGCGTAACAAACGTACGGTTGCTGATCGCCTTGCTCGTCATGCACTTGCAAAAGATTATGGGTTTGATATAGCTTGTGAAAGCCCGCGTTTTGCTGAAGCGAAGGTACGAAGAAATGAAGTAGTAATACAATTTGATCATGTTAGTGCTGGTGGTTTATACGCATTCGATGTGCCTGAGGTGATTGGTTTCGCAATTGCAGGTACAGATGGTCAATTTCATTGGGCGCAAGCGAAAATAGTGGGCAAAGATAGGGTGTTTGTCTCTCATCCTGACATTTTAAATCCAGTTGCAGTACGTTACGGTTGGGCGGAAAATCCAGTACTTAATCTGTTTGACCGTAATGGGTTACCGGTGACACCTTTTCATGTCGATTTGTAGATACCTGCTCGATTATTTGGCAAGAATTAACTCCCCAGTTATTGGTTCAGTAAAGAGTTTTGTATCAGTATCCAAGTAAACACTAGCAGCTTGGCACTGAGACGGTGCAAATGGTAGATACTTGTGTGCTGTTGGTGCATAGTCGTTATTTTTGTTACCCAAAAAATATATTCTCCAAGCAAACCCCTTTTTATTTCTTCTTAAGCATATGTCCTTCTTGAATGTGATGCGAATGTAACATACTTTTTAAATAACGTTTTTGTTTTCGAATGCTGTTTTAATGTATATTTTTTAATTATCTACTCCTTTTCCTCTTTATATGCTCTCCTGTAAGCAAAATTCGTTATTACGCTGCTTCTTTCTAACGTGTCTAAGCTTAATCTGCTTGGTTACTGTGTCCTTGTACGGAAAACCCAGCATCAATAAGGATGCATCTATTCGCTGGTCTGATATGCAGTATCAAGCGAAGCCAGATGGCTCATTGATGTATATAGTAACACAATCGGGTCTGCTAATTGAAAATAGTTTACTCTTTATTGAAGACTCCAAGGGCGCACAACGCGCAAACTTATTACCATGGGAAATGCGGCAGCAAATAAGCAGCACAGCAATAAGCTTTTCTGAACCGGTTCGTCTTGGATCTCACGAAGGGCATTATCGCTCTGCTGTAACACTATCTGGGGAACGTAACTTAGAATTTGAGCTAGATTTTAGCGTACCTAATTATCGGATACAGAGACAAACTTTACAGCTACCTCACAAGGAATTTATTGAAAAAACTTTTCACATTGATGGTAAGAAATATAATTTTAATAAGCCGAATGAAAATCAGCGGCGTGAAGTCCTTGTTTCTCGGCGCCCTTTTAGAAGCTTTAAGGCAAATAGCTCCGTTAGTAACGGCTTCGAAATTGTACCAAACACCTCCACAGCGCTAGAGATAGAAGTGCTCACTGCGCTCGATTGGAAACAACATAGGTCTTATTGGATCAACTTATTTAGCAAAGATGGTAATCGTGTGCATTACACTTTGTACCTTCCGCAGAAAATCGATGAAAGTGCTGTGGAAGCTAGTATAAATAAGCACAATCGATTGCGTAATGGGAGTTTTGAGCTTGGCCGCGAAGAGTGGGGTGTAATTTTTAATAAACGTGACGTAAGTTCTACTTGGTCTCTTGTAGATGGGCATGCAACGGATGGCGCACACGCTCTTTGTGTTGAAATAAACCCGCAGGTAGCCGCTTACGAAACCCATTATAAAACAGCGACAATTGCTTCGGATTATTTTGAAGCAAAGCCGCTCGAGCGTTTGACGATTTCAGCGGATTTAAAAGCAGCGCTTAAAGGGCAGAAAATTAAGATGCAATTACGTTACGTACCCACAGCGCTTGTGCCAAATCGTGGTAGTAATCTCATTGAAAAGGTGGTTACTTTGAGCGATGATTGGAATCGCTATTCATTTGAAGCAAGTTTGCCTCTTGCAGCTAAGAATGCTTATGCAGTGGCATTTGAAATTGTAGGCACTACAAGTAGCGCTACAGTTTTTTTAGATGCTGTAGCTGTGCGCTCTCATGGCATAACGGATTACTTTTCACAGATGCCAGTGGAGTCTCACAGCGACACGTTACGCTACCATAGGCTGTATGAGCCGGGTGAACCTTTTGATGTCCGTACTTTTTTGCGCAATGAGCAGCAAGAGGAAACGTTTCAAGCCGTGCGACTGACGATTCGAGATGGTGCTGGTAGCGTATTACATAGGCAATTAAAAGAATCTGTCCTGGTAGCTGCTAAGAGTAATTATCAAATAAATTGGAAATTGCCTACTTTCGATAAACAAGGTATGTATCGCATATCAATAGAAGTAGGAGCTTCTATTGATACTTTGCGTGATTCGCATGGGCTTTCATTGGCCGTATTGCGTGCGCGAGATGTGGATGTCGTAAATCCAAATAATCGCTTTGGAGTCAATATTACTGATTTACGCGAATTTTGGGCACTCGAGCGCATTGGCATCGGTTGGTCTCGGTTCACCTTCGACTGCGGCTTGGGACAGTTAATGCGTCAACGTGGAGTTTGGGACCAAGCGCACGCAGATAAGTTAGATGCTATGCTCGACTATCAAGCTAGTTTTGGTGTGACTCCACTCGCGGTACTTGGCCCTGGTATGCCAAAATGGGCCTCTCGAGCACCTCATGGATCCTCCGCATCACGCGCTTACACGTACAGAGACGATGTTGACTCGTACTTTGAGGATTACCTCGAGGGATTACTTGAAATGGCTGATGGTAGGTTATATGCAATCGAAACTTGGAATGAGCCTGACATACCACTTTTTTACCGCGGAACAGTTGAAGAAATGGCCACTTTCACATCTCGCGCTCATGATATAATTAAGGCGCATTCTCCGCAGATAGAAGTGGTCGGTTTGGGCTTAGCTACTCCAGCGGAAACACATAATAGATTTCTAAAAAAACTGCTTAAAAAAAGTGGTTTAGATCCCTACGATGCAATTTCTTATCATCCTTATACAGAAGGAAGACGACATCCTGCGCGTGGGGATTTTCGTGAAGTAGTACAAAGTATTCGAAACGTGATTTCTGAGTTCGGGGAGGTTCCACCGTTATGGGCGACTGAATTTGGATACTTTGGTTACGCGCATGATGCGAAGCCTTTTGTGCCGTTTAAAAATCCTTTTGTAGCGCGAGAAATTCTTGATGAGTCGGAAAGTGCTGACGCCTACATACAAGCGATCTGCACAGCGTTTGCTAACGGAGTCGACAAAACTTTTTACTTTACGCTACTTGAAGGCAACTTACTAGACCGTTGGTTGCAGGGATGGGTAGGTCCAGGTGGAAGGTCGGTTGAATCAGGTTTTATTGCAGCTGCTACAGCTTGCGATTTAATCCAAGATGTTGACTGTAAGGGACAGGAACAAATTCAAAAAAACGTATGGCAGACGCGTTTCGTTGGTGACACACAAGAATTTGTTGTGCTTTGGAGTGAGGGTGTAGAGCAAGTAATTACTCTGCGTGGTGTGGAGGAGATCAATGGATATGATGTGTTCGGAAACCCTATACAATTTAGAGAAGTCAATCAATCAATTGTGCTGCCACTAAGCATGACACCTATCTATTTAAATGTAGCGGATTTACGCGAATTTCTATAAAGCCAAAATACTCTTATGAATTTAATGACTAAATACCTGTACCTTCTTTTTTGTGCATTATTTACAGTTACTTTTAGCCTAACGGCTACGATTAAAAAACCTAATGTTATTCTAATTGTTTGCGATGATTTAAATACTGACATCGAAGGCTATAATGGTCACCCACAAGCAATTACGCCAAATTTACGTCGCTTTATGGATACTGCGACAACCTTCCAAAGTGCACATTGTACGATACCAATTTGTGCACCATCTCGCTCCAGTTTCTTAACGGGAGTTTATCCGCATAGATCTGCAAATTTCGCATTTGATAAATGGTTCGAGAATGAGCTACTTCAAAATACTCATACTATTTTTAGCCATTTTAAGGCTAATGGATATCATGTGCTCGGATCCGGTAAGTTGCTACACCACAACAATCGCCGTGAATGGAGTGAGTTTAAACACGATTCCGATTACGGACCATACGCATTAGAAGGAAAAAATAAGGTCCCGCACCCAGCTGTTCCAGAGCCCTTACGGAGCAATTTTGGTTGGGTAGACGGCTCTTTCGGTCCTTTGGTCGCTATTGAGGGTGTCGATTATGGGGATGGTAAAAACTACCGCTGGGCTACTGGAAACTGGCAAGTAAGCCGAGACATCCATTTTGATGAAGACGGCAAGCGTATCGATCCAACTGCGGATGAGCAGAATGGACAATGGGCGACGCAGCGTCTTAAACAACTTGCCAAGGATCCATCCGATCAACCATTTTTAATGGCGGTTGGTTTCTTGCGTCCGCACACACCGTTAATAGTGGATCAGCGATTTTTTGATTTATATCCGCGGGATTCATTACTACTACCAAAGATTTTAGAAAATGATGCGGAGGATACTTTTTTGATCAAGTCTCGGGGAGGTAACGACCGTGGACGTAAAATTTATGAAAGTTTACTTGCTTGTTATCCAAGTCGTGAGGAAGCACTTAAGAGGTGGTTACAGGCCTACTTAGCTTGCGTTAGTTCGGTTGATGAATTGATTGGCGCAATTGTCGATGTGGTCGATCAATCAGAGCTTAAGAATGATACTGTCATTGTAGTGACCAGTGACCATGGTTGGGGTAACGGCGAAAAAGACTATGTTTACAAGAATGCACTGTGGGACGAGAGTACTCGAGTACCACTAATTATACGTGCTCCCGGAGTTTCTACTGCTGGAGGAGAAAGCTGGCGTCCGGTCTCTTTGATCGATCTATTTCCAACCTTAGTCGATCTCTGTGGCTTACCAACTGATACGCGGCGTAATACCGAGGGAGCTAGAATGGATGGATTTAGCTTAAAGCCTTTTTTAGTAGACCCAGACTCCTCCAATTGGTCTGGACCGGATGCAGCTTTAACTGCAATTAATAAGTGGGGTGATCCAGATCCACATGGGCAGAGTTACGCATTGCGCAGTCAGCAATGGCGTTACATTCGTTATCACAACGGCGATGAAGAATTGTATGACTGCTTTAATGATCCATACGAGTGGCATAACTTGGCAATCAGTAGTGAATTTACGCCGATTTTAGAGAAATTCCGCAATCGACTGGCAGCTCGTATTAATCTATAGCTAGCGCTTAATTATAATGAAACAGATTAAAAATTTTATCGCAAATATGTGGTGTAGCGGTGAGTCCTCTATTGATGTTCACAATCCCGCTTCTGGCGAAGTCATCGCTTGTGTAGCGGCAGCAACTGAGGCAGACGTGATGCGTGCGCTCGAGGGGGCAGAAAGTGCGGCTAAAATTTATGGTGAATATTCTATCAATCAGCGCAAAGCATTGATTGATGCATTAACGGTACAGCTAAAGACGCACGAATCGGAGATCACAGATTTATTAATACAAGAAACTGGTAAGACCCGTGAAATAGCTAGCTATGATTTTAACATGTTAGTGGATTGTCTTGGATACTATATTGAGGAGGTAAAGCGTCATTATGGGGAAACCATCCCAGATTATGATGGCGGCCATTTTAATTTTCTTTCTTACCGACCAATTGGAGTAGTTGCTGGTGTGCTGACTTGGAATTTCCCGCTGTTGAATCTGGGTTATAAGCTTGGTCCAGCCCTAGCTAGTGGCTGCGCCAGCGTTATGAAAATTAGTGATCGTACACCGCTTGCTTCGATGCGTGTGGCTGAAATTATTGATTCGATAAGTTTTCCTTCTGGTACAGTCAACTTTCTCTGTGGTCGTGGGCGAGAAGTTATTCCAGCGTTAGCGAAGAGTCCGGTGCCACGCTTATTGACTATGATTGGTTCGACGCATGCCGGAAAAAAAATGATTGAAGCATCACCTACTACAGTAAAGCGCTTTTCCTTAGAACTTGGCGGCGATGCTCCTGTTTTGGTATTTAAAGATGCAGATCTTGATGCAGCTGTCGCTGATATTGTTGGTCTGAAACTAGCCAATGCTGGCCAAATCTGTGTGGCTCCAAATCGAATTTTCGTGCAGGAGGCTATTTATGGTACTTTTATCGAGAAGGCAAAAGATTTGATGGAGAGTTACCGTTTACTCGGTGAGGATGGCGATGGTCCTGAACTGAGCCCTGTTTGTACAGAGGCTAGCTTGCAACAAATGCTTGAATTTTGTGACCCAAAAATGCACGGTGGTACTATAGTTACTGGTGGCAAAAGAGCTAATTGTGCAGGATACTTTCTAGAGCCTACATTAATTAAAGATGTCGATCGTGGTGCTAAGCTAACCTGTGAAGAGATTTTTGGTCCTATCATGCCAGTTATGCCATTTAATGAAAACGAAGATATCTTTGCTGCCGCTAATGATACAGTTTATGGTTTATCGGCTTATGTTTATACTCAAAGTCTGAGCTGTGCATTAGAAGCAGAGAAGCGTCTCGAATTTGGTAATATTTTAATTAATGAAGCATATTATTCCCTGCAATTGCCGCATGGAGGGTTAAAGCAAAGCGGTTTTGGTAAGGATGTCAGTCGCCTTGCTTTAGATGACTATTACGATATCAAGCGTATTTCAATTAAACGATAAGCACATGGAAATTTCTGATGTTCAATGTTTTCCGCTTCGCACGGATTTAAGTCGCTCCATAGGATTTTCTCAGAGCTACTATACTTCAAAGAATAACTGCTTGGTTAAAGTCACTTGCAGCGATGGAACTGTTGGCTGGGGAGAATGCTACGGCCCCAACCTTGCAATTACTGCAGCCATCGAAAATCACTTTAAGCCACTCATAATTGGTAAAAATCCACTGCAGAATGAGTACCTATGGAATCACATGTGGAGGGCATTCCTCGACTTTAATCGTCAAGGTATTTTCATGGCGGCTATATCCGGGCTAGATATAGCATTTTGGGATATTAAAGGGAAAGCTTTGCAAGCGCCCATACGAACTTTACTGGGTGGATCCAATGATCCTATTGCGTGTTATGCGACGGGTATGTATTTTCGCAATGATAAGTCAGAGGCTCAGATGCTTGAGGAGTTGCTTGATGAAGCAGCTAGCTACGTGTCTAGCGGTTATACTTTCTTGAAAGTAAAAATTGGTAAAAACCTTGATTTTGATCGTGAATTACTTTCGCAATTTCGCTGTCGTTTTCCAAGTACGAAATTAGCAGCTGACTCTAATCATGCCTACAATTTCAAGGAGGCCATGAGTATAGCTCGTCTTTTAGAGACGCTTGACTATATTTGGTTTGAGGAGCCATTAGCTCCTGATAATTATGCTGATATGGCTAGGCTTCGGGAGTCTACATCAGTAGCAATTGCTGCAGGTGAATGCGAGCAAACTCGTTTTGGATTTGAGCGTCTGGCGCGCGCTGGAAGCTTAGATATTTTTCAGCCAGATATCGCGTATTGTGGGGGGTTGACTGAGTTTCAGAAAATCGCAGCAATTGCTTCGTCTGCGCATATTGATGTAGTGCCACATTGCTGGGGTTTAAAGCTTAACCTAGCAGTAGCAGCTTCAGCAATATCGATGCTACCAGAAAACCCCGGACGCCTAGAGCGCCGCCCAATTTTTCTTGAAATGGACCAGACCGAGCATTCGGTTCGTGATTCTATATTTTTAGATTCGCACACTGTAGTTGATGGTGCTTTGCAATTTAACGATCTGACTGGTCTAGGTGTAACTGTCGATGAATCTGCATTAAATAAGTTCACACTACACATTGATTCGTCGATTAATGAAGAGTGTTTTAAGTTAGAGACATGAAAAACCTTTTCACTAATCAGCTGCGCAAACAGTTGTCTGCATCGCGCGTTATAGCTACTGTCACGATTGAAAAAGTTGAGGACGCAAAACCGCTCGCCGAGGCATTACTTTCAGGAGGTGTGCATGCAGTTGAAGTTACTCTTCGTACGCCGCTTGCCCTAGAGGCAATGCGAAATATTACCCAGAACTTTCCTGAACTTTTGGTTATGGCGGGTACAGTCATTACACCGCAGCAAGTCAAGCAGGTGCAAGATGCTGGTGCTGTATGTGCAGTTGCGCCAGGAATGAATCGCCGTGTCGTTGAAGCGGCATTATCGGTAGGTCTACCTTTTGCTCCAGGCATCGCTACGCCAAGCGAAATTGAAGCTGCGCTGGAGTATGACTGCGACCTACTTAAATATTTTCCTGCTGAATCAATGGGAGGTTTACGTTATTTGAAAAACATCCAGGCACCTTATGCTCACTTCGGCTTAAAATTTATTCCACTTGGTGGTCTCAATAGCAAAAATGCGGGCGAGTATTTGAAGGAAGACTGTATACTCGCTATTGGCGGTTCATGGATAGCGAGTGCCGATGCGATATGCTCCGGTGATTGGAATGGGATTAAGCAAAGAGCTGCTGCTATAAAGAAAATTTAAATAGATTAAGCATGAATAAAATCGTAACATTTGGAGAAGTCATGGTGCGCATGTCACCACGTGAAAATTATCGTTTTGAACAGGTATTTCCTGGTGAGATGGATGTAACTTTTGGTGGCGCTGAAAGTAGTGTTGCTGCTTCAATCAGTATGCTTGGTGGCTCTGCTCGATTTGTATCTGCCCTACCACAACACTCGCTTACCGATGCTTTTTTACGCCAGATGCGTGGATTTCAAGTCGATGTAGACTCGGTTTTAAGCCGCAAAGAAGGTCGTTTTGGAGTTTACTATGTAGAGACTGGCGCCAACCAACGGCCCAGTAGGGTCATTTACGACCGTGAGCACAGTGCTGTATCTATCTGTCATGGTGATGCCTACGATTGGAACACTATTTTTGCAGATGCACAGTGGTTACATATTTCTGGAATCACTTTGGCAATTTCTGAAATTGCTGCTCAAGCAGCCCTATTAGCAGCTAAAAAAGCCCAAGCAGCTGGTATTACAGTTTCGTGCGACCTGAATTTTCGGAAAAACTTGTGGCGCTGGCGCAGTGGAACAGATGCTCGTAGTCTAGCACGTGAGATCATGCCTGAATTTCTCAATCATGTGAACGTAGTAATTGGTAATGAGGAAGATGCTGCAGATGTCTTAGACATCCATGCTGGTGGGAGCGATATACGCGTGGGTAGCTTACAGGTTGATCGTTATCCTGAAGTGGCTGCACAAATTTCTAATCGCTTTGCAAATGTACATAGCGTTGCAATCACTTTGCGCGAGAGCATATCGGCTACACATAATAATTGGGGTGCTATGCTTTATGGCTCTCAGAGCGGCGGCGCAGTATTTGCACCTACAAAAGGTAAACAGTACCAACCTTATGAAATTCGTAACATAGTAGACCGCGTAGGCGGTGGAGATTCTTTTGCGGCTGGATTGATCTATGCGATCTGTTGCGGTGATTTTCCTGAGCCCCAAGAGCAATTAAATTTTGCTGTGGCGGCTTCTTGCTTAGCGCATTCAGTGAAAGGCGACTTTAATTACAATTCACGCCCTGAAGTCGAAGCACTCATGTACGGCAACGCTTCTGGGCGAGTACAGCGCTAATTTTATCTTATGTGGACGCGAAGTATAATTATCCTCACACTACTTGGGTTTTATGTTACTGTTTCTTACGCAGCAAACTACTACGTTGATGCGAGTAATGGATTGGATCAAGCTGATGGATTGACGGAGTTTACGCCATGGCAGAGTATGGATCGATTAAATAAAGTACGTTTCTCTCCTGGAGACGTTATCCATCTTCGATCAGGCGAAGTATTTAAAGGACAGTTTAGAACCAAGGATTCTGGTAGTGCAGAAGAGCCCATTCAATTGATCAGTTATGGTAAGGGTCCAAAGCCACAGATAGCTGGACAAGGATTGGTTCAGAGTACGGTACTCCTAGAAAATGTCTCCCACTGGTTGATTGAGGGCATAGAAATAACCAATATGGGTGCCGAGCCTAAGGCGAACCGACGTGGACTATTGTTGAAGGTAAATGGCGGTGGCGTATATGGTAATATTACTTTGCGGAACCTTACTGTACGTGATGTCAACGGATCTGTATCGAAGAAAAAAGGCGGAGGCACTGGTATACGCTGGGAAGTAGATAGTCGAAAGGTGCCTACGCGTATTGATAGTTTACTAATAGAAAATTGTCATCTGATTCGCTGCGACCGTGATGGTATCAAGGGCATGATGAGCCCATGGGATGATCTTTCCAACTTAAGTACAAATATAGTAATCCGAGCTAACGTACTTGAAGACATTGGCGGCGATGGTATTGTGCCGATTGGCACGGATGGAGCATTGATTGAATACAATCGTCTGTATGGCATGCGCCAACGCATTGATAATCTGGATACGAAAGAAGTGACGCAGTATGCAGGTCCTAGTGTTGGGATTTGGCCGTGGAGTTGTAGAAATACTCACGTGCGATTTAACGAGGTTTGGAACTATGCTGGTACTTTTGATGGGCAGGGACTAGATTCTGATTTTAATTGTGATGGAACATTATTTGAATACAACCTAAGTGCTAAAAATGCGGGTGGTTTCTTTCTGATATGCAACTGGTCCAAACACCAGGATTCTGGGCAGTCGATTGGTAATTCAAATACCACGATTCGGCATAATGTAAGCTTTAACGATCAGCTTCGCGGATTCGTAGTTAATGGTCCTGTTGAAAATGTGATTATCCATGGCAACGTAATCTACAATACTATCGAGGGGCAGCTGCAACTTATAATCGATACTCCATGGGAGGCAGGGCGCTTTGCAAAGTCAGTTGAGGTGAGTGATAATTTATTCTACACTACTGGTGTGGCACAGATTTACCAAGCTACATGGGATGGAAGTGGCATGGGGCTGTGGAAAGCGCAGAAGTCTATCAATCGAAAAACTTATTCATTTGAAGGTAACAGTTACACGCAAGTGGAAGGCTTTAACGGCATGGAGCATAAGGAAAGTAAACAGCAAAAATTGAACACAAAGGAGACTCTTAGGTCTTTAATTGGTCGTTTCGATGAAACTCCTAAGGTTCGAGACAATTTTGACCACATGCATAACTTCCTAAAAAAATCGCGCTATTGGTCACACTTAGAAGTTGCGCTATAAATTATGGATTACAAGAAGCAGGTAATTCCAAAACAAGCGGGGTTTTTCTATGGTGCGGATTACAATCCGGATCAATGGCAAGACTATCCTGATATTTTTGAACGCGATATCGAACTGATGAAAGAGGCAGGAATTACTTCGGCTTCAATTGGTATCTTTGCATGGACTGCGCTGGAGCCAGAAGAGGGTAGTTATGAGTTTGCATGGCTCGATGCAGTGATGGATCGCTTTGCAAAAGAGGGTATGTATGTATTTTTAGCGACGCCAAGCGGCAGTAAACCAATGTGGTTATCTGAAAAATATTCTGAAGTACGCCGAGTGAATAAAAACGGCATACGAGATGCCTCGGGTTGGCGGCACAATCATTGCCTTAGTTCGCCAATTTACCGTGATAAAACGCGGTCAATAAACGCCCAGCTAGCGAAGCGTTATAAAGACCATCCCGCCTTAGCACTTTGGCATGTGGGCAATGAGTACAGCGGCGATTGCCACTGCGAATTATGTCGATCTGCTTTTCAGGGCTGGCTTAAAAAAAGGTACAAAACTTTGGATGCGCTCAACAATGCTTGGTGGTCGCGCTTTTGGAATCACACCTTTACTGATTGGGAGCAAATTCAGACCGTCGATCCAAGTATCGACGCACTGCAACTAGATTGGATACGCTTTGTAAATGATCAGCATGTTTCCTTCATGCTTAATGAGATGATACCGCTACGTGAATTCACTCCTGATGTGCCGTGTATGACTAATTTCATGGGCACGCATGAAGGCACAAATTATTGGCAGTGGGCAGAGCACGTAGACATCATTGCTAATGATCTATATCCGTTACCAACTAATAGTGCTGATTCATGGCGATATTCCATACAATCAGATTTTATTCACAGCTTGATGCGCGGTATGAGTGGCGGGAAGCGATGGATACTACTCGAGTGCTCGCCAAGTTCAGTAAACTGGGGCAAAATTAACAAATTGAAACGTCCGAATGTACAACGGCAAGAGATACTACAAGCCGTAGCGAATGGCGCTAACACCATCCATTATTTTCAGTGGCGCAAGGGTCGCGGTGGTTTTGAGAAATACCACGGTGCAGTAGTCGATCATGAAGGTAGTAACCAGTCACGAGTTTTTCAAGATTGTGCTGCCATTGGTCGCGAATTAAATCAGTTAAGATCAGTGCATATTGCTGAATGTCCGCAGGCTGAAGTTGCGATGCTATATGACTGGGAGAGTCGCTGGGCACTTAACGCTTCACAGGGGCCAAAGGTACTTACCGGTGATGGCCCATTTAAGAGTGATTTGTACACCGAGCTCTGCTTTGACCACTATGAAGCACTGACATGTTCTGGAATTACTGTAGACCAAGTGTCTACGAAATCCGACTTCAGCTTGTACAAGGTACTCGTTCTACCTGCGTTGTATTTAGTTACCCAAGAGTTAGCAGATCGTATACACGAGTTTACAAAGAGTGGTGGAATAGTGGTAGCTACTTGCTTGACCGGCTATGTCAATCTGACGAATTGTTGCTGGCTTGGAGGCTTTCCTGGAGCAGGTCTTAAAGAGCTCTTTGGTATTTGGAATGAAGAACTTGATAATTTACATGACAAGGAGCGCGTAAAGGTAATGGGGCAGTTTGGTGGATATGCCCTTGATGTAGCAGAGCGCATTCATTTACGCGGCGCCGAATCAATTGCTCAAGCAGGATCGGAGTTCTATTCGGGGCACCCATTGATAACGGAGAATTGCTATGAAGCAGGTCATGCCTTTTACCTAGCGGCTCGCTTTGAATGCGCTGTACTTGTCGACTTCTATCAGAGCTTAGCCATACGCTTTGACCTTAGCCGTACCATTGATGCTGATCTGCCTACAGGTGTGGTCTTTCGCAGGCGTGAATCTGCCGACGAGAAATATGGATTTCTGTTTAACTATACTCAGGAAACTCAGTGCATAGATCTTAAAGAGCATAGTTTCTTAGATTTCGCAGTTCAGTCTAATTACTCTGGAAAGCTTAAACTGAAGCCTTACGAGACACGAGTGCTACAAATTTAGTATTCCCAATTGAATCTCTTTTTTAATTGCTTAGTGAGTGCATGGACTACTTCTGGTCTATCTTTGGCTTGGTTGATGCTAACTCCACCAGAATCTGAAAAGACGTATAATTCTTTAAATCCACCTTTGTGCAAAATTAGGCGATACTCTTTAGTGCGAATAGTCACGCGATTGCGTTGGAAGGCGAGTGCGGTGTGACCTTTGTAGTCTGGGTCTTTTAATTGAGGTTTTAAATTTGTACCCTCTCCATTTTTAGGGATTGGAATTTGCGTTAAGTCACAAATAGTAGGCATTATATCTACTGTTTCTACAACTGCTTTACTCGCTTCACCTGGTTTAGCCATATTCGCGTAGCTAATAATAAGTGGAGAGCGCAGAGACTCTTCAAAGAGTGTGTGTTTGCCCCATACGCCATACTCTCCTAAATGCCATCCGTGATCACCCCATAGAATAATAATTGTATTTTCACGCAGACTAGATCGTTCGAGCTGTTCGATTACCTTGCCAATTTGTGCATCCACGTAACTGACGCAGGCAGCATAATGGCGTCGTATTTCATCAGCAAAAGCTGGATCAGAAATAGGGTTTTTCGACCAGCGGTTATACGACATGAATTCACCAGAGCTTTGCCAAGTGCTTGGGTGCTTTGGCTTATTAGGATGTGGAATAGGTGGCAATTCACAGTCTTTATAGTAATCAAGGTACTTTAAAGGTGCGCCAAATGGTAGGTGAGGGCGAATAAAACCGACTGCTAGAAAAAAAGGCTTTTCGCTGGCCTCTAGTGCTTTGATTTCTCTAATTGTAGATGCAGTGATTAATCCGTCTGGGTAACTTTCATCCCCACCATCAAAAGCTTCAAAAATATCTAGTTTTTGCGCTTCTGTTCTTATTTTTCCTTCAGCTAATGCATGCATCACTCCTTTTGGGTGCAGCCACTCACCAGTAGGCTGTAAATTTTTATCCCATGAATTAGGCATCTCTACTTGGTTAGGATTATTCCAATTTTTACCTCCTAATCCGCCTGGGTGATGGGATATTTTACCAATGGCGACTGTCGTATATCCATGTTGCCTAAACCAAGCCGGTAGACTTGGTCTTACTAAATGGTTACCATCTTTGAGCTGTTTAGCTCGATCAAAAAGGGCATAGTTTTTAGCTTCTGAAAAATAGTCGCCAGTTAGTAAGCTATAGCGTGAGGCTCCGCAGGTTGGCGCATTAACGTAATGGTTATGGAAAGCGCGACCGGTCGCAGCTAAGCTGTCGATATTTGGAGAGTGAATATAATCGATCCCGTAGCAGTTTAGTTCGGGTCGCAAATCATCTACGCATATGAGTAAAACATTCTTTCTTTCACTTGCACTTATTTCAATGACAAGCGTGCTTAGAAATATTAGGATGATTTTTAGCATGTAATAGGTATAGGTTTACAGGTATTTAAATACTTCATTGATTCTCCTTTCATAATGTGAGTCTGGTTTAATAATTATTGAATAAATTCTTGTTGTTGGCGACCCACTTCGTTTAGTCGGTATTTTTGTAGTTCCTTTTGGGTGTCACGCAGCTCCTTACGGAGGGTTTCAAGCTGACCGATTTCATCAGTTATCTCTTCTTTGGTACTTAAATTGTGACTAATTTGTGGTAACTCTTGATATAGTAAAGTGTGTGTAGGTGCGATAGTAGAGAATTCAATTTCAGCGCTATCTGGCGTATTGGTGCCGTATTTAATTACTTCGGCACTAACTTTGATACGACCGGGAGTGACTCCAGAGCGAACGAGGGCAACTGCCTCGCCCCAGAGTAATTTTTGCGGATTCATGCCTGAGTCTTCACCTTCAATCAGATCGCCTGAACCGCTAACTTTGAAACGAATAGTTTCGTCGCTTAGGCGCTTTACAGCTCCGCCAGCATCCACTAGGTAAGCTACAATTGTTGTTATATCACTGCCATCTGCTAGTGGTTGAACAGAGCTATCATCGACCTTTAATATGAGTCGGCGTTTACGACCCACTGGCCAGCGTTTATGTTCGGCGACGACTTTTCCATCGATCAGTCCTTCTGCTTTGATTAGAGCTGCCTGCACAAATTCTTGATCTATTTTACCATAACTTTTTTTGTTTTTATTACGTATATCAACGTAGCGAAAGATATCTTTAAAGATGACAGGAACTCTTGGAACAGGGCTATGAATATCAGTGGCTGCTTGAGTACCGATTTCCTCTCCGTACATTCTAAGCTGTACCGATTCGCAATTAGTGAAGATCGTGACATCCTTGGGTGAAAATGGTGTCAGTAAGTGAGCAATATAAACAAATGGCTCAGCTTTAACAAGCGGCACAGTTTCAAGTCCACTCGTTGGCAGTAAGCTTTTAAAATAATAATAAGATAATTTTGGCTGCCTGTACGCATCCATAATGCCGCCCCAAAAAGGATCTGGATGATAGCCACGCTGATGATCAAAGGGATGCCAAAGTGTTCCACCTATGAGTGAGTCGCCTGCTTTATAAACCATTGTCATCGAAGGCCATTGTTTATCGACACCATCGTCGCTCCACTCTTCGATGAAGTAGTGCATCGCTTGGCGCAGTTGCGCTGTTTCACCCCATTGCTTAGCAACTCGGCTAACTGAGTTGTGGTCGACCCAGTTGTCGACAAAGTCACCCCATTCTCGCTTAAAGATATTTTTTTGCGGATGGGCTATAACTTGATCGTTAGCATAAAGCACGTCATAGTAGGCTTGTGATTGACTGCGATGAGTACGGGCATCTGTTGCTGTATAAAAGCCGGGGTAGGGATATTCTTCACTAGCAGCTTTACTGCCACGAATTGCAAACGTTTCGGGGAAGTGCGTTTCGTTTGGAACAATCTCCCATAGTAGTGTGCTGGGACGGTTTCTCTCAAGACGTACCATAGAGCGAACGTCTGTAATCATACGTTCCATGAAGATTGGCTTCTCATTCCAAAACTGCCAGCCAGGAATGGTAGCTACGACAAATAAACCAAGCTCGTCGCAAGCATCCATAAATGCTGGATCTTGCACATAATGCGCGGAGCGAATAACACGCATTCCAGTTTGGCGTAGTTTTAGTGCATCTCTATAATGTAAATTATTCGGCAATGCATGACCGATGTGGGCAAAGTCTTGATGACGATTTGCGCCAATTATTTTTTCAGGATAGCGCTTTCCATTTAGGAAAAATCCTTCGGGTCCGCGCATTTCGATTGTGCGTATTCCGATGCGCTTTCGCAGTGAATCGACTGGCTCTAACGATGCCGTTTTTATAATAACAAATAGATCATACAGATGAGGACTGTCAGGGCTCCAAAGCAGTGGTTCTTTGACCATCATTTCTAGTGCGACTGGTTTAGATCCTTGCTCAGGAAGTGCGACCTGAGTGTTTACCTGCGATGCTAAATTCCCATTCTTGTCTTTGAGCATTAAAGAAACATTCACGGTTTTTGCCCGGTCTTCGTTCGCAATATCTAGTTTTACAAGCACACGCGAGGAAGCTTCCGACAGGTCCTCGTAATGTACAAATACACCCCCTCCAGCGACTTTATTAGCTGCCAGTGGGTGTGTGATATAAGTTTTATTGTGAGTGATCAGCCAAGCATCCCTGTAGATACCGCCAAAATAAGTAAAATCGAGTGTTTCTTGCGCTTTGCCTGGTGGAAAATCTGGGTCATTACTATTGTCCGCTCGTACAGCGATCACGTTAGTTCCATTGTAGTTTAGATGTTCGCTAAGGTCTATATGAATGGGGAAGTAGCTACCAAAATTTTCTTTGAGTAACACGCCGTTTAGCCAGATCTTTGACTTTCCCATAATACCTTCAAAATGCAGCATGACCTTTCGCCCCTGAAGAGTAGAATCGACTGTAAATTTCTTGCGATACCAAGAGGGACCCTGGTAGTTGACTCCACCGCTAGCACTGAGTGGTAGTAACTCCATGCCGTTGGGTAAATTGACGATCGTCCAGTCTTGATCGTTATAATTGAATGATTCTGCATGAGTGACATCGCGTTTGATGAAGCGCCAGCCAATATTAAAATTGATGGCTTCGCGCACTGTGGTGTCCGTCTGATAGAAGCCAGCTGTAGAAAATTCTGGTGAATAAGCCTCAGTAGAATCGGCATTCAAAAGACAGAAAAGAGTGCTTAGGACAATGGTGAGTAAACGAATAAATGTAGTCATAATAGTAAGCTGTATTACTTACCAATTCTGCTCGAAGCTTGTATGGTCCTGAGTTGCTTGCACAGTGATTTGGCGACTTGTGGATGCTCGGCAATAATATTTTTTACCTCTGCGATATCCACGCTCAAGTCGTAGAGTTCTGCAGGTTTAGGATTTGGGCGATACTTGCTCGCGTGAAACTCAATATATTTCCATTGGTCTTTACGAATAGCTACTGCATTTGGAGCCTCTTCAAGCATATAAGAAAGACTTTGATCGGACTTCCCTAAAAATACGTCGATAGTATCACGGCTGTCTAACGCAGCATCATTTGGAAGATCAAGGTCTAATAATGTAGCGAACGAGTGTAGGAAGTCGATTTGATTCACCAATGCATTCGTGACACCGGGAACAATTATGCTTGGCCAACTGATGATAAGTGGTACCCGTGTACCGCCTTCGTATATTTGGTATTTGCCGCCTCGAAACGGACCTGCTGCATAGTGGCCCAAGTCGTTGTCCGCTTTGGATGTTTTTACGGTACTACCGTCGACATAGCCGTCATCATAGGTCGGGCCGTTGTCACTGGAGAAAATTACTATAGTATTTTCGAGCAGATCGCTTGCTTCAAGTGCGGCAATAATTTGCCCGACACACCAGTCAAACTGCACCATCGCGTCACCGCGGTAACTGAGCTCAGTCTTTCCCTGAAAGCGTGGATGTGGTGTGCGTGGTACATGGATATCTTGAGATGAGAAAAAGAGGAAGAAGGGGGTATTCTTGTTGTTACGAATATAGTCTCGAGCCTTATCGACAAATACATCAGCCATAGTTTCGTCATTCCAAAGGGCTGCTTTGCCTCCAGACATGAAGCCGATGCGTCCGATACCAT
>JAKVCN010000035.1 GCA_022448585.1 Puniceicoccaceae bacterium | reverse complement strand
AGTTGCTTCCATCGCATTGCTTCATTGAGGATAAAATACCTAGTGCAATCGGCAAGTCGTATGCAGGTCCTTCTTTGCGTAGATCTCCAGGAGCTAAATTAATCGTAGTTCTTGTTTCTGGAGTACGATAACCGCTATTAGAAATAGCTGAAAAAACACGATCTTGAGATTCTTTTACCGCAGCATCGGGTAAACCTACTAGTATCAATTTGAGCTCTCCGGTTTCTCCAGTGTTAACTTCAATATCTATTGGTTGAGCCTCGACACCTAGCAGTGCAGCAGATTGTGTAATTGCTAACATAATATTGGTTACTATGCTTAGTGATTTGGTCATTCGTACTTGTCTATAGTAGACCTTAATAATAATTTTTTTTATATTTTTTTGAAGATTGCACTGACAGGTGGTTATGGTTGTGGAAAATCCACTGTTTTAAAGTTGTTTGCTGACCTTGGCTTGCGTACAATACAAACGGACCAAATTGGTCACTCAATTCTTCAATCCGATCCAATTGTGCGCCATAAAGTTCAGGAGCGCTGGAGTAATTCTATACTAAATGATGAAGGAAGTATCTGCCGAAAGAAGATTGCTGATATAGTTTTCAGCGATAGCAAACAACTCAGGTGGTTGGAGCAGCTATTGCACCCAAAAATTATGCGTAATTGCGAGGAGTTGATGCAGATTGACCCAAGGTTAAGTTATTTGGTTGAAGTTCCTTTACTCTTTGAAAAAAGACTTGAAAATACCTTTGATTTTTCCGTTTGTGTAATGTGTTCAAATTATTTGGCTATTCAGCGCGCAAATTTTTCATCTAATTCATCGCAGGAGTTTAGTCGTCGTAACCAATGGCATTTGCCTGTCGAATCAAAGGCACTTGCCGCTGACTTTATTATATACAATTCTGGGAGCTTAGCTTTTCTTAAAAAACAAGTTATTCATTTATTTAAAATTTTTGATACCTAAATTAGTCCTATAGTGCCTAAGTAATTACCCTAACAATTTGTATTATATGAATTAGTTTATTATACACCCATGAGTATTGAAAAAAATAATGATTCGGTCGAGACGAGTGATGTTAATTATTCGGAAGAGAAGAAGCTTACTGTAAAAAATGTTGATGCAGTACAAGGCTCGCCAGATCCTAAACAAAATGCCGCAATTAAAAATCGTGGACAAGAGGAGAGTAATTTAGTGACTCAAGATCAGTCTGGTAATAGCCAACCAAAAGTGGACGGTGATTCTGCAGATACCTTATCAACTGCACCCAAGGAAAGGCGCAATGTAAGGCAGCAACGAGGAAGGGGAAACCAGCGATTTAATAAAACTAAAGGTTCAAGAAACAAGGGTCATTGGCAGAAAAAAAAGAAGATTATTCGTGATGAAGTTTCTCCTATTGACTTAGGGAATTTACCAAGTGATGAGTCGATTGCTACAATATCGCAAATTGAAGATCTAGCCGAAGGGTTGAAGGTTGATGTTAATAAAGATGCTTTGGACTTTAATAGAATTTATGATTTTTCAATCACTGAATTGCGCGAGGAGGTAGATAGCCTAGAGATAGAGATATCTAATGCTCCGAATAGAGATCAGTTAATTAATGCCTTAATATCAGAAGCAGTGAATAAAAATTCTGCTATTATAACTACTGGTGTCTTGGACATACTCGAAGATGGTGAAGGTGCTTTACTTGTATACCAGCGAGACAGTTATCGTACTACCGCCCTATGCGCTTATGTTCCACAAGCATTTATTGATCATTTAGGCTTATTGGCAGGCCATATTGTAAAAGCTCAATTACATCCACATCGTGAGGGCGAATCCTGCCCTTTTGTTGTAAAGGTTATTTCTGTCATGAGTTTAGATCCAGAAAAATTAAGAGAAATTATACCATTTACTGAAGGAGTTCCATATTATCCAACTGAACGGATTTTGATGGAAACTAGTAGTGATTCAGAGTGGGACAATCTCTCGATGCGTGTAGTGGATTGCATAACTCCAGTTGGCTTTGGTCAGCGAGGCTTAATTGTAGCACCTCCACGAACTGGTAAAACGGTTTTACTTCAGGGTATAGCAAATGCTATTCAGATGAACTACCCCAAAGCTCATTTGATTATTTTACTTATTGATGAGCGTCCGGAAGAGGTTACTGACTTTAGGCGACAAGTGCATGGAGAAGTTATTAGTTCTACTTTTGATGAGTCAGCCGAAAGTCATGTGCATGCAGCAGAAATGGTTATTGAAAAAGCACGACGTATGGTAGAGGTCGGTCAAGATGTAGTCATTTTACTGGATTCAATTACCCGATTAGCCAGAGCATATAACACTATGATGCCAAGTAGCGGTAAAATATTGTCAGGTGGTGTTGAGGCTAATGCGCTTCAAAAGCCAAAGCGTTTCTTTGGATCAGCTAGAAATATAGAAGGCTCAGGAAGCTTAACTATTTTAGGCACAGCTTTAGTCGAAACAGGTAGTAAAATGGATGAAGTAATCTTTGAAGAATTTAAAGGTACTGGAAATATGGAACTACACCTCGACCGTGGGCTCTCTGACAAACGTATTTTTCCAGCCTTAAGTATGGATAAGAGTGGAACTAGAAAAGAAGAATTACTTTATCACCCAGATGAAATGCTCAAAATTTATTCTCTGCGTAGGGCAATGAAGGGCTTGCCATCTACTGACGCTATGGAAATGCTAATTCAACGTATCAAAAAGACGACCACGAACGCCGAATTTCTTATGAGCGTAAGCCGTTAATCACTGCTTTTACATTTAGCTCTATAATAACGTGAATACAACCGATGACTTTGTACTTCAACTCCTTGTAGACAAGGGCGTTATTAATGATTCTGCTAGTAATGATATACGATCTAAATTAAAGGATTTTGTTGCTGATAGCGGTAAGAGTCACACCCAAACAAAGCTCGAGGAATTAATTGATGCATTAGGCACTTCTCCAATGCAGGTGTCTAAGTTATTGGCCGATGAGTTTGGAATGGATGTCGTTGATCTGTCTGAAGTACGTGCCTCGAACGAAGCACTTGAAGTACTTAGCCATGATTTGGCTTCTAAGTATAAAGTTTTTCCATTAGAAGTAGATGAAACGGAGATCCAAATAGCTGTTTGTGATCCATTGGACATAGATTCTATCGACACTATTAGTCATGTCTTAAAACGCTCCATCATTTGTCGGGTAGCTCCAGAGTCAGCTATTTTAAATTCTATTCACCAGTATTATGATAGCGCTCAGATTGGTGCTAGCGAAGTCGATGATATTTTTTCAGATATGCAGGTTAACGATTCGGAGGCATTAATTTTGCCCAATGGTGGAGATGAGGACACTTCGGAGGAAGAGGCACCAATCATTCGTTTTGTGCACATGGTTATATCTGAAGCCTTAAAGCGTCGTGCCTCGGACATACACATGGAGCCACTCGAGAAGCGTTTTCGAATACGATACCGTATTGATGGAGTTTTGCATGAAGTCGAAAATCCACCGAAGCGCTTACAACCATCAATCGTCTCTAGGATCAAGCTTATGTCAGATGTTAGTATCGCTGAAAAGCGTGTGCCACAAGACGGACGTATAAATATTACAGTTGGAGCGAAGGCCATTGACTTGCGCGTGTCTACTTTACCTACCGCATTTGGTGAAAGTATTGTCATGCGTATTCTCGACAAAGAGGGCTTAAATCTTGGCCTGCCGCAACTCGGCTTTTTTAGCGATGATCAAGCCACTTTTGAGCGCATCATTGCAATGCCAGATGGTATTTTTCTAGTAACAGGTCCTACTGGATCAGGAAAATCGACAACACTGTATTCTGCACTTAACCACATTAATCATCCCGATCGTAAAATTATTACAGTGGAAGATCCCGTAGAATATGAAATGGTTGGCATCAATCAGGTTCAGGTAAGGCGCGACATAGGAATGACATTCTCGGCAGCTTTGCGCTCTATGTTACGACAAGCACCTAATATTATTATGGTAGGAGAGATTCGCGATCGTGAAACTGCTGAAATAGCGGTCAATGCATCCCTTACCGGTCATATGGTATTTAGTACCTTACATACAAATGATGCACCTAGCGCGGTCAGTCGTTTGATTGATATCGGAATCAAGCCATTTTTGGTATCTGCATCTTTAAGGGCGGTTTTAGCTCAGCGCTTAGTCCGGCGAATTTGTCCTGCATGCAAAGTACCTCACGAACCTGATGAAAAACTGCTTAAATCGTTAGGTGTTCGTCCAGATCAGGTCAATGACGCAAACTTTATGCAGGGTAATGGATGTGCAAAATGTAATTCTACAGGGTTTCGTGGACGTGTTGGTATTTTTGAAATGTTTACTATGTCAGAAGAATTGCAGCAGATGGTTTACGAAGAAGCCAGTCTTGTCTCTATTCGAAATAAGTCCAGAGAGATGGGAATGCGTACAATGCGAGAAGATGGTACTCGTAAGATTTTAGCAGGTGTTACTACATGTGAGGAGGTCTTACACGCAACTGTATCGGATCCACTTTAAACTGGTTATTGTAACGGCTATTATTCAGTTAATAATAAAAATAATATGAAGTATGATATTAACGAGTTATTAGATATGGTGGTAAAGCAAGGAGCTTCCGACCTTCACATTCAAGTTGGTCAATCTCCAGCTTTGCGAGTAGATGGAAGCATTTATGCTGTAGATGGTGATCCTTTAACTCCTGAAGTTACTGAAGAGTTGATGCGTTCAATAACTTCTCCCACTAATCAAGATCGACTAAAAGAATCAGGAGGCATAGACTTCGGTTTCTCGTTCATGGATTGTGCTCGCTTTCGTGTGAGTGTTTTGCGTGCAAAAGGGGCCTATGGTATGGTTTTACGCCAAATTCCTAGTGAAATTCTTTCTTTTGAAGAATTAGGTCTTCCCGAAACGGTTAAAGAACTTATCAGCCGCCCACGTGGTTTAATATTGGTAACGGGTCCTACTGGCTCTGGTAAATCGACTACATTAGCTTCAATGATTGATTGGATTAATACTCACAGCGATGGGCATATAATAACTATTGAAGATCCGATTGAGTACTATCACCCGCACAAAAACTGTATTCTTACTCAGCGTGAGGTTGGAGTAGACGTTCCTTCTTTTGCCGACGCCGTACGAGCTGCGCTGCGCCAAGATCCAGATGTTATTTTAGTGGGAGAAATGCGTGATTTAGAGACGATTGAAGCAGCAGTAGGTGCTGCAGAAACTGGTCATTTAGTCCTAGGAACACTGCACACAACTGGATCGGCGCGCACAGTTGACCGAATTATTGATGCGTTTCCATCTAACATGAAAGATCAGATAAGGATACAATTAGCGTCATCAATTGTAGCAGTCATCTCACAGGTTCTGTGTAAGAAAGTTAGCGGAGGACGTGTTGCTGCTTTCGAAATTATGGTCACAACCACATCTATTTCTCAACTTATTCGTGAGAATAAGACTTTCCGTATTGGATCTGATATTCAAACAGGCGCAAGATTTGGAATGATTGGTTTAGATAATTATTTAATGAAACTTTACAGCGATCAATTAATTTCAGCTGAAGAGGCATTATCAAAAGCCCAATTACCTGATGCTATGAAGGAAAAGCTGATAGCTGCAGGAGCTAAATTATAGCAATACAAATTATCATAGTTGCCCAATTCCTTTATGTTCGAAGATCACAACTCCACCATTTATGATATAATTAAATCAGCAAGTTTGCTGGATGTTAATGTGCTTGATGAATTGGATAATTCTCATCTTAAGACTGGTAAATCATTAGCTAATGCAGTGATTGATGCAGATCTTATTGAGCGATCTAAGTTGCTATCGTCAATTGCAGATTATTTGGGTTATCAATTTGTTGATGATAAGAATATTAGTGTAGTCGAACCTGCTAATTCGATTGTAAGTGCTGATATTGCACGCATGTACGCTGTAGTACCGTATGCAGTGGAGGGAACATCGTTAAAGTTACTCGCAAAAGATCCATTCAATCAAAGTATTGTGGATGACCTTACCTTTTCTTTAAATAAAGATATTACCATTGTTGTGTGTGATCCACTTATTGTTGATACATTAATACTAGATACTTACGGAGAAGAAAATACATCTATTGATGAGATATTAGGTGGATTAGGAGAGGCGTTCTCTGAAAATGATGAGGAACTATCAGACGAAAATTTAGCGGATGTTGCTAACCAGACTCCAATAATTCGTTTTGTTAATTTAGTTATGCAGCAAGCAATTAAAGACAAAGCTTCTGATGTTCATTTCGAACCTTTCGAAGACCAGTTTCGAATTCGATACAGGATAGATGGTGCACTCTATGAGATGGCTCCTCCTCCAAAAAATCTAGCTGTACCAGTTATTTCTCGTATAAAAGTTCTATCCAATATGAATATTTCTGAGTCGCGTGTGCCACAAGATGGTCGAATCAAGATGACTATTGCGGGCAGACCTGTTGATTTACGTGTTTCTACACTACCAACTCAATTTGGCGAAAGTGTAGTATTACGAGTTTTAGATAAGTCTGTAGTTAATTTAGATTTAGAAGCACTGAGTTTACCTAATGACATACTTTCTACCATACGTGAATTAGTAAATCGCCCCAATGGTATTTTCATAGTTACTGGTCCAACTGGATCGGGTAAGACTACCACACTTTACAGTGCTTTGCGTGAAGTTAATACAGTAGAAACAAAAATATTAACTGCTGAGGATCCAGTGGAGTATGAAATAGATGGGATAATGCAAGTTGCTGTTAATCATCAAGTAGGCCTTGATTTCGCTAGAAGTCTACGTGCTTTTCTGCGTCAGGATCCAGATAAAATTATGGTGGGTGAAATACGCGATCTAGAAACTGCTCAAATTGCTGTTCAAGCCTCTCTTACTGGACACGTCGTTCTAAGTACACTTCATACTAATGATGCACCTGGTGCTGTTACACGTTTAGTGGATATGGGTTTAGAGCCTTTTCTAATTTCTGCTTCATTAGAAGCAATCTTGGCCCAGCGCCTTGTTCGTAGAATTTGTCCTAACTGCCGTAGTGCATACGAACCAAGTCAAGAGTTAATAGACATGTTGGATGTCGATCCTTTAGAAATTGCAGATAAAGACTTCTATTATGGAGAAGGTTGCTCAAAATGCAGTAATACCGGTTATCGTGGGCGAGTTGGTTTATTTGAAATGATTGTAGTATCCGATTCAATTCGGGAACTAATTAATCAACGATCACCTACTCTAGCTATTCGCCAGAAAGCGTTAGAGCTAGGAATGCGGAGTTTACGAAACGATGGCTTGCGTGCTATTTTTGATGGTAAATCTACGATTGAAGAAGTACTTAAATACACTTAATTATACTACTTATGTCAAAATATTCATATTCAGCCTTCGATTTGAATGGTAAACAAAAAAGCGGAACCATACTAGCTTCTAGTGATTCTGAGGCTAACACTAAGTTGAGTTCCATGGGCCTTATGCCAATAAAAGTTGTTCAATTAGATGAGTCTTCAGCAAGTCCAAAGAAAAAGATGAATGCAGATTCAGTAAAAACAAACACGAAATCAAGGCTAGCATTTGGTAAAGTCATAAAGCAAGAAAACTTAACTATTTTTACTCGGCAGACGGCTACTCTGATTCAAGCAGGTTTGCCTTTACTACGATCCTTAGAGGTCATGATACGTCAGGAGAAAAATACTCGATTCAAGGCAGTATTGGAACAAATTGCTGAGTATGTGAAATCAGGTGGTAGTTTTTCGGATGCTCTGGCACAGCATCCTAAAATCTTTGAAAAATTGTTCATTAATATGGTCCGTGCTGGTGAAGCGGGTGGCGTTTTAGACGTAGTTTTAAGCCGCTTAGCTGGATTTATGGAAAAAGCTCAGCGTACCAAAAAGAAAGTAAAGTCAGCTATGGTTTATCCGATAGTTGTGGTTTCTGTAGCGATCGCGATTGTGGTACTATTAATGATAGTGGTTGTGCCGAAGTTTCAGTCTATTTTTGAAGATATGCTATCAGGTGCTGCGTTACCAGGACCTACGCAGTTGGTCATTAATATTAGTAACTTTATTAGTGGTAATTTTATAGCAACAATAGTTGGGTTTTTAGTTTTTGTTGTCGGTGGAAAGTATATACTCAAGACAAAGTTTGGAGCTAAAATTTCAAATTGGATTGCATTAAATATTCCCAAAGTCGGCGACCTTGTACGCAAGGTAAACATTGCGCGCATCACTCGTACTTTTGGTACTCTTCTTTCTAGTGGAGTGCCAATCCTACAATCTATTATGATTACTAAAGATATTACAGGTAATTTCTTTTACTCCAATGCGCTTAACCGAGTTCATAATAGTGTTCGTGATGGTGAATCATTATCTGCACCAATGGAGCGTGAGTCTGTCTTTCCGAGCATGGTAACAAGCATGGTTGATGTTGGTGAAGAGACAGGTGAACTACCTGAGATGTTAAATCGAATAGCTGATAATTATGATGAGGATGTTGACAACGCTGTTGCAGGGATTACCTCGATAATTGAACCAGTAATGATTGTGTTTCTTGCAGTAGTAGTCGGTTTCATTGTAATCGCTTTGTTTCTGCCAATAGTTGAGATTATTAAGCAGATATCATAACTACACTTTTAAGTAAGATTTCTTTAAATCTAACTGACCCATAAGTCTCTGCTTGGCTATTTATCTTTTTTTAAACGTACTTTGATAATGAATTGGTTTATCCTCGTATTTATTTTTTTGCTCCTGCTTAAGGTTATCGTAAGTACCTTACTTGAGATGGCCAATTTACGCTACATACGTGACCATTCTTCAAAAATTCCTGATTGCTTTAGTGACTTTGTCGAACCCGCAAGTTATCTTAAGTCTGTCGATTATACTATTGCGAAATCACGCTTCAGCATTGTTCAAGGATTTTATGATACGCTCGTTCTCGGAGCTCTTATTTTAGGAGGCGTATTACCTATTTTATTTAATTTTTTTAGCGAAAATATTGGATACGGTGTTTGGGCACAATCGCTCGTTTTTTGTTTAATCCTTTTTCTACTTGGATTACCGAGTTTTCCATTTGATTGGTGGAGTACATTTCGTATCGAGGAGCGTTATGGTTTCAATAAAAGCTCTCCTAAACTGTGGTTATCCGATAAGTTTAAAGGTAGCATTATTGCTCTTTTTTTGGGAGTGCCTATAGTCGCACTTTTACTTTATTGTGTACGACTAACTGGAAGCGCTTGGTGGATTTACGGCTTTGCGATTATCTATTTATTTCAGTTGGCTATGGTCGTGGTTTATCCAATGTTTATTATGCCTTTATTTAACAAATTAGAGCCAATTGAAGAAGGAAATCTAAAAAAGCGATTATTTGCACTTTCTGAGCGGACTGGATTTAAGACTAAATCAATATTAGTAATGGATGGGAGTAAGCGCTCTGGTCACTCCAATGCTTTTTTTGCAGGGTTTGGAAGCTTCAGGCGTATAGTACTATATGATACCTTAATTGAGCAAATGAGCGATAGTCAAATTGAAGCCGTACTAGCTCACGAGATTGGTCATTATAAATTAGGGCATATACCTAGAATGCTACTAATATCTGGAGTATTGTCGTTTTTACTATTTGCACTCCTAGGATGGCTTTCAACATCATCTCAATTAGCTCATTCATTTTACTTTACTGGATTAACTAGTGAGCAACTGATATTACCTATTTTCTTATTATTTCTAACCATAGGTGGTTTAATTAGTTATTGGATTAGCCCATTGGGTAGTGCTATATCGCGTCGACATGAGTATCAAGCAGATGCTTTTGCAAATCAAGCAATGGGGGATTCTCAGCCATTAATATCGGCCCTGCGTCAATTACACACAGAGAATCTAAGTAATTTAACGCCACACCCACTTTATAGCTCATTTTACTATTCGCATCCTACTCTTATTGAGCGTGAAGCAGCCATGCATTAGGTAAATAGTTATATTATATTTTATGTAGTTTTAGTCTGATTGTGAAATTATTACTAGTTTTCGTTACATTTACACTCAATGTTTGTTTGTTCGGTAATGAAACAGTACGATTAGCTACTTATAATTTAAAAAATTACCTCTCCAAGGATCGCCTTATTGAAGGGTTTTGGCGTCAGCAATATCCAAAGCCTGAGCATGAAAAGCGGATAGTACGTGCTATAATTAAAGAAGTTTCAGCGGACATTATAGCCCTTCAAGAGCTAGGGGATATTTCATATCTTGAAGAGTTACGCAGTGACTTAAAGTTAGATGGTTTATATTATCCATATTTAGTTCATATGAAAGGTGAGGATGATTTAAGACATCTAGGAATTTTAAGTAAAATTGAACCAATTGAAGTTCATAAGCACTCCGATCTTAATTTTAAGTATTATGATGAACGACTATTTGTTCGTCGTGGTCTGTTAGAAGTTGTTTTTGATCATCCATCTGGCTTAAATAAATTTCGCTTGTTTGTTGTGCATCTTAAAAGTAAATTGTCTTCCACTAAGATAGATCCTAAGTCAGAATTACGACGAGTTCGAGAGGCAGAAGCTTGCAGGGATCGAATCCTTGAGCGCATATCCGAATCGAAAGAAGGTCTATTTATTATTGCTGGTGATTTTAATGATCACCCTGGTAGTAGCAGCTTTCGTCGCTTTGAAAGCAAGGGAAATACAAATATTTCAGAGTTTTTATACTCGAGTGACAGTCGTGGAGAACTATGGACTTATTTTTACGAAAAAGAGGCTAATTATTCTACAGTAGATGGCTTTTTCATATCGACCTTATTTGATTCATTTGCTGATGTAGGCACTGGGCATATCGTTGATTCCTATTCCGCGATTCAAGGTAGTGATCACAGGGCAGTGTATGTTGATATAGGTTTTTAGTTAACCTCACTTCGTTTAACATTACATGTTTATAATTAACTGAGTTATTTCAATTTCCTTAGTATTTAATCTAAATTATCTTAATTTTTTATGGAGATTATTTTTTTAGGCACTGGAACTTCTCAAGGAGTACCTATGATTGCTCATCCTGAGGGAGGATGTGACTTGAATAATAAAAAAAATTGGAGATCTCGCTGCTCTGTTCATGTAGAAATGGATGGTCATCACATACAAGTGGATGCTGCGCCTGAATTTAGATTACAGTGTATTGATAATAATATTCGCAAAGTTGATACTTTTATTTTAACGCATTCACATGCAGACCATATCATGGGAATGGACGATCTGCGCCGTTTTTGTGATTCCGTAAATGGAGAGGCTCTACCTGTATTTTCTAGTATTGATGGTATTAAGAGAATTAAAGAAATTTTTCCATATGCGATCCAAGATAAGGCTAAAATTCGAGGATATCCGGCTTTTTCTATTAGAGAAATGCCTGCACGCCTAAATTTGCCTGGAGGATATATTGATTCTTTTTATTTACCTCATGGCACTATGCAGGTACTTGGACTTGTTTTCACAGAGATTAGTTCGGGTAAGAAGTTAGCATATTTTACTGATTGCAAACTGGTTAGTAGACCCGCTCGTGAGATGGCTAAAGGAGCTAGTTTAGTGGTACTTGATGGCTTACGTCCAGAACCACATCCTACGCATATGAGCTTACCAGAAGCAGTAATTACTGCGAGTGAAATGAAAAACCAAATGACTTACATTACACATATGACCTATAAGGTAGATCATGATAGGACTGAATCGAAATTACCCAAAAACGTACGCTTGGCATATGATGGTCTGCGAATTTCTCTTTAATTGCGCGCAGGTACTATTTCTAAATAAAACATCGATCCTTGCTTAAAAATCAATTGTCAGCGAATACTCCAAGCTTTCTAAATCGAGCATAGCGCATTTCCAATAATTGCTGTGGTTCTATTTTTGCGAGTTTACTTAGAGACTTAATTATAGCAGCCTTTATTGTTGTAGAGATACTATCGTAATCACGTTGTGCTCCACCAACAGGTTCAGCAATTATCTGATCGACTACACCAAATTTCAAGAGGTGATCTGGGCTAAATCGTAGAGCATCTGCTGCTAAAGGAGCAGCAGCACGATCTTTCCATAATATCGCTGCGCAGCCTTCTGGAGAAATTACAGAATAGTATCCATTCTCTAGAATCAGTACTTCGTCTGCGACTGCCATACCTAGTGCTCCACCAGAGCCTCCCTCACCAATAACTATAGTGATGATTGGTACTTTCAATACACTCATATCGCGAATGTTAACAGCAATTGCTTCTGCTACATGTCTTTCTTCAGCTCCGATGCCAGGGTAGGCGCCGGGAGTATCAATAAAAGTAATGATAGGCATTTTAAATTTCTCTGCCATTTCCATAAGACGCATTGCCTTACGGTAACCTTCTGGGTGAGGGCATCCAAAGTTACGTTTTAGGTTATCTTTCGTATTACGTCCTTTTTGTTGGCCTATTATCATCACGGATTGCCCTTCTAAGAAAGCTGGTCCACCTACAATAGCAGCATCATCTCTAAACCTGCGATCACCGTGCAATTCTTCGAAGCCAGTAAAAATACGCTCTATATAGTCAACGGAGTAGGGGCGCTTAGGATGACGAGAAAGTTGAACACGTTGCCAAGCTGTAATGTTTGAGTAGATATCTACTTTCATAGCTTCAATCTTTTTCTCGATAGCTAATATTTCATTACTCACATCAACTTTGGATTCTTGTGATACCTTGTGCAACGTGGACAACTGCTTTTCGAGTTCACGTAATGGTTTTTCAAATTCAAGTGTATAGGTGACGTCTTCCATACTTGTTTTTAATAGTTTATCTTGGTGTAAGCGCTTTTTTTTGTAGTTAAAGTGTCTCCTTCTCTGTTGAATTATTCAATTCATTTTTCCAGCTAAGCATTCTGACTTGAGCATTGTAGTGTTCAGCTTTTTCTTTGTTACCTCGAGCAACCCATATACGAGATAAACTAGTATTAATATGTATATCTTTAGGATTAAGTGCTAAGGCATTTTCTGCTGCTTGTAGTGATAATTGGTACTGCTCCTGGGAGAACAGTACTTCCGCAAGGGCTAGCCACGCTGAAAAGCTTTCTGGATGTAATTGTGTAATTTTATTTAGCTTACTTATTGCAGTATTTGATTCACCAAGGGTAAAGTCATAAGTTGCATCGTCGATGCAGTCTTGTATATCTGAATTATTCATTTCTTTTTTTGCTTTAAGGTTGATCTATTAGCAGAGGTAAGTGGTACTTCAATCATGCTCGACCCGCAAATCGAAAAGCTACTTAAAGTGCAAAGTCGTGATGTTCATCTTCTGAAGATTGAACAAGATCTTCAGCGCATACCAAATGAGCTTTCAAGTCTAAAGGAGAAGATAAGTGCAGAAGAAGTTAATATAGAAGGTGCTAAAAAGTCACTAATAGAAAAAGAGCTAAGTCGCGCCGAACTAGATGCTAAAGTTAAAGACCAAGAAGCTTCAATTAATCGTTTTCGCACCCAACAGTTAGAAGTTAAAAAGAATGACGAATATCGTGCCTTAACTCAACAAATTGAACAGTTGGAGATGAACGTTTCTTCCTTAGAAGAAGCTGAGATCAAACTTATGATTGATATTGATCTAGAGCATGAAAAATTTGAAGATGATAAAGCTATTATAGAATCTAGAATTTTCGATCTAAAGCGTTTGATGGATGTTCATTTAGAGCGCGAAAATGTTTTACAGGATTCACTTGATAAAGCAAAACAAGAATGCTTTGAAGCTCGCGACGGTGTTAATGAAGTTTTTCTTAACCATTATGAGCGGATTAGGAAATTGACTAAGCGACCACCTTACGTAGTTCCTATAGTTAATCAAAAGTGTGAGGGTTGTCATCTACGAGTTTCTAATGAGGTTGCTCGTAGCGCTCGTGAGGTCGGCGAACCGCATTTTTGCGATCAGTGTGCTCGGTTAGTGTATGTTTAGCTAGAACTGTTTATCGTATACTTGACATTAATTATTTCAATAACTTGACAATTTCTGTTCATACGATTTCCATCCGCATTTTAAATAGGGGTCGTTAGCTCAATCGGTAGAGCAGTTGACTTTTAATCAATTGGTTCGGGGTTCGAGTCCCCGACGACCTACCAATTAAAATTGGTAGTACATTAGCTTTAGTACCTTATTTAATATGGGTTGATTCTATTACTATGTGAATAGTAGATACTTTAATTTATCTTTTATTTTGAACATTTTATTAAGATCATGCTCTAATAAATATTATTAGGTATACAAAATGACTGTAAGGCTAAATTCTGCGCAAATTGACGCGTCATTAATTGAGAGAATTAGGCAAGGTGATACTTCAGCTTATGAGGACATGGTTACGCGCTACTGGGACCGAATCTTTACTCGTGTTTATAGTTTATTAAAGAATAAGCAGGATGCAGAAGAAGTGACACAAGATGCATTCATTCGTGCTCATCGTGGACTTGATAAATTTCGTGGTGATGCGGCTTTTTCCACATGGTTATACCAGATTGCAACCAATCTAGCTCACAATCGCTACTGGTATTGGTTTCGGCGTAAGCGTGGTCAGTCACTTTCTCTAGATGAACCGATTTCTGATTCATCGGATGTAACTTTAGAAAATATACTCCCATCAAGTTCTGAATCTCCAGCGCAAGCCGCAGTCACACAGGAGTTTGTAGATAGGGTTAGTGCTTGCATGGATGTATTACACCCAAAGCATCGAGAAATACTAATAATGCGTAATGCTGATAACCTTAGTTATGACTCTATTGCTGAGGAATTGGGCATTAATATTGGCACTGTGAAAAGCCGTATTGCCCGTGCTCGTGAATCTTTACGTAATCTTATGGGTGATGATTTTTCATGAATGACCAAAAATTCAGTGAATTAATAAATTTGTATCTCGATGGTGAGATTTCTTCCTTCCAAGAGGTTCAATTATTAAAGGTAATCGATGAAAATCCTGATAGAGCACGCGAATTTTCAACAGCAAGAAATTTAAATACTGCAATGGAAATGGTGCTGGATCCAAAGGCACTTCAACCAAGAGATTTAGTATACAAGCCACGTTTTGGCGCTGCTATATGGCTTATATCCTCTATATGTATCGTTCCATTGGTATGTATAGGTCTATTTTTATCAAGTATATTGATTTCTCCTTTTAATGACAGTGACATAGTTCTTTCTAATAATATATCTCAAAAAAAGTGGATAGAATTTAGTACAGTTGATGCGCAGTATAAAGTGGATTCATTGCCCGCTATTTTCTCCTCTCAGATGAATAAACCAGATCGGTTATTGTTATCTAAAGATGACAATATGAGAGTTATGAATCTATCTTCACTAAGATTACGGCAAACATCTCTGGAGTCCCAATGGAACAGAGTTGATGATTATAGAAGCAATATTACACACAGTCATTTTAATGATGTTTCAAATATTTCAGTATTTCGAACCAATGTTAGGCCTTTCGGTAGAATCAATACAAGTTCTCCATTCAAGGAGATTAGAGCGAACATGTATAGTGGTCAGAATTAAGTGAATCTCATGATGAATTATTTTAATTCATCTAGTCACCTAAGTGCCATACGAATTATTTCTTCAGTACTTGCATCAGCTGAAAGTTCTTCTAAAGCACGGCGGATAAGCTTATCCGAATCAGCGGGTTTGTAACCAAGAGCTATCAGGCTAGAAACTGCATCTTTAAAATTACTATAGTTTCGATCAGATAGCGGTGTAGCTGCAGCTGAATCATTCGATTGAATGTAATTTGCATCCTGATAACCAATTTTATCTTTTAGCTCAACGACTAATCTTTCTGCAGTCTTCTTACCGATACCAGGACATTTCGATAAGAGTGAAATGTCCGAGCATATGATTGCATTTTGAAGTAGTTCAACTGACATTCTACTTAATATACTAATACCGATTTTAGGGCCTATGCCGGAAACTTTTTCAACTAGTAATTGGAAGAAATCACGATCGCTTCTAGATATAAATCCATATAATACTGCACTATCTTCTCGGTAAACAGCATGAATAAATAAACTACATTCATTCCCTACATTAGGTAATTTTTCGGCAGTACTTAAAGGGATATTTACTTCGTAACCTAAGCCTCCAGTCTCTATTACTACTGTTAAGGGCGACTGCTCGAGAATAGTTCCAATTATTTTAACAATCATCTATTAGTTGCTTAAACCGAGGACATCCTCCATATTATATAATCCATATTTTTTGTCGACTGCCCAATGTGCCGCACGAATTGCCCCCTTTGCGAAAATTCTTCTATCGGTAGCGCGATGAGTAAGTTCAATACGTTCTCCTGTTCCACAAAAATAAACAGTATGCTCGCCAACAATATCTCCGCCCCGTAGTGAGTGTACACCTATCTCATTAAATAAGCGTGCTCCAACATACCCCTCGCGTCCGTGAACAACATCATCTTCCTTGATTGAATATTCTGTGCGTAAAATATCAATTAAGCGTTCTGCAGTTCCGCTCGGTGCATCTTTTTTATGATGGTGGTGCATTTCAAGAACTTCAGGTTCATAGGACTCTCCCAATATGGCAGCAGCTTTGCGGGTTAAGTAATTAAGCGTATTAACACCTATTGAGTAATTACCTGCCCAAACTAATGGTATTTTGCGGGTGGTCTTTTCTAGAATGGAAAGACGTTCTTTTTTGCTGTGTCCAGTTGTACCTATTATTAGCGGCCGACTATTTGCTACTGCTAGTTCGGCGATACCAAAAGTTACTTCGTGAAAACTAAAATCTATGACAACATCGCATGCGCTGATATGTATACTAGGATCATCACCCGCATCGCATGCAGCAATGATAGTTGAATCATTTTTATCAGCAATTTCTTGAATCGCTTGGCCCATTCGTCCACGCGAACCAATGAGAAGAATTTTTAAAGACATAGTTGTGTTTTTATTGATTAATTAAATTAAGCTCTTCGAGCAAAGCATTTATTTGTGTGCATGTATTTTCATGGAGAGGGCAAAGTGGAGATCGAACAGAATCGTCCAATATTATACCAGCTGATTTGAGTATATACTTTATAGGAACTGGATTTGGTTCGCTAAATATGACTTTAAAAAATGGATAAAACTTTAAGAATATTTCTTGTGCAGTAGGATATTCGTTTGCCTGTGCAGCTTCTACCATTCTCACTAGAGGAGTAACCAATAGGTTGGATGCAACGCTAATTACTCCTCTTGCTCCTACGGACATGAATGGCAGCGTCAATCCATCGTCTCCGCTCATTACTGCAAATTCAGGACCTAGTTTACGCACATAATCAACTACTTTATCACAAGAACCTTCTGCAGCCTTCATACAGCAAACATGAGGATGTTTTTCATATAGTCTTGCCGCCACATCAACACTAATTTCAATGCCACACCTTGATGGTATGGAATACAATATTATGGGCTTATTAGTAACGGATGCGATATGACTAAAGTGGTGGAATAATCCTTCTTGGTTAGGCTTATTGTAATATGGCGCTACCACGAGAATTGCATCAGCTCCAGCAGCATCAGCCATTTGTGTTAGTTTGATAGCCTCATCGGTAGAATTAGATCCAGTTCCAGCAACTACTGGAACTTTACCATTCACCAAATCAACTGTGGCTTTTACTACGGCTATATGTTCGTCGTTATTGAGTGTAGGAGATTCACCTGTGGTACCAACTGCAACCAACCCATTAATGCCACCATTTAATTGATGTTCCACTAAAGCTTCGAGGCCTTCGTAGGAAACATGTCCCTTATTCATGGGTGTTGCTAGAGCTGTAAAGACGCCAGAAAATTGATTAGTCATGTTGGTACTTAGGATTTGTGATACTTCGCTTATAATCAATAACTGTATTTTATAAAGTCCTAAAATTGAACCCTAACTAGATAGACAATTTTACATGTACTTATATTCAACAAATAATTAAAATATAAATAGCTGACACTCGTACTAATGGTCTTGATGAAAATGCTTAAAAATGGCATCCCGTAGGGGATTCGAACCCCTGTTGCCGGGATGAAAACCCGGTGTCCTAGACCTGGCTAGACGAACGGGACAACTATTAGGAATTGGGCTGAAAGTATGTTGAGCGCCATAGCGTGCAAGTCTTTTTTCGGTAGTTATGACAAATTATTGGTACTTATTAAGAAACCGATTGCGCCAAACCCTCTAAGGACTATCCACAACTTATGCATCTTATTGATTTTCCATTCGAATTACCGCGTGAGGCTATGCTTACAGTAGGTACTTTACCTTTTCCTAAAGTAGCATCTGGAAAAGTACGAGAAATATACGACATGGGTGATGCATTACTGATGATCGCTACCGATCGCATATCAGCATTTGATGTTATAATGAATGAAGGACTTGCCGGAAAGGGTGCACTTTTAACTCAAATTAGTTTATATTGGTTTGAGAGAGCAAATCAAATAATTTCCCACCATTTAGTGGATGATCATGCGGATCGTATAGATTCGCTAGCTAAAGATTTTCCTGATCTTAAATACCGAAGTATGATCGTTAAGAAGTTAAAGCCTTTGCCAATTGAAGCTGTAGTGCGCGGTTATTTGTCAGGTTCTGGCTGGAAAAGCTATGAGCAAAGCGGTAAACTTTTTGAATATAAGTTACCACAAAATTTAGTAGAAAGTTCGCGTTTAAAGACTCCTTTATTTACTCCTACAACTAAGGTAGTAACTGGTCATGACATGCCAGTAGATTGTGAGGAAGCAGCTAAGATAATTGGTTTGGACTTATTTAATAAGGTGCATGCTGTAAGTTTGCAATTATATGCGATGGGAGTAGAATATTCCGAAAAGGCAAATCTTATTCTAGCAGATACTAAGTTTGAATTTGGCACAGATGAGCTTGGGGATTTATACTTAATTGATGAGGTATTAACCCCAGATTCATCGCGCTATTGGCCTATAAATAATTATATGCCCGGTGGTGCACAACAATCTTATGATAAGCAGTTCATAAGAGACTTTTTAGATAAGCTTGAGTGGGATAAGTCATCACCTCCACCAAAATTACCGGATTCAGTATTACAAGGTACCTTAAAGCGTTACAAAGAAGCCTATATTAGCTTAGTTACTTAAGCTTAGTCTTTGTTAATTTTTCTGAGTTTTTAGGATTCGATTAAATTTAATATTAATTTGTTAATTTTACACTTACCATCTTCATAAATGCTTTCAAAAATACAATTAGGGATGACGGAGTATGCGAGTAGTCGTTTCCGACCAAGATTTCATAAATTATACATTTTGCTGGCTTGGGCTTTTCTAATCTCTTTTATATCGTTTCGTAATTACCAATACCTCTCGTCTGGTATGCTTACACCTAAGTTTCAGCTTATACATGAAGCTTATGTATTTAATCTATGGTATCTACCATTATCTTTAATAACTCTTGCTGTGCTCTGTTGCTTTTTGGCACGGCGTGTAGCAAAAGTTTACATATATAGTGCATGCTTGTTATTTTTTTTAGCTATAGATTTGTTCATTTTACGATATTATATAACATACGTAGAGCCACAAAAGTTAGTGGTTAGACACATCATTATTGAATCCCCAAAAGTTAGTAGTATTTTAAGAATTCTACACCTTTCAGATATACAATGTGGTGCTGTAGGAAGTTACGAAGAAAAAGTTTTTAGAACTATAGATTCCTTGAATCCGGATTTAATAATTAATACGGGTGATTATTTGCAGACTATAGCTCCTGCGACATTTAAATCCGAGTTTCCTAAATTAGTTCAACTAATCCGAAACTCGAATGCCCCTTATGGAACATTTGGAGTTTTTGGAGATACAGAACTAGAATTGTACAGTATACCTAAAGTAGAGCTGGGAGCATTGAAACTTCTTTCTTCGCGTTCTGAATTGATCCTAACTCATGCTGGGCGTATTCATTTACACGGCTTAAGTTTATATGAATCTAAAAATCCAGAATGGGCAAAGCGTGCTGCAGTTCAGTGGCTAGACGAGTCTTCTGACAATGATTTTAGAATTCTTTTTGGCCATTCGCCTGATTATGCATTAGGAGTAAAGGCGCTACCGATTGATCTTTGTTTGGCAGGACACACACATGGTGGTCAAGTAAGATTACCTTTTGTAGGCGCACTAGTTATAGATAGCAAAATTCCTAATGACTGGTCTCGTGGATTTCGAAAGATAGGTATTCCGTTTCTGAATGTTTCTGCCGGTGTCGGATCGAATCGATTTGGAGGGTTGCCACCAATACGATTTAACTGCCCAAGTGAAATGTCACTAATTGAATTGGTGCCTATCAAAAAATCTTTAACTAAACTGTGAAGAGAAAATGACCCAGTATTGCGAACAATATTATGAGAAGTAATACTGCTAAGCTCGTTCGTTCCTGTGGTGTCAAATGAATCTATACAAATATGATATACTTTAATGTTTGTTCAAGAATTGTGCAACCCTACTACCTATGTATGCTGTCTTTATGAAATTTTTTACTTACTGTAGCGTATTTTTATTTCTTTCTGGTTGTAAATTTGTCCAATTATCTAATCTTTCAAATCATCAAGCAGTCGCTAATCATAATAGCACAGCATTTTTTAATTTAGAGGATATTGTTTTTAGTGGTTCTAATTGGCGCAATATCGATCAAGATTATTTACAATCAGCTACGAGAAATTATTTTACTAATTTATTAGTGGATTATGAATTATCGGATACTACGAATAGTCTTTTACCATTAATTACCGTGGGGTGGTCAAAGCGCTTAGTTGCACATACATATTCTAAAAATAATACTATAGCAGATACTATTCTTCGCAAGAAAGGATCTATTAATAATGTACCTAAAATGATGGTTAGTCTAACTTTACGTGTCCAATCACAACATGGAGGAAAAAATTATCAAGGTGTAGAATTACGTGATCTATTTAGTATACTTGAATTAAATAGTGAGCGAGTTGAGACTGCTTTGTCTATGGGCATTAGTAAGTTAATCCATCGCATGGATTAAGCTACTTTTTAGTGTACAGTAGCGCCTTGTTTATTATGCACGAAAAATATATTTAGATTTATTATAAAAAACTTATTTTTGAGACAAATCGATCGACTATTATTGAACTTTTATCCGGTTGTTCAAGGTGGG
>JAKVCN010000034.1 GCA_022448585.1 Puniceicoccaceae bacterium | reverse complement strand
ATTAGAAGTTTCGCATTTGGATCAACAATTTCTATACTAACTACCTTATCATTTTGACTTTTTAGCTTAATCCCACGTACGCCTCGCGTGGCTCGCCCTTGATTGCGTAAGTCTTTCTCGCTAAAACGAATGGATTGAGCATTAGATGTGATAAGAATGATATCATCGTCGCCTGTTGTTAGTCGTGCGCCAACAAGGGCATCTCCGTCATCAATTTTGATTCCAATAATACCTCCCTTACGGAAGTTTCGGAAGTCCGATAGTAAAGTCTTCTTAGTGACACCCTTATTAGTAGCCAGTACAATTCGTTGATCTGATTCTTCGAAGTCCTTCACACAAATCATTGCTGCTATTTTTTCACCTTCTTGCAATTCAAGTACGTTCGCAATTGCTCTGCCTTTTGCTATACGACTGCCTTCAGGAATGTGATAGACCTTTTCTACATAGACTCTTCCAGTGTTCATAAAGCACATAATATAATCATGTGTTGATGCAGTAAATAGATGCTCTACAAAATCGTCTTCATACTGACCGGACCCAATGACACCTTTTCCACCACGTTTTTGTGAACGATATTCATCTAGACTGGTGCGCTTAATAAAACCGTTATGCGTGACTGTAATCATACATCCTTCATTGGGGATGAGGTCTTCCATGCTGATATCCCCATCGACAGATATTATTTGAGCGCGACGAGAGTTACCGTACTTGTCTTTCATTACCTGTAACTCTTCTTTTATTACTTCAAGTAAACGTGATTCGTTTTCTAAAATATCTTTTAGCTCAGTAATGAGAGTCATGAGCTGTGCGTACTCTTCTTCAATTTTATCGCGTTCTAAGCCAGTAAGTTGATAGAGGCGAAGTTCTAAGATTGCATTGGTTTGAACCTCAGTAAGTGGATATTTTACCATCAATCCTTGTTTTGCTTCTTCGCGGTTACTAGATGCGCGGATGATTTTCACAAAATCGTCGAGATTATCTAGAGCAAGCTTGTATCCTTCGAGGATGTGAGCACGTGATTCTGCTTTACGCAGGCGGAATGCCGTGCGCCGATAAATGACTTCGCGACGATGGTCTATGTAGCATGTGAGCATCTCTTTGATGTTCATTTGCTTCGGACGTCTATTATCTAGGGCTAATAAAATGACGCCAAAAGAGCTTTCTAGTGCGGTACTTTTGTATAATTGATTGATGATCACACGCGGTATAGCTCCACGCTTAAGATCAATTACTATTCGAGTAGTCTCCGTGGACTCATCTCGAAGATCTGAAATACCATCAATTGCTTTGTCCTTAATTAGTTCAGCTATACGCATTACCAATGAGGCACGATTTACATTGTACGGAATAGCGGATATAATTATTTCTTCTTTACCCTTTGCTTCTACCACTTCAGCGATTCCTCGTGTTCGAACAATACCTCTACCAGTCTTTAAATAGCTCTCAATGCCAGATTTACCATGAATGAATCCTCCACCCGGAAAGTCTGGACCCGGAATAATTCCAATGAGTTCATCCAAATCAATTTTTGGATTATTTATGATAGCTGTAGTGGCATCAATAATTTCTATCAAGTTGTGTGGTGGAATATTTGTCGTCATGCCGACAGCAATTCCTGTAGAGCCATTCATCAACAGATTTGGGAGAGACGCAGGTAGTACCGATGGCTCCGTCGTACTCTCTTTATAATTCGGTACGAAATCGACAGTATCTTCATCTATATCCTTGAGAATGTCTTCTGCGATTTGTTCAAGCTTACATTCTGTATAACGATACGCTGCTGGGGAATCTCCATCAATGGAGCCAAAGTTGCCCTGAGGGATAATGAGAGGATAGCGCATAACCCAATTTTGAGCGAGTCGTACAAGTGTATCATAAACAGAACTATCTCCATGTGGATGGTAATTTTTTAGTACTTCACCCACAACACCAGCGCATTTATCGAAAGGCCGGTTATGCAGAAGACCCTCTCGTAACATAGCATATAAAATTCGCCGTTGTACTGGCTTAAAGCCGTCGCGTGCATCCGGTAAGGCACGACTGACAATTACCGACATGGAATAGTCAATGTAAGCGGTCTGCATTATGTCCGTTATGGACGTAGGTTCTGCACGCATGTGGTTGGGGCCATTAGGATCTTGGGGAATATTTTCCATTTTTTTTGGGTTAAAATGTTATAAAGCTAACTTAAACTAAGGTGCAGGAGAAATGTAATTCTTAACATAGTTCATTCGATTTATTAATATAATGTAGATTTAAACATCTAAATGAGAGACATTAAGTGCATTATCTTCAATGAAGGCTCGTCGACTTGGTACATCTTCACCCATAAGCATCGAAAAAATTCCATCAGCGACTGCAGCATCAGCAATATCTACTTTTAGTAATCGACGAGTTTTTGGATCCATGGTGGTTTCGAATAATTGTTTCGGATTCATTTCACCTAATCCTTTGTAGCGCTGTATGCTAAGACCGCGTCGTCCAATAGCGCGAATGTTGTCGACTAATTCTATAATCGAATGGAGCTCTACTACGTTTTCCTTCTTAGGATCTCCTTTGTTTTCGATGAGTTGGTAACGATATTCTTCACTCTTTGTGAATTTGTGAGCATCCATACCAATACCTGCAAGTTCGCGAAGAAGCTTTGTCATTTCTAATGACTCAAAAATCTCATATAAGGAGATGCGTTGCTGTACGTTTATTCCATCCTTATTTGGGATTTCTCGCACTACTGTACCTTGAATATCTTCATCATCTATGGATAATTCTTTATGGAAGTCGATACGATCATCATCGTTTTTAAGAAAACGAAACTCCTCTTCATTTCCTGTGCGTATTCGGACTATGTAACGAGGTAACGCATAAGTCTCTTTATCGTGCTGATCCAAGTAGCTTGCAAATTCACAACCATATCTGGTAACCCCTCGACCAATCATTTCGAGTCTAGACAGTGCTTCAACTAGTTCATCGATAGGTTCACCAGTCATACTTTTACCATCACGTAAGCGCTCTAGGTGAACATCTTCGGTGCCTAACTCCAATAAGATCCTATTGAGTTGTGGGTCATTATCCACATACTGCTCGCGACGTTTTCGCTTAATTTTGTATAACGGTGGTTGTGCGATATAAACATAACCTGCTTCAATTAGTCCCTTCATTTGACGATAGAGAAATGTAAGTAGTAATGTTCGAATGTGAGCGCCATCAACATCGGCATCTGTCATAAGAATAATCTTATGGTAGCGCGCCTTGCTAACGTCGAATGCTCCGTCACCTTCGTGATCACCAATACCGGTACCAACAGCTGTGATAAGTGCACGAATTTCGTTATTACCAAGTACTTTATCCAAACGAGCTTTCTCCACATTTAGAAGCTTACCTCGCAGTGGTAGAATTGCTTGGGTTGCACGGTCACGCCCTTGCTTTGCTGAACCGCCTGCAGAATCACCCTCAACAATATACAGCTCAGATATGGCTGGATCCTTTGAGGAGCAGTCAGCTAATTTTCCGGGAAGACCGCCTGATGAGAGAGCTCCCTTGCGCACAGTTTCACGTGCCTTGCGTGCTGCTTCTCTAGCCCGAGCTGCGTTTAAGCACTTATCAATGAGTTTTTTTGCTATTTGAGGATTGGTCTCAAAGTAATATTTTAGTTCTTCTCCTGTTATCTTTTGGACAATTCCATCGACTTCTCCATTTGAAAGTTTGGTCTTCGTTTGTCCTTCAAAGCGTGGCTCTGGTACTTTTACTGAGACAACCGCTGTTAATCCTTCTCTAGCATCATCTCCAGATAGATTTGGGTCCTTGTCTTTGATTAAATTATTTTGTTTTGAGTAATTATTAATTACACGAGTTAAAGCCGTTCTAAATCCAGATAGATGTGTGCCTCCCTCAATATTATGAATAGAGTTAGCATACGCGTATATTTGATCACTATAGCTATCATTGTACTGAAAAGATACATCTACGACAATGTTAGCATCCAGATCTGGATTAGGAGTCGGTGATTCTCCATGAAATGTAATCGGCTCTTCGTGTAGAATATTCTTACTTGAATTTAAGAATTTTACATACTCTGCGATACCATCTTTAAACATAAATTCTTCAGTCTTGTTGACGCGCTCATCTGTAAAGATGATTTTAATTCCTGGATTTAGGAAGGCTAGTTCGCGCAATCGCTTTCCTAATAATTCAAATTTGAACTCGCGAGTCGTCAAAAATATCTGGGGATCTGGAGAGAAAGCAATACGAGTACCTGTGCGTTTAGTGTCCCCAATCACTTTCATTTTTTGAGTAGTGATACCGCGAGAGAACTCCATTTTATGAACTTTATTATCTCGCCGAACTTCCACTTCGAACCATTCAGATACTGCATTCACGCATTTAGCGCCAACACCATGAAGACCGCCAGACACTTGATAGGCTCCTTTACCAAATTTTCCACCAGCGTGCAAATTTGTCATAACTAGTTCTAAAGCTGGGATGTTGTACTTAGGGTGTATGTCAACAGGGATACCTCGTCCATCATCCTCAATAGAACAGGATCCATCGTTGTGTATTGCTACTGTAATTTGTGAACAATACCCCGCCAGCGCTTCATCGATAGAATTATCAACAATTTCAAAAACACAGTGGTGAAGACCACGTTCGTTGGTGTCTCCAATGTACATATCGGGCCGTTTACGCACCCCTTCGAGTCCTTCAAGTTTTTGAATTTTAGAGGAATCGTAGATCTCTTTGTTGCTCTTTTTAGGCGCTTTGGCAGTGGGTGAATTTTCGGGTAAATCTTTATCTGACATAATAATGAATATTATGTATTAATAAATGAATTAGCCACTAAAAAGTCACATAAAATATCCTTTTTTTAAAATAATATAAATTACTGGTTTAAAGTAATTTATATTATTTTATAAGTCTCTTATAAATTGCTCTAGAAATAAGTTTACTTATTGGGTCAAAATACTAATTATTAGTGCGTGAAACTTTCTCATAAGCTAGAATATGCCTGTCGCGCATTGGCGCAATTGGGTCGCTTTTATGAGTGTGAAAAAATGGCGCATATTGATACTTTAGCTGAGTCTGAGCAGATACCTGCCAATTACCTAGTTCAAATATTGAATGAATTACGAACTGCTGGTTTGGTAGTCAGTAAGCGCGGTAAGCAGGGTGGCTACGCTTTATCGCGAGCGCCTGAACGTATCCGACTAGATGAAATTGTTAATGCAGTGGAAGCTGACTTACTAGTACCTAGTTGTGAGGGACAGGGGCATTCAGGAGTGAGTGTTGCTGCTGTATGGGCGCAGATAAGTAGTGACTTAGAGCGTAAAGTAAGCGCCTATACATTGGACAGCCTTATTGTCAGTGAGGATGCCAGAATGTACTATATTTAGTTAGCTCTGAGAGACTACTCAAATGCCCAGAACAATGGAACAACTGTTACGGTGACTAAACAACAAAGTACGTTTAATGGAAGGCCTACTTTGGTAAAATCTTTAAATTTGTAACCTCCCACACCATAAACATAGGTATTTGTTTGGTATCCAATTGGTGTAGCAAAGCTAGCCGATGCAGCAATACAAGTTCCAATAACAAAAGGTCGAGCATCGACACCTAGAGTCTCGGCAATACCCAAAGCGATCGGTACCATGAGTGCCACAGCGGCATTATTGGAGAGGAATTCTGTAAAGCTTGATGTAATTACGTAAATTATAAGTAACATCATAATATTTTGTAGGTGTGTAGGAGTAAAACTACGAACCAAATCAGATAGGCTTTCAGCAATTATTAAGCTAGCTCCTGAGGAATTCATGGCGTGTCCTAGGGCAAGCATCCCAAATATAATTATTAGTATACTCCATTCGATCGAAGCATAGGCTTCTTTAGTTCGAAGACAGCCAGTTAGTAATAGTAGTACAACCCCCAGTAGTACGGCAGCCACAATAGGTACTAAGTTTAGGGATGCTAATATCACGATACCAATCACAGTCCCAATGGCTAAGGGCATCTTAGCACGCACACTTTTAGCTGGGACACGCGGTCTATCCAACAAGACGACTTCATCGCTATTGGAGAGTGAATCAATAGCAGCAGTAGAGCCCATTAATAGGAGTGTATCACCTTCTTTTAGGCGTAGTTCTCCGAGAAGTTCACGCTGGTTCTCTCCTTTACGGTGAACGGCAACAATAACCATACGAAAGCGTTGACGAAAATTTATTTCACTGAGAGATTTTCCTGTAATAGAAGCTTTTGGTGCCACAACACCTTCTACAATAGCACCTTCATCCATCGCTATAGTTTCGAGACCATCAGTTAGTTCCTCATACATTGTTATACCTTTGATAGAATGAGCCTCAGCAACTCCTGAAGGGCGGCAGGATAATACGAGACGATCACTAGCTAGAAGTGGTATATCTCGCGGATTTCCTGCTACAGCAACGCCTTGCCTTACTATTTCAAGCAATCGGATGCCGCGTCCGTTTAAAAAACCACTTTCTATAGCTGTTTTACCGATTAGTTCAGAACTATGGCGAACGAAGGCCTCAGTAATAAACTCTTTGCGTTCTTCCTCACTAAGTATTGATGTAAGTGTTTCGCGTTGGGGAAGAAGTCTTTGCCCAAAAAACACTAGGTAGGTGCAGCCAACTACTAAAATTGGCAAGCCAACAGCAGCTAGTTCAAACATTCCTATTGGTGCATGCCCAGCATCTTGCAAAATTCCGCTAGCTAGTAAATTTGTGCTGGTTCCAAGCATTGTACAAGTGCCGCCAAAGATGGAGGCATAGGATAGCGGAATGAGTAGTTTGGAGGATGCAATCCCCATATCGCGCGATAAAGTCAGTATGACTGGCATTAGCACAATCACTACAGGTGTATTATTAATAAAGGCTGAGGCTGCTGCTACCCCAATGACCATAACGAAAATGAAGCTGCGGTAAGGTAGACGAACTAGACGCCTTAAGTATGCTGTAATTTGATCAATAGCGCCTGTTCTTTCCAGTGCGGAGCTTACTATAAACATACCTGCAATTGTAAGCGGTGCAGAATTGCTAAAAACTCCTAATAGTACATGCAAGGAAGGTAAACCCTCGCTGCTACTGAGCATACTAATAAAAAGTAAGACCGCGAATACAGTGATTGCTGTGAGATCAGCAGAAATTCGCTCCCACACAAAACTCACTACTGCAAATAATAGTAGAGCAAAGACAAAAAGTATCTCCCAGGTCATGGCTTGAACGAGGTAGCGCCTACAACTGGATCGTCGTTAGCTTCTGATCGTGCCCAATAATAGAAGGATAAAACTAGAATTGTCAGCGAAAATCCCATATTCACAACTTTCATTATAACCCCACCTAGTATTTGGTCATTTAATGGATCTAGGTTAATTATTCTTGGTGCCCATTCATAGGTCGGGTAGAGTGCTTCATTTGAAAAGGTAAGAAATGCAAACACTGGCAATTGACCAACCATCAACAAAAAAATAGCTAGTATTCTTAATGGATAACTACGCTTAGGTACTCTTGAGGAAGTCGTCAAGAATGGCCATAGCATGAGGCAACCGAGGCAGAACATAGTCCAATGTTCTAAAATATGTATTCTTTTGTCGTGTAGTGCTGCTTCATAGAGGCCTGGTATATGCCAAGCTGTATAGACGAATGTAAAGAGTAGGCCACCACATGCAGGATGAGTGAGTCGATTAAATATTTGGCGTATTGAATCTGGTCGTAACAACCAATCGATTAGCCAATTTGGAATTCCCACAAAAAACAGTGTAGGAGTTATATAAATGAGTAACATGTGTTGAATCATGTGTGCTGAGAAAAGAAATTGTTCGCCAATCTGATCGAGTGGAGAACCAACAGCTAAGTATGTAATAATTAGCCCTAAATAAAAACTAATGGCTCGCGTCAGTGATATTTGAGCATTAGGATAGATTGCTATGCGTAGCGGTCCAATAGCGATCGCGTAGAGCCAGCCAAATAGTAGCAGAGTTATGAGCAGAAGTGGCTCGGTATGCCAGTGGAGTTGCATTATAAATAAAAATTTTTACAATTCAAATAGAGTTCAATAAAATTTTTATTTATACAAAATTTGGGTTTTAATAGACCTTGTTTTTAGACTAGAGGTTTATTTTAAGTTCAAAAATAGATAATTAAACCAGTAATTACTTCATAGTCGACATCTTCGCTGCTTAATAAAATGAGTAAGGCAGTGTAGGTACCAGTGGCAATTGCCATGCCAGTTCCAAAGGCAAGAGTAAGTAATAATTTATCATATATAAGGTGCATAAACCATGCAACTACCGCGATAAATTTAAAGAGTGAGAGTGCCAATAGCGTACTAAATATAAATACGGTATGAAAAGGTAAGTAAACGAGCACTAATTCAACTCCTGTTATAGCAGCCAAGATTAAAGCTAAATTTACAAAGGTGTGGTACTTCTCATTCTCTGCACTTTTATCAACTTCAGGCAGAGGTATGTCGTATGGTTCAGTCATTGTTAAAATTGTAATTTGATTAGTGAGTAGCTACACCGGTCTTTCCAATAAATTCAATAAGATAAACAGCAGTGAAAATAATGATCCATACTATGTCGACAAAATGCCAATATAGACCTGCCGCTTCAACATCTATAGCACTTTCATGTGCATCCATCTTGCCCGAGTATGAATAAAAAAGTAAGCAGATTAACCAAAATACGCCTATTGCTACGTGGCAACCATGTGTGCCTGTCATTAGATAAAAGGTCGAGCCGAAGGTACCAGACTGTAGCGTCAATCCAAGGTGGACAAACTCACTAAATTCGTAAACTTGGCAGCCTAAGAAAATTAGACCAAAGAAAATGACTCCTATAGTATTTCGACGAAAGCTTTTGAGTTCGCCTTTATGCATAGCAGACACAGCAAGAGCCATTAAAAACGAACTCATTAATAGTATGAATGTCGAAAAAGAGGTTAGTTCTAAGCTAAAGAGTTGAGTTGGGTCGTATTCTTCTGGATAAAGTTTTCGGTAGATTAGGTGTGTAGAAATTAGCGTACCAAAAAACATACAGTCCGAACCTAAAAAAAGCCACATAAGCAATTTTTTATTTCCAACGACTAGATTATGATGTGAGTCGTGCTCTGCAGAGGCTGATTCAGACATTTTAACTAATAAATAATCGGTATTATAAAACGCTGATTTTAAGCTTTTTCCTGAGGATATAAGTGGTATCCACCTGGACCTTCAATTGCCCAAAGTGCTATTCCTACTATGCATAGGCAAAGTCCAAATATGGCAAAGTACCCCATTAAAGGGACGCCTGCTTGCATTAATGAAAGTCCAAGACCGAGAGGTATAAATCCAGCTGACGCCAATAAGGGCCACCATGATTGGCTTGGCATATGAATACCGTGTCCATCATCAGACTCTGCGCCGCACTTTCTATTTTGTGGTCCGTATTTGTCTTCCCATAATGCATCTCTCGCATGAATTACTGGGGTTTTGCCGAAATTATAGACTTGCGGCGGAGAGGTTGTTTTCCACTCCAGTGTGCGCGCATCCCACGGATCGTTACCAGCAGGCTCGCCACTACGAATACAGCGAATAATATCAACGACCAGTAATAGTATACCAAATGCCAAAATGTAAGCCCCAATAGTGCACACTAAGTTGTAAGTTTCCCATCCAAAGCCTTCTAAGTAAGTATGCGTACGCCTTGGCATTCCAAGTAATCCAAGAAAGTGCATTGGAAAGAAGGTTACATTTAAGCCTACAGTCGAAAAAATGGCGACCCATGTACTAAGATTGCCTTTCCACATCTTACCGATCATTTTCGGAAGCCAAAAGTAGATTCCAGATACAACTGCTAGGAATATGCCACCAATTGCAACATAGTGAAAGTGTGCTATTACAAAGTAGCTATCTTGCTGCTGCGCGTCAGCAGGTGCGGATGAGTGCATAATGCCTGAGAATCCTCCCATCATAAACATCCATACAAAACCTAAAGCGAATATCATTGGCGCTGAGAAGCGTACACGGCCTCCCCATAGAGTACCCACCCAATTAAAAATTTTCACTCCGGTAGGGACTGCAATAGCCATTGTAAGAAGGGAGAAAGCGGCAGTAGCAACTTTACCTAACCCCGTAGTGAACATATGGTGCGACCAGACAGCAAAACCAAGAAATCCAATTACTGCACCAGAAAATACAACAATAGGATAACCAAATAATGGCTTTTTAGCAAATGTTGGGAGAACTTCTGATACAATTCCCATAGCTGGTAAAACTAATATGTAAACTTCGGGGTGACCAAATATCCAAAATAGGTGCTGCCATAATATAGGTTGACCGCCTCCGGCAGTGACGAAAAAATTTGTCCCAAATAAGCGGTCAAACATTAGTTCACCAAGTGCCACTGTGATGGCTGGAAAAGCAAAAATTATGAGTAAAGATGTGACAAGTGTCATCCATGTAAATACAGGCATGCGCATCATTTTCATACCGGGAGCACGCATATTGATAATTGTGACAGTAAAATTCATTGCAGCGGTCAGCGATGCAATTCCTAGAATTTGGAGACCCATTATCCAAAAATCAGTGCCGGCGCCAGTAAACTTGATCCCAGTAATTGGAGCGTAGCCAAACCAACCCATCGCAGGCACAAAATCATTCATTCCTTCAGTTGGACCTGAGGCACTAAATAATCCCATTGCCTCAAGTGCTTGAAGTATCCAACCAAAATTAATAACCAATGCACCCGCAACAAAAGCCCAAAGACTGAAAGAATTGATGCGTGGAAAAGCAACATCTCGAGCTCCAATTTGCAACGGTACGAGGAAATTAAAAAAGGCAGCATTTAGTGGCATTACTGCGAGAAAAATCATCGTCGTACCATGCATAGTAAAAAGCTGATTATAGCGCTGTGCAGAAACGAGATCATTTTCAGGCACTGCTAGCTGAGTACGTATAATTAATGCTTCTAGACCACCTACTAGTAAGAAAAATAGAGCGATTGCCCCATACATAATACCTATTTTTTTATGATCTACAGTAGTGAGCCAATCGATGATTACTGACTTACCATGATCGGGTCGCAATAGACCAAGCTTGCTACGTTCTGGAAAGAGAACTTTAGGGTGTTCTGATTGAGTTGCAGGTGTTGCTGTTACTGTACTGCTCATTGGCTGAATTATTTGAGGGTTTGCAAGAAAAGTGAAATTTTGCGCGACTCTTCTATTGTTAGTTGATCTTCTTGTGGTAATTGACCTATACCACGTCCGTCGCGCGCAATCCACATTAAATTTCCTGGTTTCACACTGTTGGGATCGTGAATCCATTTAGTTAAGTTTTCTAACTGCTTAGACTCATCAATGCTGCCATCTTCATTATTATGATTGAGCCACCCTGCAGCAAGTGAAAGTCGTTGTGCCAGATTAGTTAAATCTGGTCCACCCACGCCTGCGACTCGAGGATTTCCATTAATGGCATGGCAAGAGTTACACTGTGCCTTACCAACAAAAAGTTTTATGCCCTCGTTTAACTCTCCGATGAGCAAATCTGGGTCTTCGTCATAGGTTGCGTACCAATCATTCCAATTTTCCCCATCTGGAGTAGTCGGATTACCCTCTCTGTGATCTGCTACCCAATCAGCGAACCCTTGGTCACTGACTACAGATGCCCTAAATAGCATCCGAGCGTGAGAGTCTCCACAGTATTCTGCACATTGCCCGTAGTAATAACCATCAATTTCATCGCGTAAGTAAGTTTCGTACGCAGCAGTCGCATTAATTGAATCAATAGAATCTTGGCGCTCTTCTTGCCAACGATCAAAGGAGTTACCCGCTTGAATCCACATTGAATTGGTGCGACCTGGGATTAAATCTACTTTACCAGCAATTCGCGGTAACCAAAATGAGTGAATCACATCCACTGAGCGAAGCTCTAAATGTACTGCTTTACCTGCTGGAATGACCATTTCATTAGCAGTTGTGATACCTAATTGTGGGTATTCGAATGCCCACCACCATTGGTAACCAAAAACATTTATAGTTAATATGTTTTCGTCTTCTCCTTCCGATAGTCCTTCACCTGTGTACCAATTTCCTAGCTGACTGGCAGGTTCATCAGGTGTTGTTTGCGTATACCATATGCCTTTAATTGTAGGCACGGCTATTACTACTAAAAGTAAGATGGATATTCCAATTAGACCTATTTCAATCAATGGATTACCGTGACCTTGTTTGGGCAGTGGGCGAGTGTCGTTTGGCCGTTCACGAAAACGTATCACCACATATAAATAAGTACCACCTACGGCTATAAAGATACCTAAAGTTACCCATACAGTAAGCATGAACAGATCTAATTGTTCCTGCGCGACTGGACCCTTGGGTTTAAATGTCGACATGCGAGTATTCAGATCGCAACCGGTAACTATTAAAAGTGTACCTAGTGAGCTAAATTTAGCAAAAAGAATAAGAATTCCGTGATAGATATTTTTCACGTAGTTATGCGTTCAAGTAGTAAGTGAGTAATTTGTTACTGATGGGTTGTCAAAACCACTGATAGAGAAAAAAGTAAACGAGCACTCCAGTTACAGAGACGTAGTACCAAATAGGAAATGTCCAGCGAGCCCATGCTTTGTGGCTGGATCGTTTGCCACGTAAGGCAAGCGACATGGTTTTTATTACTAACGGAACGACACTGATCGCTAGTATAATGTGGCTAATAAGCATTGTATAATAAAATAGTGCCCAGAATCCTTCACCGCCAAAAGGAGTGTGCACTCCTTTAACTAATATTTTATGAAGCACATAACTAAATAAAAATAATACCGAGACGCAGAAAGCTGCTAGCATGGACTTGCGGTGGGCACTTTCACGCTCGGTTCGAATAAAAACGAAGCCAGCAGTAAGTAGGAGAGTCGCTGTGCCATTGAGCGCTGCGTTAAATCCAGGTAAATTTTCAGTTAAACTCATCATTTACAGAAGCCACAGATCTAACACTAGTGGCACAAGCAGTGCTGGTAAGTAGCAAATAGATGCTATAAATAGTTTTCTTGCTGCTTGGTCTCTGTTTGCAGGATTTAAGAAAGCTATTGCTGGTTGAAGGATGTATAATCCCATGACAAGCGCAAGAAGTCCGTAGTAAAAACTTGCAAACCCAAGCAGTGCGGGAAGTAAAGTACTAATAAATAGCGCAATGGCAAAGACGAAGGATTGTAACGCGACACGCCTGCCGCTTGTATCTGCGTTAGAAAGCATCACAAAACCACCAGACTGATAGTCTTTTCGGTGAGTCCAAGCAATTGCAAAAAAGTGTGGCATTTGCCAAAGAAAAAGAATAGCAAACAGCAACCATCCTAGTGTCGAGATTTGTCCCTCTGCTGCAGCCCATCCTATTAGTGGGGGCAGTGCTCCGGGAACAGCGCCAATTAGAGTATTCCAAGTAGTTAGTTGTTTAAGTGGTGTATACAAAATTACGTAAGAACTAACTGTGGCGAGGGTTAGAATGCTAGCTAATGGATTTGTTCCGTAAAAGAGCACAATACAACCTGAACAACTTAAACTTATACCGTAAATCAGAGCATGGAATGGTTGCACTCGCCCTGCTGGAATTGGTCGATCTCGAGTGCGAGCCATTTTACCGTCGGCTACTCGCTCCATCCATTGATTTAAAACTGCTGCGCCACCAGCAGCGAGTGAAGTGCCTAATAGTAAAGTAAGTAGAGCAGTTAGATCTCGAGCAGGATTTGCCGAGAGGTATCCTACCACGGCTGTGACAACTGATAAAAAACTAAGCCGTGGCTTCGTTAGTTCGTAATAATCATGTATGCGCGCACGTACAGAAACAGTCGTTTGTGCGACGTTAGCAAGACTGTTAGTTTTCGTCGTTTGATGACTCATACGATATATAATAAATTTCGACCTATTATCAAAGTGTGTGTGGCTTCATTGGTCTATGTGTGAACAAAGTCAGACCCCAAGTACTGGCAAGTAGAAAAGCTCCTATAAGAGCATGCATTGTTGCAACATAAGGATTTTTAATAGTCCATATTGTCAGCGCTCCTAAGTAAATTTGAACGCCTAGTATAAATAACACCAGCAGAGCAGCGTTACGAAAAGATTTTCGAGCTGGCGGGTAGCCCCATATTTTACCTATAAATATTACAATCAGAACAGTCGCTCCAATTGCCCAAACACGATGAGCAAAGTGAATACCAACGTCAAAATTCCAATATTCGGGTAAAAGACTACCTGGGCGTGCTAGTGGAAATCGTATGATCGCTAAACCAGCATCTGCATGACGCATGATCGCGCCTATCAAAATTTGTAAAAACAAGCCTAAGCAAGCTAACTTACCCCAGCGGCATATTGATTGCGGAACTTTGAAAATCGAATGATCGTTACCTTTGATCCATGCCTTTGAACTCATAATAGTAATTGCTACTAAAGTACCCAATACGATTTGTGCTCCACAAGCATGGGCTACAGCAAAGCTCTGTGCAATAAGATTATTCTCGGCATGAGTATTCAGCCAATCAAAACGTACTCTCGCACCACCAAGTAGTCCTTGCAAAACTACAACTAGTACTAACAAGCCTGCTAAAGTCCTTACACCTTTACGGGCTTCTCGTAAATGTGTCCAAATCAATAGCGTTATGGATAAAAGACCAATCTTCATGCCTAATAATCGATGACTATGCTCTGCTAATTTATCAGCTTGCGTTAACCATCCTTCGGGATTCACAGAGCCATTTGATAAAGGCCAATCCAAAAAAGCCATACCAGCCTTTATACTAGTGGTGAAACCACCAGCATATAAGAGTAATGTGATCCAAGCTAGAGTGAATAGACAAAATACAAATAGTCTAGGTTTGTAATCAGCAGTACGATGGTTAGATAACAGTGACATTTATATTATTAATAGGATGCAAATTGCTTCAAATTCAAGTCGGGAAACGATTTTTAAGATTTACGTGCTTATCAACTAGTTGAGCTTAATATAATTAGTTAATTAATTGCTAGAAAAGATATGGATAAAGCGAAATTTTATGGGTTATTGTTAGAGTCCTTGCACAAGGAGTTACATCTAGCTGTAAATGCTTCTCAAGATGCCGCTGATTATGCGACAAATGATGAGTCGCGTGCTGATTCTCAATGGGATACACAAGGGCTCGAAGCCTCCTATTTGGCTGCAGGTCAAGCGGGGATGGCTAAAAAGTGGGCAGATGCGATTAAGGAATTACAATCAGAGCGTGAATCCATGCTTCAGAGTAAGGAACAAGTTGAACTAGGAGCTTTGTTTGAGTGTGCTCATGGGGAAGGTTCTGATTATTTCTTCTTTGCTGGGGTAGCGGGTGGGCACGAAGTACTTATTGATTCCCAAGCGGTAACTGTAGTGAGTCCACAATCTCCATTAGCACACCGTTTATTGGGATTGCGCGTAGGTGATGGTTTCGTCTTACCTAATGGTAAATTTAGCAGGCTTTTGAGCGTTGAATAATTTACCTACAAGCAGCTTCCGCGCAGCGTAACCCGTCCAATGCAGCGCTAACAATTCCTCCAGCAAAACCAGCTCCTTCGCCACAGGGATAAAGTCCAGAAAGATCAGGATGCTCGAGACTTTTGGGGTCTCTCGGAATACGAATTGGTGAGCTTGTACGTGTTTCAAATCCTATTAGATTTGATTCTTCAGTGAGATAACCATGCATTTGCTTACCAAATACTTTGAGACCACGCCGTAATCTGTTAACGATCCAACTAGGAAGCAAATTATCTAGGCGCGCTGGTGTTATTCCTGGAATGTAGCTTGTACTTGGTAATGTCTGGGAGCATCTTTTTTGTATAAAGTCAGTCACTCTCTGTGCTGGGGCAACTTGACCGTTTCCACCTGCATGCTTCGCAGATTTTTCGAGTGATTTTTGGAAGGCTAATCCTGCAAGGGCTCCATGTTCTGCGACGAATTCTTTGATATCATCAGGTTCGACAGTGACTACCATGCCACTGTTAGCATAAGGAGAATCACGCCTTGCTAAACTCATCCCATTGACAACGACTTCATCATTTTCAGTGGATGCAGGAACAATGAATCCACCAGGACACATACAAAATGAGTGGACACCCCGTTGGTCAATATTTGTTGCTAATCTGTAGCTTGCTGCAGGCAATATTCTCGGTCGCTCTTTATCTCTTGGGTAATGATATTGAAGGCTATCAATAAGTGACTGGGGGTGCTCGATGCGTACGCCTACTGCAAATGGCTTTGCTTCAATGCGAACACTTTGACTTTGCAATAGCCAGTAAATGTCGCGTGCTGAATGCCCAGTTGCTAGTATCACAGCAGGTGCAACAAATTCATTACCAGCTTCTGTTTGTACCGACTCTAGCTGCTTTTTATGATCACAAAATTTGAAGTGAATTACTTTTTCTCCGAAATGAACCTCACCGCCTGCTTCCAAGATTGATTGGCGTATAGACATCACAACTTTAGGTAGTAAATTAGAGCCAATATGCGGGTGTGCATCAACAAGTATTTTTTTAGGCGCGCCGTGAGCTACCAGAGTTTCATAGACATCACGAACCGGTCCGCGCTTGGTTGCTCGGGTGTATAATTTACCATCTGAGAATGTCCCAGCGCCACCTTCTCCATAACAATAATTTGAATCTTTAATGACTCGACCTTCTTTTAACAGTGGGCGCAGATCAAAGCGACGCATCGATGCATTTTTGCCACGCTCTAATACGATTGGCTTACAGCCTAATTCGATACAGCGTAAAGCAGCAAACATTCCGGCTGGACCTGATCCAATAATAATAACTCTTTTCGCATTCGCAGTTAGTGAATTATAATCTTTTTTTAATTCCTGTACGGGTGAAAGCGGTACTTTTATTCCAACCTCTATTCGTAATTGTACTTTAATTTGGCGTTGCCGTGCATCAATCGAGTGCTTCTGTAGTCGTAATTCGCAAATGTCCTCTGCTTTTATGCCTAATTCTTTGCTGATAGCTTGTTGCCATGCATCTTGATCTTCGGATTGCTCCAAAGGAAGAATGATGTCGACCAATTTTGGTTGGTTTACATCTCTATTTGGATTTTGTTTCATGGCTAAGATTAATCAATTGGTTCTTATCCGAAGCGCGAGTCCAAATACGACTAGATTAATATTTGGAACTAAACATACAGAACCTAGAAGATTTAGTCAGCACATATTGACAGCAAGCGAGGAATTTGACTCGTTAAAAGTATGGTAGTGTTGAAACGCTTAGAAAAAAAATTTGGCCATTGGGCTGTGCCAAACGTTATATTATATTTGGTGATTTCGCAGCTTGTTGTGTACGCTTTGTTACTCACTGGCATGATGTCTTTTGCAACCATGCCGTTGATCCCTGCTGCAGTCATTCAAGAGCAACAGTTCTGGCGACTAATCACATTCATTATTGCTCCACCCTATGTACCAGCAGGTGCATTTGGAGGTCTTTTTCTGGCAATATTTTGGTATATATTGTGGATGATGAGTGGAGCGATTGAGGCTGCTTGGGGATCTTTTCACTTTAATTGCTACTTATTACTCGGCATCTTTCTGACCATACTAGGTGCGTTTATTGGTTATTGGATTTCACCAATGGCTCCGATTGTAATCTTTCCGAACTTTCTATATATAAGCGTATTTTTTGCTTTTGCAGTATTGAATCCAAATTTTGAATTTTATCTATTTTTTGTACTTCCGGTTAAAGTAAAGTGGTTTGCTTATTTTTCTGCAGCTTTGTTACTTTTTGAAGTTTTCACGGTATCTACTTTGGGCGAGCGAGTAGTTATACTAATGCCAGTTATGAATTTTGTTTTGTTCTTTCGAGCAACGCTAATGCAATCGTTTCGTTCTAGTCAGCGGCGTAAACAATTTCAGGCACAGTCAATCGAGCGTTCTGAACAAGTCCTGCATACTTGTTCCTTATGTCCAGCGACTGATAAGTCGCATCCTAATTTAGATTTTCGCTACCGATCAGTACAGGGCGAGCATGTTTGCGTCTGTAGCGCTTGCCGCGACAAGCACTGATAGATTTTCACTCTTGTTGATAAACTAGATACTAAAAAGCCCTTGCTAGTAAATTAGGGCTTACAAAGTTTGTTGTGCAAGGTAGTCTAAGCTTTTTGGACTTTTCCAGCTTTGATTGCTTTAACAGATACCCACATGCGCTTGACTTCTCCACTTGGTAGTTTCACGCGAATACGTTGCACATTTGGGCGGAATCGGCGCCTCGTGTTCTTTACCAGCGATGTACCAATACCACCGCTTTTCTTTGTTAAACCTTTACGGATGATGCGACCGCCCTTGACTGGACGCTTACCTGTGATTGCGCAAATTCGTGCCATAAAAACTCCTTAATTTTAGATCAGAGCGATGGAAAGTAGGCCTTAGGATAATCCAAGCAAGCATTTTTATATAAAAGTTTACGTTTAACGGATACCCCATAATGCTTGAAAATGTTGCCCCATGTGGGAGGGGTGTATTAACTCCATCAGAGTTTGGCGCCTTCTACTTAAGCTCCATGGAGATTCGCTTACGATTATTTCTGCAACTTTTTGGCCATGGTGAACAAAAAATGACTCCTGACTTTGCAACGTTACATTTTTAAATTTATTGTTGATTAGTTGTTCTTCTAAGGGTGACCAATTTACATCACAAGTAATGTCTTGTTCACCAATACGGTTTAGTAGGTTGCTACCTTTCCTGTGCTTGTAATAACTTCGAGCCGTGCCGTTTGGACAATTTTGCGCCAACTCTTGCCAAGTTTTTCCGTAGTCAAAGAATAGTATTAGCCCGCTCCAATCATGTGACAGTAATTGTTTTAATGCTGATTCAGTTTGTAAGGGTAGATCGATTTCATATCCATCGGCAGCGCGCTCTGGCAAGCGATCGATCTGGGCAGCAACTGCTGGAGTCAGTTCGTCCAATAATACTTCAACTAGTCGATTGTTTTGTATGTTTACTGCACGTTCTCGCCAATTTCCTTTGCTATAGATCAAACGATGAAAGGGTAGGGCATCGAGCCATTCGTTTGCGAATATAATAACAGGTCCCTGCGCTTGAAGTTTCTGTCCATGCCTAATTACTTTAGCTTTAGCAAAGGGATGGGAGTCTATGTGACTGAGTAAATCTGCGCCAGGTTCAGCGGCTATTTCAATAAAGCAACTTTCACGAGCAAGTGATTCGCCTATTATAGCTTGTACACTTGAAACAACTAACTCGGCAAAAACTGAGCCTAAGCTTTCGGCTGTATAAAAATCGCCTTGCACGCCGCGTCCTACTCGTTTGCGCTCGCTGGTATAGTAACCATATTTTTTAGTATAGAGTACCTTGTCGATAAATTCACAATAACTAATTGGCCCATCCGCACAGCAGTTACTCAGTTGATCGAAAAGAATGTCCCGTGTGCTACTCATTTGTAGAATAAACTGCAGACAAGCGATGCGGTAACAAGCGCTTTTTAAATGCACTGTCTATTTGCTTTATATCTGGCTAAAAAGGATCAGTTCTTTTGGTTAAAATTGGTTGTTGAAGCAATTCTGATAGCGCGCTGTGCTGTTTATTGTGATTATAGCTATCGAAAGTTCTTGTGATGAGTCCGCTCTTGCCTTGTTTGACCCTGCAGTAGGGGTACTTGGTGAGTGGGTACACAGCCAGATTCTTTTGCATGAGCAATATGGAGGCGTAGTTCCAGATCTTGCTAGTCGCGAACATTTAAAAAACTTTTTCCCACTTTTAGAGGCTTCTGACATTCTAGATCGCCGCTCAGAGGTAAGCATGATCACAGTTACTCATGGGCCAGGATTAGCGGGATGTTTGGCTCTTGGGATTGCATTTGCAAAAAGTTTAGCCTTTGCTTGGCAATTGCCGCTTTTAGGCGTGAATCATTTACGTGGTCATGCTTTTTCTCCTTTCATCGCTTTGCATAAAAGTGATCCGGTTGGATTTAGCGCTACATTTAAAAAATTATTACCCCACCTCGGCTTAATTGTTTCTGGTGGTAATACTATTCTTTTTGAAATCAGTAGAGACGGAACGATTAAAGTATTAGCAGAGACTGTCGATGATGCAGCAGGAGAGGCCCTTGATAAAGGTGCGAAACTTCTAGGCCTACCTTATCCAGGTGGTCCACAAATTGAGGAACTTGCACAACGTGGGAATCCGCAAAGTTTTGACTTTCCAAAAGCGATCGCTCTAAGAAATGAAAGGCGCTTTAGCTTTTCAGGATTAAAGACGAGTTTACGCTACCGATTAGAAAAAATTAGCGATACGCAACTAGCGGATTCAATATGCGACATTTGTGCTTCTTATCAATTGGCTGTAGTCGATCAATTACTTGGTAAGACTCGGTATTTATTAAGTGGCAGTCAGTACAGTAGCCTCGGTCTCTCTGGTGGTGTTGCTAATAATAATTCTTTACGCAGTTCGTTTGATGAACTTGGGAAGAGTTATTCGATTCCATGTTTGATAGCGCAGCCGCATCATACCGGTGACAATGCAGCAATGATTGCCTTTGCAGCTAGCATAGATACAGGTGGTTGCATAGCAGATTTGCCAGATGCTCCATTATCAATTCTGCCATCCTTACAATTGGCACGAAGGGCTTAATTTACTAATTTGTAATTAGTCATTTACTCTAGTGTTTTTCCAGAGCGGTTAGCAACTTTTTCAAGTAGATTAATAAGCTTTTTCAGTAATGACCCTTCTATTTTGCTGTTATAGGGTTGGTAATCGACACCGCTCTGAAAAAGTTTTTTTTCTATTTCCCATATTCGTATCATCTCGCGGTCGATTTCACGTTTGATACTACGTTCTTCAACTTGCGATTGAGTCGAATTAAGTTTTCGCTTTAGCTCTTCTACTCTTGATATGGCCTTTTCGTGTGAGACTAAAACTTGAGTCTGATTTGATCTTACAGGATCACGATTACTATGAGATATATTAGATAATTGTGAGTGTAATGGATATAATTTGATTTGTAGACGGCTGACAAGATGTAGATTATCGATTTGATAAAAATATAATTGGTTTTTATTACGATGACTAAAGTGTATATGTGTATTTGTTCTTCCTTTAATTATTACTGGTAACAATCGGTACTGATTACTTAGTAAGTAAGTTTTTACTGGATAACCTTTGACTCGAATTTTGTAGTATTCGTATGCACCATATACAATGGTAACAGTTACAAGTAAAATAAGAAGTTTCTTTATCATATTTTAATATAATAGAATTACTAAATATCTTTGGTTCTACACTTCCTGTGTCAAGTGCACATACTTTACATTCGTTTCTCTATCTTCCGAGAAAACCAAAAAACTCGATTGACGACTGCTTGCGAGCGTCCCTTAATCCACAGCTTTTATTCTAGGCCGGATAGCTCAGTTGGTAGAGCAGAGGACTGAAAATCCTTGTGTCCCCAGTTCGATTCTGGGTCCGGCCACCACTTGAGGATTGCCATTAGGGCACTGCTAACATTGGCTCTGATTCGAATGTCCATCTGCTCGGGTGGTGAAATTGGCAGACACGCCAGATTTAGGTTCTGGTGCCGTAAGGCGTGAGGGTTCAAGTCCCTCCCCGAGTACCAGTGTTTAAAGGGCAAGAATGCTGATAGTCTTCTATTATTGACACATTTTGTCAATTTGACTTGCTT
>JAKVCN010000033.1 GCA_022448585.1 Puniceicoccaceae bacterium | reverse complement strand
CGATTCGTTTCAGATAAGACACTTCTAAAAAATATAGGTAGTATTTAAATGATTAAGACGTGTGTGAATACACTGTAATAGAAATCCGTGGATTACTAAAGAAAATACCTCGGAAGTACCCATTAGAGCTAACCTCCAATATAGGACATTTCGACTTTTTCTTGAGCACTTTTATTAACGGCTCTTAGCTCCGAGTATCGGTCATCACGAAGTCCCCAATGTTTTGACAGTACCGATAAAAGCGTGGTGTTATCGTATTTTTCTGACCGCAGTATTTTTTTTAGGTCGAGACCAGTGCTAGCAAATAAGCAGGTATAAAGTTTTCCATCCGCAGTTATACGAGCTCGTGTACAGCCACCGCAAAAAGGCTGCGTTACAGATGTGATTAATCCAAATTCTGACGTGTGATTTTTGTAACGATATCTTTTAGAAACTTCTGCGCTTGAACTTAAGTCTATGGGTTCGACTTCAAATTCAGTTTGGATTTTTTTTAAAATTTCATTAGCGCTAAAAACCTGCGCTATTTCCCATCTGTTGTGATTACCAACATCCATGTATTCGATAAAGCGTAGTGGTACGCCTAGACCTTTAAAGTATCTGGCCATTGGCAGGATCTCCCCTTCATTAACCCCTTTCTGAACGACCATATTCACCTTGATTTTGAGCCCAACGCTTAGAGCTGCTTCGATTGCTTTGAGCACTATTTCAGGCGATATGCCGCGGCCATTCATTTCACCTAAGATTCTTGGATCTAGAGCGTCCAAGCTAACCGTAACTCGAGACAGTCCTGCATCTTTTAGAGCATGCACCTCTTTAGCTAATCGTAGAGCATTCGTCGTCAGCGTTATCTCTTCCAAATTATGATGATTCTTCAGACGCTCTACGAAGTTGACGATGCCCGGTCTAAGGAGTGGTTCACCACCGGTTAGGCGAATTTTTTTTACTCCTAAACATAAGAATGCTTCAACAAGAGCATCTAGTTCATCAAAATGGAGCCATTCACTTCTTTTTAAGAATGGATAGTTGGGGCCGAAAATCTCTTTTGGCATACAATATGTGCAGCGTAAGTTGCACTGGTCTGTAAGTGAGATACGTAAGTCTGTTAATCGGCGACCTATTTTGTCTTTAATCATTAATTCTTTAAAACTACATCCATTATCTACATATTCAAATAATTAAGATGAAACTTATCAATTCAAGGGAAGCTGACGACTTAATTTTTGAGAGTCTGTGTCAAGTTGAAGCTATTGATCTGCCACTTTTAAATTGTGCTGGGAAAATATTGCGGGAAAATATTCATGCGGATCGCCCTTTTCCTCCTTTTAATCGAGCGATGATGGACGGCTATGCCATACGTTCGATTGATCTATCTACTGTAGCTGCTTTTGACATTATAGCAGAATTACCTGCAGGCGCTCCTCCAGTAGAAATTGGCAATATTTCTGGAGGCTGTATAGAAATTATGACAGGAGCAGTGGTCCCAAGTGATTCTGACTGTATTATACCATATGAGCTAACCAACAAGTTAGACAACGGGCAAGTTGCATTAAAAAACTCTGATCAGCACAACAGTGGAGACTTCATTCATACAGTCGGCAGTGATCAGGCAGAAGGCACGCTTCTTCTAGAGAAAGGTAGTGTGCTTGGCTCTCGAGAGATAGCAATAGCAGCAACATGTGGACACGTCCATCTGAAAGTCTCGAAAATGCCTTCCATCACAATTGTTAGCACGGGAGACGAGCTAGTGGATATAAAACAAATACCTCTAGCGCATCAGATCCGCCGCTCCAATGATGTAGCTATTGTTGCTGCTCTATGTCGATCGCACATAAATGTAAAAGAAAGCGTGCATTTGCCAGACGACTTAGAAGCTGTACAATCACAACTTCAAAGAGTTATACAGCAAAGTGATTTTGTTATCATCTCTGGTGGAATCTCGATGGGTAATAAGGATTACGTGCCTGCCGTTTTGGATACTATGAATTTAGAAAAAAAGATACACGGGGTCGCCCAAAAGCCAGGTAAGCCTTTTGGTTTTTGGAGTAGTGAAAGTACCGCAATTTTTGCATTACCAGGAAATCCATTGTCAGCTCTAGTATGTCTACATCGATATGTACTGCCAGCGCTTCGAGTTGCGCTAGGACAATCCCAGGTGAAGCCTTCTAAAGTGTTATTAGTTACAGACATTGAACCGAACGATCGATTAACACGTTTTCTACCTGTTAAGTTTCTAAGTACAGGATATGTGGCACTATTACCCCCGCAAAATTCCGGTGATTTTGTAAGCATTCTTGGTGCAGATGGGTTCATAGAGCTGCAACCGAGCAACAGGAAAATTGAAGTTAAGGGTGGTGAACCTGTAAATTATTATGCATGGCTTTAATCCTCAACCTATAGTTTTTACATTTAATTTTTTTAGTCTAAGCTATTTATTTTCACTCTCTAAATAATGGAATTTTCACACATAGATAAGGAACAAAAGCCCACGATGGTGGATGTCTCTGAGAAGACCGCATCCATGCGCACCGCTGTTGCCGAATCGATTGTTTATTTTGGAAAAGATGTGTTCGACCAACTTGCTGCAGCTGGCTGGTCAACTAAGAAAGGCCCTATTTTCGATACCGCTATTATTGCTGGCACAATGGCAGCTAAAAAGACATCAAGTCTTATCCCATTTTGTCACCCGCTCAATCTTAAGTCAGTCAAAATAAAGATTAAGTCTATTGATGAGGCGCGCCTTGGTATAGTGTGTACGGTTAAAGTTACGGAGCAAACTGGCGTTGAGATGGAGGCGCTCACGGCTACTTCAGTTGCTGCGCTTACAATTTATGATATGTGCAAGTCATTTTCTAAAGATATAATCATTGAATCAACGCGGCTTATTAAAAAGACCGGAGGAAAAACGATTTTTCGAGGTAATGAATAAAGAGCTTTATGGACTTGTTCTTGCTGGTGGAAAAAGTCGTCGCATGGGGCGTGACAAAGCACTGCTATGCTACAGCGGAGATTCAACGCAACTTGAGCGAACAGTAGACTTGCTGTCGGAACTCTGCTCAAAGGTTTTTGTTTCACAACGTAAAGACCAATCTTTTCCAATACCGTCTAAAGCGGAGGTGGTATTTGATTCAATAGGAACGATAAAAGGCCCTCTCTGCGGCATCTTGTCAGCCATGAACGCTTTTCCTCATGCTCACTGGTTGGTGCTCGCGTGTGACCTACCTTTCATAACTGTCTCTACGCTTGAAAAGATTATTACATCCTTTCGCGCTAGTGACCCACGATTAACAGCTTATCGCAGTAGCAGTGATGGTTTGCCTGAACCACTCTGCGCGATATATCCTAGTGGGAGTAAAGAACTTCTACTGGATACCTCTCGCAAAGCTTGTAACTTCTGTCCACGCAAACTGCTCATAATTAATGAAGCAGCTTTGATCGACCAAGAGGATCCTTCTAGCCTTGATAATATTAATACGAGCGCAGAATTTGAAGCTGCAAAAAGCACTAATTTATGCGGATAAAAATACTTTATTTTGCTCAACTTGCAGATCTCGCTGGAAAAGCTGAGGAAGTTCGAGAGTTCTCTAGTATTACTGTTATGGAGCTCTACAAGCAGCTAGCTCAAGAATACCAATTACCGCACAAGTTTTCCCAATTACAAGTGGCGATCAATCATGAACTCTGCGCTCACAAAAAAGAACTTAATGATGGTGATAGCATCGCCTTCCTTCCTCCTATGACCGGTGGGTGATAGAAGTCTTATCTTTTAGTTCCAATGAAATTTGAAATAACGGATCAAGCAATAGTTTCTAGGGCATTGCGAGAGGAGCTATTATCTTTAGAATCTGGTGGTTACTGCAGTTATGAGGGCTGGGTAAGAAACAGAAATGATGGCAAGTTAGTTAAGAAATTGCAGTATACCGCTTACCCAGAGCTAGCTCCTTTAATAGGGCAAAAAGTCCTAACAGAAGCTAAGGAAAAATTTGATATAATTGCAGCTTCCGCAGTTCACCGTTTTGGATTGCTTAGCGTTGGTGATTTAGCTGTATGGGTTGGTGTTACTGCACATCATAGAGGAGATACATTTCTAGCATGTCGGTTTATAATCGATAACATCAAGTATCGTCTTCCGATATGGAAAAAAGAATATTATGCAGACGGGACTAGTTCATGGATTGATAGCAACGGATGTGATTGCGCCGACGCTAATAATTTAGTCGTTGGTCCATCGACCTGCTCGCATCATTAAGAAAGGTAAAACTATCTCATTTTTGGCGCAAAGTCTTATGATTCTTTTATAGATATAATTTCAGTGACGCAAAGAAAAGCACGCAACCTAGCGCAGTTCGTATGGCGCGCTCTGAAGCGATTTGGCTGCCCCATTTAGCTCCCAGATATCCAGCGATCATCACTGTGCAAGTTATCAACAGAGTATATGGATGAAAGCTTTCGATTGAAGGGCGCAGTCCCGCTAATCCTGCCAGGGAATTAAAGAAGATAAAAGGAGCTGAAATTGCAGCCGCAGATCTCGGTGATGCCCAAGCCAAAAGTATCACAAGTGGGGTTAAAAATATACCGCCACCGACCCCAATAAGGCCTGAAACAAAGCCTATTACAGCTCCAGCTAATAGGAGAATAATCAGATGAGGCTCCTTTATTTGATCAGACTTTTTTAGAGTCATAAATAATCGAAGCAAAGCGAAGACCAATGCTAGAGCTAAGATCTGCCTGAAAAAAATTTTGTTAAGGTGAATACTTCCACCCCAGTAAGCGAAAGGGATTGCTGCTACAGACAAAGGTAAAAATAGCCCTAAACGGAAATGACCTGCTTTAAAAAAGGCAATTGTTCCAACTAAAGATACTAGGAGATTTAAGAATAATGCGGTTGGGCGCATCAAATCTGAGTCAACCGTTAACAAGACCATAATCGCAAGATATCCGGATGCTCCGCCGTGCCCCACTGATGCATAAAGTACAGCAACCAGAAAAAACGGTAGTATAAACAATATCGACTCGCTTAACATAAAATAAATAACTATTACTCTGTGCAGTCGAATAGGTATGACTCAATAAGTAAATTATGAGGTTCATTAGTCTTTTTTCTAGAGTTCTAGAAGATGATGCACTTCTTTTCTTAAGTCATTCTAAGTATCTATCCTGCGATTGATCGAGCAAGGTTTAGAGCTTATACACTTGGTTGCTATTGTGTACTTTGATGCCTTGACAGCTCGGCAAGCAAAGGTTTTTCTCCTGCGCTCTTCTACAAGAATCATTTTCAATGAAACCTACATTTAGACCTTCTAAACTTCGCCGCGCACGTAAATTCGGCTTTCGTGCTCGTAATGCGACTCGTAGTGGCCGCAAGGTTTTAGCTGCGCGTCGGGCTAAAGGACGCCATCGACTGTCTGCATAGACAGTTTCAGCGTGTTACATTGTGGAGCGATGGGTGTTCCGGTTTTGAAGCGCTTACGCGGGCAAGTTGATTTTGAGCAAGTTCGCTGCAGTGGAAAGCGTATGGCTTTTGGACCGTTTATTATGCAGTGGCTTAGTCATGTCGAGTTGACAGGTGTTCGCTTTGGTATCATTGCAAGTAGACGTGTTGGTAATGCAGTTAAGCGTAATCGAGGCAAGCGCCTCCTTAGAGAAATTTTCCGTGCTCATGAAGCGAACTTGCCTAACAGGTTAGATCTGGTAATTGTGCTTAGGAAGGGTTATGATAAGTACGCTTTTGCTGACCTTGAACAGGCTTTTCTGAAGGGGTGCGAAAAAATAAATTCAACTTCAAACAATCTATAATGGGTGCACATATACATAATACGAAGGATTCAGAACCAACCGCTCCCTCTATCGGTGCGCTCGTTGCGGTCTTTTTTGTATGTGTTTACCAATGCTTGCTTTCGCCCCTAAAGATATTCTTTTTTGGCACAAGTTGTAGCTGCCGCTTTGAGCCTACTTGCTCTTGCTTTGCCCGTACTGCGCTACTTCGTTTTGGCCTCTTGCGTGGTAGTTACTTGATCCTATGCCGAATTTTAAGGTGCAACCCATGGAATTCTGGTGGGTATGATCCTGTTCCAAGCTTGAAAAATAATAAAGTAAAAGGCATTTCAAAACACCTTATTAATAATTAAATGGATAAAAAAAATACATTTTTAGGGCTGCTCTTCATTGCATTGGGTATCGGCTATATGTTCTGGCAGTCTGTGGAGTTGCAACAACAAGAGCGATTTACTGAATTAGAAGCCGATAAGCTCGTTCAATCCAGTGATGTAGAAGGTGTCAGCACAGATAATAATAGTGGTTTCGCCAGTGCTTCCGAATCTGCTGCCGAAGAAAGTGCGATGCTCGATTTGTTGGCCAAAGATGTTTCTGGGATTGCTGCTGAACCGGACATACTGGATGTCGTAGATGCGGAGGAACTTGTCTCAATTTCCAACGATTATATACGCGTCGAATTTACTAACTTGGGTGGAGCTATCCGTCGTGTAGAGTTTTTAAAAACAAAGCGTGGGCAGTTGGATGATTTCGTATTTAATGACAAAGGACACTTGCCAGCTCTTAGCTTAGGCTTGCCCAATAAAGACGGAAGTATTCAAGAATTTGATATGCCTTATCAAATTGAGGCTAAGTCGTCTAATTCTATTACTTTCTTGTTGCAAGCAGGAGCAGATCTCCAGATTCGCCGAATCTATTCTTTATCGCAAAGTAGTTCTTCAAAAGATCCTTATATCATTGAACATAGCACCACTTTTGACAATAAGTCCTCCTCGGCTAAAGCATTCTCTACACTCTATCTAAATTTAGGAACGATGCAGCCTATATCGGATGGTCGAATGCAACAAAGTTATCTTAATGTTGGGTATTACAATGGAGCTGATGCTAAGTTTAAGCCGATCACGAAGTTAATTGGAGGTAATGGGTTTTTGGGAATAGGAGCAAGCGCTCCACGTGAGGAGATTCGAGTTGAAGATGCGGGTCGAATAGAATGGTCCTCAGTTAAAAATCAGTTTTTTGCCGCGGTTCTTTCCTCTGAGCAGGAAATAGGAGAAGATTTAATTATTTACCGTGTAGACGGAGAGCAAAGCTTATCGACTGAAAGTCGTGTTGGAATTACAGGCAGTGTGGGCTACGCATTTGGTACTATAGCGAGTGGTTCATCTAAATCACTCGATTTTGATTACTTTGTTGGCCCCAAAGAGTTTAAGCGCTTACAGGCGCTTGGTAATGAAAAAGACCTAGTTATGCAGTTTGGGTTCCTGAGCTTTATCAGCAAATTACTTCTATCATTTATGTATGCGATTCACGCCTTAGTCCCAAGCTGGGGCATGTCCATTGTAATCATGACAATCTGTATAAAACTTATCTTTTGGCCATTGACTGCTAAGGCAACGAAGTCGCAGAAGCGTATGTCGAGCATCCAAGGACCAATGGCAGAGTTAAAAGAAAAGTTTAAGGACAACCCTCAAAAGATGCAGCAAGAAACTCTAAAGCTTTTTAAGGAGCACCAAGTTAATCCTGTTGCAGGTTGTTTACCGATGCTTGTACAAATGCCTATCTTTTTAGGACTATTCTATATGTTGCGTTCTGCTTCTGAGCTCCGCCATGAGTCTTTTCTTTGGATATCAGATCTTTCCCAGGCAGACACTATCTTTGAAATTTCGGGTTTTCCGATCAATCTGCTTCCCCTTATCATGGGAGGTACGATGTTCTTGCAAATGAGTATGATGCCAATCAACCCTAGTGCAGATCCTGTGCAGCAAAAGATTTTTAAATTTTTGCCTTTTGTGTTTCTTGTCTTTCTATACAGCTTTTCAGCTGGTTTAGTACTTTATTGGACAGTGCAGAATATTCTTACAATTTTGCAGCAGAAAATCACTAATAGCCGCCCAGATGAGTTGCCTGCTATAACTGGAGATCAAGCAATCAAAACCTCTAAGTCAAAAGCTAAGGGTGGAATTGCTAGGGGGAAATCTCCACAAAAAAACTAGTATTAAATGTTTCGTCTATTACAATTAGCCGTTCCTAGTTGTTTAATTTTATTATTCACAAGATATGTCTGGACACAGTAAATGGGCAACTATTAAGCGGGCTAAAGGAGCAGCAGATGCAAAACGTGGTAAGCTATTTAGCGTACTAAGTAAAGACATCACATTAGCAGCTCGCAGTGGTGGTGGGGACGCTGGGTTTAATCCTCGCTTGCGTACCTGTATAGCAAAAGCAAAAGCCGCTAACATGCCGGCAGACAATATTGATCGAGCTATTAAAAAAGGAACGGGAGAGCTTCCGGGGGTCGTTTATGAAGAGAACCTCTATGAGGGTTATGGAGCTGGTGGAGTAGGAATAATAGTCGAAGTGACCACTGATAATAAAAATCGTTCCGCTTCAGAGGTCCGTAGTACAATGGGAAAGAATGGTGGCAATTTAGCAGGTGTTGGATCTGTTGCGTTTCAATTTGATCGCAAGGGCCAATTTATAATTGAGTCAGTTAAAATCAGCGAGGAGGCCTTAATGGACATAGTATTAGAAGCTGGGGCCGAAGATATAAAAAACGAGGGGGATCACTTCGAGGTAATATGTGCAATTTCAGAGTACGACTCGGTTTCACAAGCACTCGATGTTGCTAAAATCGAATGTTTCGCTTCGGAGTTAGCTTATTTAGCAAATGTATTTGTGCCAATTGATGACAAGGATACTGCGCGAAAAGTTCTACATTTAGTAGAAAAAATTCACGAACTTGAGGATGTGAAAGCAGTGCACCATAATATGGAATTGTCTGATAGCGCTTTATTAGATGATGAGCAATGATGGTTTCTCTTTAAAGCTCTTGCAATGATCAGATTATGAAACTATTTGTAGTGTAATGAAAAAAATAATTACTTTAACTACATCTATACTATTTTTATTTTTAACTGGGTGTGTCACTAATGGCACACAGGAAGGCTCAAAGGATGTTAATTTACTAGGTATCATCAAACATGAGGCGGGTAGTTACTCCGCTACAGGACCAAATACTTTGACTGTAAGTAGTGATGAATTAATCGAACGTAAGAATTTTAGTGGTAACAAAACAACACTTTTTTGGGGTTTAATCACCTTAAAAGACTATTAAGCCAGCTTATTTATTTTGCTTTTAAGTCGCCCAAATAAGGGCGGCTTTTTTTGTATGGATAGGTAGCCTTCATCAAGTTCAAAGTTAAGAACCAGATAGATACCGTGTCATTTATCGAGAATGATTCTCATTAATTAATTAGTCTTGCAAGTGGTAGATTATATCTGCAACCAATCGTTATGAATTTTATAAAAAAACTTACAAAAATTACTGGTATTAGTGCATTTCTAATTATCACTCAGCTATCTGCTAGTTTTACACTAGGTGAGCAGTCTATTTATGAGTTAGATCCTTATGTTGTGGTAGCAACAAGAACGCCACTTTCTCCGCTTCGAGTCTCTCCTTCAATTGCTTACATTGGTTCAGAGGAAATGGTTCTCTGGCAGGATAGCAGCTTAGTAGATGTGTTGGAGCGACAAGCTGGGATTAATTTAAAGGTTAACGGCTCTATCGGATCTGTTTCTTCTATGTTTATTCGCGGAACTAATAGTGATAATTCAGCTATTTTTTTAGATGGTAGACGTTTGAATGCGGCTTTTAGCGGTCAGTATGATCTAGAATCACTTAGTTTAAATAATATAGACAGTGTTCAGCTTATGAAGGGTGGCTCAACAGTTAATTATGGGTCTAGTGGTATTGGAGGAGTGGTGGATCTTCGTACCAAGCCCATACTAGGTAAGGAAATAGAAAAATTTTCCCTAGAGTATGAGACTGGATCTAATAATTTTGATCGTGGAATGATTACTGGTCATGTCGCTAGTGATAATTTTGCTGTTAGCTTTGCTAGATCCAAGCTCTCCACTGATAATGAGCGTGAAAATGATTATTATGAAAACAATTCTTCATTAGCGCGTTTAGATTTTCGTATTACGGAGAATTTAAGTTCAGAACTAATTATTCAGAGTATTGATAATAAAAAAGGGGTGCCAGGGGCAGAGACCTCACCGTCACTATATAATCACTCACATTCGGAGAATCTACTCATTTCCCCGGGACTTCGTTTTGCAAAAGACAATATTAGTGCACATGTATTTTATTCAAAAAGTGAGTATTTCTATGATTACGACTATTCGTTTTTTGGTAGTTTATATAATTCGCGCAGTGAAATCGAGACGGATGAATTAAGCCTGCAGGTAGATTATAACATAACTGATACGTCTTTGCTTACTGTTGGAGGGTTATATCATCAGGATGAACTTATTCGCCTTGGATCTTACAGAGCCGAACTAGAGCAATTTGGTGTTTTTACTCAGCTTTTGAGTAAGATGAGTGACAGCTTTGAACTTCGGTCAGGTGTTCGCTATGATGATTTCAGTAATTTCAAGAATGCTTTGACTGGCAATGTTGAGGCCATCTACGATGTTTCAAGCAAAGATTTAATTCTTTTTGGTAAGGTGGCTACTTCATATGCACCACCTACAGCTCAGGATCTTGCATTTGATGAAAATCTTGGCGCTGATAATTCCTTGGTAAATACTCAATTAAATCCCGAAAAAGGCACCTCTTACGAGTTGGGCATTCGCTATCGCCCTTCTGGCAGCAAGAAACAGTGGAGTTTGGTATTATTTAGAAACGAGATTGACGATTTAATACAATATGTAGGTCATCCTGCTCTATACTTAGGCCCCGGAGCATTCGATTATGCGTATCCATCTGACACTTATAACGTCAAAAGTGCGTCAATTAAGGGAGTCGAATTTTCTTTCGACTACAGTATAAACGAGACGCTTGGATTCATTCTTAACTACACTTACCTCGATGCAGTCGGAGAAGATTACATTGCCGTATTAAATGATTTTGATGAATTTACTCTACCATATCGCCCGCAACACTTAATACAGCTTACAGCAAACTACCAACCGACTGATAAAATCCGAGTTGGCTTGAGTGCGCTTCGGCAAATTGATCGTCAACGCGATAATTACCAAGACTACAACACGGATATAGATGACTTTTTAGTGGTTAATTTAGTTGCAGACCTAGAGCTAACAGAATCACTGTCAGTATTTGGTCGTATTGATAACTTATTTGATAAGAGCTATGCCTTGACCTATGACTACCCAGCTCTTGGTAGGAGTGTTTATTTTGGCGCTCGGAAAAACTTCTAATGGATAATTTAGCTTAGATGAAACTATTAAATCTATATTTGAATTACATAGTCTAGATTGTTGTTTATTGTTGGCAGCTTGCAGCTGTTGTATACCTATGTGTGACTATTGATGCCGCACAATGTCGCCCATTTTCTCGCAGAGCAGGCTCGTCTCTACCCAGACAAACCTGCTGTGCGTGCGCCCCATTGCTACGACAAAAGTGGTTGGATTAACTACACCGAGCTTAGTTTCTTACAATTGGAGCAAGAAGCCTCTGCAGTGGCCCAGATACTCACAGTAAAAGGTATTCAGCGCAGCACGCGTGTATTGCTGATGGTGAAGCCTGGCCTGGACTTAATTCGCATCGTCTTTGCCCTATTTAAGATAGGGGCGGTGCCAATCATAATTGATCCCGGTATGGGTCTGCGCGGATTTTTACGCTGCGTCCGCAACTCAAAGCCAACAGCAGTCGTTGGAATTCCACTGGCTATATGGATTTCACGCTTATTTTATGCTAGCTTTAAAGCGGTCACAGTGCGCGTAACAGTTGGCCGTTTGTTTGCGCGTGCCATTTCAAAGCATAAGGTACTTAAAGATTTGTTTTCTGTCATTAATTCTAATAGGAATGAATTGGCTGCCATTCTTTTCACATCTGGTTCAACCGGTCCTGCAAAAGGTGTGTGCTACACGCACGGAATGTTTGCCGCCCAGGTAGAGGCAATTCGCAGCCAATACAATATAGAACCTGGTGAAATCGATCTGCCCATGCTACCAGTCTTTGCCCTCTTTAATCCAGCGCTAGGTATGTGTACTGTAGTTCCAGAGATGGATCCAAGCCGCCCCGCTAGCGTTGATCCAAAAAAGATTGTTCGAGCAATCCAGCAAAATGCTGTAACCAATAGTTTTGGCTCTCCAGCCTTGTGGAGCAAGATTGCCCGCTATTGCGAAGCTAACCAGATTGTGCTGCCTAGCGTGCGACGAATTTTGATGGCTGGGGCACCTGTATCTACAGAATTGATAGTGCAAATGGGACGCTTTATTCCGAATGGAGAAATACACACTCCCTACGGTGCTACGGAAGCTCTACCAGTAAGTTCTCTATCGGCGAGTGAGGTCATTAGAGATACACAGGCAAGGACACTGCAAGGAGAAGGTACCTGTGTAGGTCGTCCACTGCCAGGCATTACAGTAAAAATTATTACTCCCATTGATGCCAGGATTGCTACTATTGAGCAGGCACTTGACTGCCCAATAGGAGAGATTGGCGAAATTATTGTGAAAGGTCCGACAGTGACATACGCATATGACAATTTACAAGAAGCGGATGCGCAGTCGAAAATTCTTGATGGCCAGACTTATTGGCACCGCATGGGTGACATGGGGTGGCTCGATGCGGAAGGTAGATTGTGGTTTTGTGGACGCATGGCGGAGCGTGTAGTAACTTCAAATTATACACTTTATACGGACTGTTGCGAAGCTATCTATAATCAACACGAAAAAGTTTTTCGTTCTGCTTTAATTGATTGCGGTAATAATTGCCCTGGCATTGTTATCGAACCGGAGACAGCTTGCATGCCCGGTTCTGACCAGGAAAAAATAGCTTTTATCGATTCTCTGCGAGCGCTGGGTGGAACATTTTCGTGCACTCGGCAGATCGAGCATTTTTTCTTTATCGCTAGTTTTCCTGTGGACGTTCGTCATAATGCAAAGATCAATCGTCTCAAATTAGCAAAGAAGTTTGGCAGCCTAAAATAATTATTTATATATAATTGCAAAGTTATGCGAATATTAGTTACTGGAGGTGGTGGTTTTATAGGTGGTTATATAGTCGATAGATTATTAGAGCGCGGATTTTTTGTGCGTGTAATCGGTCGTACACCGCAGCCTGAATTGACTGCCAAAGGTGTCGAGTTCATACCTTGTGATTTAGTTAATTCCGAAGCGGTTTGCGCAGCTTGTGCAGGAATAGATGTCGTTTTTCATGTTGCTGCAAAGGCTGGAGTCTGGGGAAGTTGGCAGAGTTTTTATCAGCCTAATGTAGTTGGTTCTCACTCTGTTTTAGAAGCTTGTAGAAGGAATAATATTAGCCGCTTGGTTTATACCAGTACGCCAAGCGTTGTTTTTAACCGTAGGTCAATAAAAGGCCTAGACGAGTCAATGTCATACGGGCGAGATTGGCTTTGTCATTATGCTCATACAAAGGCTATTGCTGAGGCGGATCTTTTGGCTGCGAATTGCCGATCACTACGTGTGGTCGCCTTGCGACCGCATCTCGTCTTTGGGCCTGGCGATCCACATTTACTTCCGCGAGTCATTGACCGTGTTCGAGCAGGGCGTTTAAAAATAATAGGCGATGGAGAAAATACTGTCGATATTAGCTATGTTGGTAATGTAGCAGACGCGCATTTGGCCGCTATGGATGCCCTAGACAATGGCGATTGCGCGGGGAAGGCGTATTTTATTTCTCAAGATGAACCTGTGAAATTATGGCTTTGGATCAATCGAATCCTTGAAGGATTAGGCTATTTACCCATACAACAGAAAATTCCCCTGCCAGTAGCGTATACAGCAGGCGCAGTTTGCGAAGCATTTTGGAAGTGCTGTAGGCTAGATGGAGAGCCTCCGATGACTCGATTCATCGCAGTGGAACTAGCTAAGGATCATTATTATGACATCGCAGCAGCAAAAAAGGATTTTAACTATAGACCCACAGTTGGAATGAATCAAGCGGTCAGCAAAACTATTACAGATTTAAAAGACCGAGGCTACTCAGCTAATAGCTTAGTACAATCTCAGCTCAGCTAGTATGACGTTGTCGAGACACTTCGTACAAGCAGACAGCAGCAGCAGCAGCTACATTTAATGAATCTGCGCTACCTGCCATTGGTATCCGAATGCATTGATGTGCAGATTGTAGCCAATACTCGGATAGACCTAGGCTTTCACTGCCGATTATGATTGCTGTGGGCTTAGTATAGTTAACGGACCAATGACACGTTTCAGTATCGGGAGACGTCGCTATTACCTGTATGGAATGCTTGGCGATCCATGCCGTTAACTCTTTTTTCTGTGCGCACACGACTGGAAGGGCAAAGACAAGCCCTTGTGAAGTACGTATTGCGTTTGGATTATATATATCTAGGACGCAGTCGACAAGGAGAACAGCATCTGCTCCTGCACCATCTGCACTACGTAAAATAGCACCTAGATTTCCTGGTTTCTCAATACCTTCTAAAACAAGGATTAGAGAGTTTTTATTACTAGATAATTCATCAAGTGAATGGCTTTGCTGATAACCTATCCCAATAATTCCATCTGGACCTTCTCGCATGGATGCTTTTACAAATGCTCCTTTGCTCAAGCGCACTAGCGAATATTCTCCGCAGCGGCGCAAATGATCAATAAATGCACTATGCGTATCAGGGGAGAAAAAATCAGGACAGAAATAAATAGTCTCAATCTTGTAATCAGCCTTGATTGCATGTTCTATTTCACGCAAGCCCTCTACTATAAAAAGCTTCTGCCGGTCGCGATGCTTGCGCTCTCGCAACTTAACCAAGTTTTTTATTTGGTTATTTTGTCGACTTTGTATGTAGCTATCATCCATTACTAATCGATAATATAAAGACGTAGGTGTAGTGGTTTGTCGATTTTTATGGTTGCACGAATTCGAATGCTTTGTGAACCAAAGAGTAATGGATATACCAAAGAATTTTGTCGCGAAGCCTTTCCACTACCATGAGGAAGTCGAATTAGTCGTGGATTCACTGACGAACTTGGGCATGGGCTTAGGGAGAGTCGATGGTTGGGTTGTTATGGTGCCTTTTGTCATTCCAGGTGAAAAAGTTAAGGTGAGAATCTTTCGTAATTTTGCAAACTACTCGGATGCTGATTTACTTGAAGTCATCGAGGCATCACCGGACAGGGTAGAGCCCAGGTGTAGACTATTTACTACTTGCGGTGGATGCCAATACCAGCACATAAGCTATGATCGCCAATTGCTTGAGAAGACTGCGCATGTGAAAGAATTACTCAATAAGTTAGGAGCTATTGATCATCCAGTTGAACATGTGACTGGCTCCTCACATATATATAATTATCGATCTAAGATAACACCACATTACAACCGCCCTAATCAAGATGGTAGTCAAGCGATTGGCTTCTTACGTTTTGGGCGACGAAATCAAATTGTTGATGTTGAGCAGTGCTCAATTGCAACGGAAGCAATAAATCATGCGTTGCCCAAGGAACGCGAGCAGGCACGACAAGCAGGTGGAAGGAAGCGTCGCCAGCGCGGAGGAACCTTGCTCTTACGACATGTTCTAGAGGGTGTAGTAAATGATCCTCAAGCAATTGTATCAGAGCGTGTAGGGGACTTAATTTTCCAATTTAAAGCCGGAGAATTCTTTCAGAATAATCCATACGTATTGCCTAAGATGGTAGACTACATTGCTCGAGAAGCGTCGCAGTTGGGGGCGCGTTATTTGGTGGATGCATACTGTGGTGTTGGTCTTTTTACTCTATCTACCGCAAAGTTATTTGAAGCAGTTTTGGGAGTGGAGATAAGCCAGCAGTCTGTATTATGGGCTGAAGCAAATGCTAAGATTAGTGGAATTAAAAATGCACGTTTTCTTGCAGGCAAAGCAGAAGCTATATTTAAAGATTTAGAATTTCCTGCATCAGAAACTGCAATGGTCATAGATCCTCCGCGTAAAGGTTGTGACGAAGCCTTTCGGAAGCAACTCTTGAAGTATAGACCGCAACGCTTGATTTATGCATCTTGTGATCCAGCAACCCAAGCGCGAGATTTAAAGGAATTTGTTGTTGGAGGCTATGCAATCACCAGAATTCAGCCTTTTGATTTGTTCCCCCATACTCGACATATAGAAAATATTGTTTCACTCAAGCTAGTTAACTAAAAATAAGGTTGACGAGTAAGGCTTCGTTGCCATTTTCCACCATCTTTTCATTCTAATAGTATATTGATTATGTCTCTCGATGTTCAAGTTCGTAAAGGTGAACCCATGGATCGTGCACTTCGCCGTCTCAAAAAGCGTCTCGACCGTGAAGGTGTAATTCGTGATGTACGTGCAAAGCGTTATTTTGACAAGCCTTCGCAGGCAAAGCGCCGCAAGAAAAAAGAGCTTGATTTTAATAATATGTTGCGTGTTCGCTACTCAAAGATGTAGGGAAGTTTTATTCTGTTTCGATCTGTCGTGTGCTTGTAGCTACTTTATTTTTCTGATAACACTATTCCGGTTTCGTAATTTCGAGCCGGTTTTTTTGTATAATGTCTTCTCTTCAAGATCGCCTCTCACTATCGACTTGCTGGTGCTCTGCGCGCCATTCAGATGGTTATGCAATGGTTGAGGAGATAGTTTCGCTAGGATTCAAGCGTATGGAGTTAAGCCACGGCATAAGGCTTTTATTAGTGCCGGGAATACTTCAAGCGATTGAAGAGGGACTAATAGAGGTATCATCTGTGCATAATTTTTGTCCACTCCCAGGCAGTGTGCAGCATGCAGCTCCGAACCTCTACGAGCCTTCAGCTAGTGATGTACGCGAGCGAAACCTATGGCTTCGATACACTCAGCAAACTATGGCATTTGCTGTTAGGGTTGGAGCGCAGCGTTTGGTCATGCACTCAGGAAGCGTCAGTTTCTTCTTTGTGTCGGCAGAATTACAGCTAGAAAAATGGATCAATAATCAAGGAGAACTAAAAGCTACTAATTACCTCGAAAATAAAGCTTATTTAAAAAGACGTGACCGAGCTATGAGACGCATTCGTAAGGCAGCGCCAAAAGCGATGAAGCTTATAAATAGGGCTTATTCAGATGTTCTTACTATGGCGAAAGATCTTGGCTTACAACTTTGCATTGAGAATCGTGAAGGCCTTGAAGAATTACCAATAGATGCAAATTTCAAAGATTTCATTGATGAATTTGAGGATGCTTCTACTCTTGGATACTGGCACGATACAGGTCATGCTCAGATAAAAAATTTACAAGGATTATTGGATCATCGTGCGCACTTAGAGGCGATGGCTGATCGATTAGCAGGATTTCATTTGCATGATGTATGCGAACAAGGCAAAGACCATCAAGAGATCGGTACAGGTACGATTGATTTTAGTATGATTACTGAATTTATTCGTCCTGAGCATACTTTAGTACTTGAATTGAGTCCATCTTTAACGTCGGATCAAGTTCTGCGTAGCCGTGATTCTCTTCTCAATAATTTTATCTAGTTGTAAATTAATTGCGCCTTTTCGCTTGCCAAGCTAGTATGTACTGGTATCCATCTGCGCTTCCTATTATTAAATGAAAGAAGTTATTTGGTTTGCCCAAAATTTTGACTCCTTTCATGTAACCAAAATAAATAAAAGAAAAACTTATTTCTCCCATGGTATTTTACTGCGGGCTTTAAAAAATCATGAGTATTAAAACAACACCTAAGGACCTGCTTGATGCCGGTGTGCATTTTGGTCACCAACTTCGACGCTGGAATCCGAAGTCTAAGCCGTATGTGTATGACAACCGTAATGGTATTTCTATTGTAGATTTAGAGCAGACGCATGCTATGCTCGAAAAGGCCAGTGCTTTTATAGAAGAGACTGTAGCATCTGGCAGAGACATATTATTTATTGGTACAAAAAAGCAGGCACAAGATATCATGCGTGAGGCCGCTATAGCTAGTCAGATGCCATTTTGCGTGAATCGCTGGATGGGAGGAGGCTTAACAAATTTTGCTACGATTAAGACTTCACTTATTAAATATCGTAAGTTTTTAAAGATGGATGCTGATGGTGAACTCGATAAGCTCCCTGGCAAAGAAGAGGCAGCAATCCGCCGTCAAATGTCACGAATGAATCGCAATTTCGAAGGGATTCTAAATATAGAGGAATTGCCTGCTGCGCTATTTGTGGTTGATACTAAGAATGAAGAGATTGCTGTCGCTGAAGCTGTTCGTTTAGGGATTCCAGTAATCGGTTTGGTAGATACGAATTCAGACCCGACAATACTTGATTTTCCCATCCCAGGAAACGACGACGCAGTGAAATCAATACGTATAATCGTAGAGACAATCGTGGATTCAATTCAAAGCGGTCTCGCGAAACGCGAAGTTAAGAAGGTACAAAAAAGTGCGGTTCCGCTTGTGCGCGAGCAAGTATTTGAGCAAGATGGTGACGTAGAAGTGACCTTGCCTGCAGGCTATGGTGAAGAAGAGAAAGAAGAGGAAAGCTCTGATGAAAATTAATTTATATTAACTACATTTAAAAATAACAATGAGTATTCAAATAACAGCTAAAATGGTGGGCGATCTTCGTGAATGCACTGGAGCGGGTCTTATGGATTGTAAAAGAGCTTTGGTTGAATCCGATGGAGACAATGATAAGGCGATTGAATTATTGCGTAAGAAAGGTGTGGCTACTGCTGCTAAAAAAGCAGGTCGTGACGCTAGTGAGGGCTTGATTGATACTTACATACATTTAGGCGGTAAAGTAGGAGTCCTTTGTGAAATTAATTGCGAGAGCGATTTTGTAGCAAAAACTGATGACTTTAGGCAGTTCGTTCGAGATGTTGCTATGCATGTAGCAGCTGCGAATCCAGTGTGCGTATCTCGCGAAGAGATTGATCCAGACTTATTGGAGAGAGAACGTGAGGTAGCACGTGGTCAGGCTGAGGGAAAACCAGCTCAAGCAGTAGAGAAGATTATTGAGGGCAAAATTAACAAGTTTTTGTCGGAGAATTGCCTCTTGGAGCAAGCCTTTGTAAAGAATCCTGATCAAACAATACAGGAAGTCTTGACTGCTATGATTGCTAAAATGGGAGAGAATATGGTCATTAAACGGTTCGCTCGTTTTCAAATAGGCGCTTAATATTATATTTATAGCAGTATGCCCTTCATATTTACATGGAGGGCTTTTTTATACGCAAATAAACAAAAATAACTAAATACTTAGACGTAAACTCCAGTCTTGCTATTTAATCCCACTAGAGAAGCCTCAACTAGATGCATAAAAGATACGTAGTTATAATGGCTGGAGGAAAAGGTGAGCGTTTTTGGCCTGAGAGTCGATTGTCTCGCCCGAAGCAATTATTGCCTATTGTGGGTGATACTGCTATGTTAGCGCAGACAATTAAACGACTTGAAGGCTTCGTTGACTCGCAAGATGTGTTTGTGATTACTAATGCTGAGCAGCGCGCTGCTGTGCTAGAGGTTTGTCCTGAATTAGATCCTGCTAAAGTCATTGGTGAGCCGTTAGGTCGAGACACTGCTGCAGCAGTTGGGCTCGCTACTATACTCGTTAGGCGGGAGGACTTAGGGGCAATTTTTGCGATATTGCCCGCAGATGCAGTTATTCATGATGCAAAGGGTCTGAGGGCTACCCTAGAAACTGCTTTTTTAGCGGCTGAAGAGAAGTCTGTATTAGCAACTATTGGTATCCAAGCACAATTCCCAGCTACCGGATATGGCTACATACAGCAAGGAGAGCCCACGCATAAATATGCAGGTAGGTATGCCTATAAAGTAAAGCGTTTTGTTGAGAAGCCGAATCATGAAACGGCGCAAAGATACATCGAATCAGGGGACTATTTTTGGAATGCAGGTATGTTTGTTTGGTCAGTGGATACGATCGTTGCCCAACTCGAGAAAAGTACCCCTGATTTATGGGCGTCATTGCTGAAGATTGATACCGAGCTCAGTACAGGCACTAACTTGGATACACTTTTAAAAGAGCATTATCCTCGGCTTGAAAAGATATCCGTAGACTATGCGATTATTGAAAAAGCAAGTAATGTTATAATGGTAGAGTCCGGTTTTGACTGGGATGACGTAGGAGAGTGGCCTGCAGTCGCGCGCCATTACCCAGCTGATAATGAAGGAAATGTAGTTCGGGGTGCTGCATATCTTCAGTGTTCTAAAGACAACATTGTTTTCTCTAGAGATTCAGACCATCTAGTAGCGCTGCTAGGAGTGGAAGATTTAATCGTGGTTAAGACCGATGATGCTACGCTCATATGCCACAAAGATAAGGCACAAAAGCTAAAAGATTTAGTTCAATCGATTGGTGCACAAGAGCGCTATTCACACCTTTTATAATTTATCCGTTATAGATTTATAGTTCAATTAATTTGTTAGGAATAGATTGGGGAGAGAAAAGAATCGGCTTAGCTTTTGCTGACTCGATCGGTGTCGCTTTGCCAGTAAACCCCGCAGTGTCTTCTTCAAAGCGTAAGCGCTTTTTGCAGATAGAAAACCTCATAAAGGAGCGCAGCATAAATGAAATTGTTGTTGGCTATCCATTAAATATGAGTGGGAGTGTCGGCTTTAAGGCGAAAGAGGTGGATCTGTTTATTGCTGAATTGGAGCGCCGCTTTCATTTGCCAGTTCACAGAGTCGACGAAAGGCTATCGAGTCACAGTGTGGAGCAGGGCTTAAAATTCCAAAAAAAGAAACCAAGTCGACAAAGTGGAGAAATAGATTCACGCGCAGCAGCACTCATACTGCAAGATTTTATTGAAGAGCGGCAATTAAGCGCATCTAGAAATACTCGCTCTCAATAGGTTAGGTTGATTTAGTCGCGTCGACTATGCTCGGATTCCTTATTTGTATCGATATAAATCGAAACATTGGCATCCGTATCTCCAAGGTGTTCATTCGCTCTTTTTAATGCTCTAGCAGTCGAGAGTGTAGGATTTTTTGGATCATCCATAAAAATATTTCTCGCTTCCATATATTCATAAAGCCCAGCATTTCGTAGAACGCGAATAAGATCACTTTTAGCTTCGCTGAGTATCAAATATCGTCCCATTTCATTGATATAACGCACTAGCTCTTCCAAAGCCATCACGCCTGAGGCATCCATGTGGTGGGCATTGCGCATTTTAAGAATGACAATTTTCAAATTAGGATCTTCGCAGATGCGTCGCATTTGATCTCGGAACAAATCAGCTGCTCCGAAAAATAATTCTCCTTCTACATGAACAATCGAAACTTCTGGTAGTTGACGAGTCGACTGTGAGTTCATCTCTGCTAATTCACCCTTCTCGTTGAAGGTATATTCAATCATATCTGGACGTGCGACTTTTTTAAGAAAAAGTACTATAGATGCACCAACTCCTATATAAATCGCGCTGTCGAGAGGTAATAACAATCCACTACCGAAAGTTAAGCTAAAGACGATTGCATCTGAGCGTGTCGCACTGGTGACAATTCTTATAGTGCGTCGGTTGATTAGAGAGATACCTATGGCTATAACTAGTACGGCAAGAACGCATTGTGGTATATGTTTTGTGAACGGACCAACAGCGAAGGCGCCAAGCATAACGATGAGTCCACTAATAATACTTGCGACAGGTGTTCGTCCGCCACTAGCAACAGAAAGTGAGGAACGTGTGAGTGACCCTGAAGCGGGCATTCCAGAGAGAAGTGCGCAGGCTATATTACTCGTGCCGATTGAAAACATAGCTTGGTTCGCATCGAACCGGGAACCGGTTCGAGCGGCTAGAGATTTCCCCATAGAAATTCCCTCTAGCACGCACATCAGTGCAATCGCAAGAGCTGGTCCAGTTAGTAGCGTAATATTATCGATGGATATGTGCGGAATACTCCACGACCAATCACGTGCATCGATACCGCTTAAGTGTGCTACATTTTGAGAAGGATCTAAAAGAAATGAACTAGCAACGGAGAGTGTGATTAGGCAGATGGCTACATTAGGAAATGACTTAAATTTACAGCTAAGAAAAATAAATAAAGTCGCCGTAGCGATGCTGATGCAAAGAGTTA
>JAKVCN010000032.1 GCA_022448585.1 Puniceicoccaceae bacterium | reverse complement strand
GCGAATGATGTCAAAAGAAGGCATGCTTACAGATAATTATAATCGCTGAATCGCTGATTATACCCGGATCTTGTGAAACCCCAACGCCATACTGAAGACGGTAATGATCTTCCAGATCTGACTCCGATGATCGATATCGTATTCCTACTTATTGTATTTTTCATGACAGTGGCTACGTTACAGGTACAAGAGTTAATTGAGATAGATGTGCCTATTGCTGCTGATGCTGTCATTCCTGATGATCGCAGTGCTAGAGCAGTAGTAACTATTCAAAACGATGGCGCTTTATTTTTTGGTTCACAGCCTATCAGTATCGATGATTTATCCGCTTATGTAGAGCAGGCTAGAGATGCGAATCCAAAGCTTAAAGTGTATATACGAGCTGATGCTAAAGTTCCTTTTAAGAATGTCCGAAAACTCTTCTCAGCTGCTGCAGAAGTAGGTGTGCAAAACGTAATTTTTGCTAGCTTTCAGAGTAACAAATAAAGTCATATGAAAGCTTGCCGAACTCTTATTACAGAAGACCGCGTGGATCTTACTCCGATGATAGATATAGTTTTTCTTCTGTTGATCTATTTTATGGTGACTACTTCTATTATAAAAGAAGAAGCGGACTTAGGAGTTATACTACCATCTAGTATGGCTGCGGCAAGTGACTCTCCACTGCCAGAGCAGCATTACATTGATATTCTTTTTGATGGAACAACTTTACTAAACGGAATGCCAACGGACAATCCGGGTAATCCTGAGTTGCCTAATCTTAAGCGAACACTTTTGAACCTGAAACTTTCCTCAGATAGAGCTGGTTTGAAGACATTAATAATAATACAGCCTGACTCTGAGGCATTTCAACAAAGCGTAGTCAATGTTCTTAATGTGCTTAAGTCTGTGGGAATTAGATCAATATCATTTGGTGAAGGCTTAAATTAACTTTTTATTTTTATGATATGCTAACACTGTGGCCAATACACCGTTTATTTAATAGGGTTTTTGCAGGCTTTCTTTTATTCTTATTTGTCGATTATTGCTATGCACAAAGCTACGTTTTGGGCGAAGACGAGTCGTATTATAAATCGTATCTAGATGGATGGCAGAGTGGTGATAAAAGCGGTCGAGGATTCCAGGAATGGACTCTTAAGACGCCTAAATACGATAGTGCTGAAGAAGAGCAATATGCAGGTTTTTTTATTGCTGAATCTAATCGCGAATCCGATTTGGGATCTTTCGCTAGAGAGGGCAAGGCCTTTGGTATTTTTGCAAATGGTACTAGTTTTGAAGAGACGGTTGCTTTTCGTGCATTCAATCGTCCTTTAGGAGTGGGTGATGTTTTCTCATTTAGATTCAAATTTTCTGGATTTTTAAATAAATTTGAGCGCGATTCTGATAAATTATCCAGTGTGGGCTTTGCTTTACGTCATACTGTTGAGGCTTATGCATCGAGCTCGATTGCAAAGAGCCGTGTATTCGCATTTGTCATTTTAGAGGGTTTTAGTACGTACCAAATATTTGATGGATCGAAGAGGTTTAATACGCGTATTTTTGTTGATCCTCAAGGCGCAGAAGTCGGTTTTCGGGTCAATGATAGTGGTTATGACATTCAGATAATAACGTTAAGTGATCATACTATTTATAATTTAACTGACCGCTCTTTTGCTCAATTGGAGTTAGCAAATGGAGATCAAAATTTGTCTCTACCAGCTATTCGAGGATTTGCGTTTTTCAATCTGAATGGTGGTGCGAACAATGCATATTTTAATGCCCTACAACTATCTTCTAATGAATAACGACTCAACAGTTAGGGCGGATAAATGTCTCTTTGATCGAGATTGTGGCATCCTACTTCATCCCACCTGCCTACCAGGACCTTTTGGAATAGGGGATATTGGACCCTCAGCAATTAAATGGATTCATCTGCTCGCAGACGCGCAACAAAATATATGGCAGATACTACCTATGAATCCATCCGGCTATGGGGATTCACCATATCAAGGGCTCTCTGCATCTGCAGCTAACCCAATTCTTATTAGTCCTGAGCAGTTATGTACGGACGGACTGCTTAGTGCAGATGAATTAGAGCTTTTGAAAGTGCCAGCAAGCGCACAAATTAATTACTCTTTAGTATACAAAAATAAAAAAAGAATGACTAGTATGGCTGCGAGTCGTTTTTTTAACACAGACCAATCAGACCCTTTATATAAGCGCTATCTGAAATTCGTCCAACGTTCTACAGGCTGGTTGCCAAAGTATGCCTTGTTTTATGCTCTCAAAGAAAAGCATGCAGGCGTATCTTGGACAGACTGGCCTGCTAAGTTTCGCGATAGAGATTCTGATGCGCTGCAGCATGTATCTTTTGAATTAAAGGAAATCATTGACCGTGTTACTTTTGAGCAATTCATCCTTTCTGAGCAGTGGTCTTTGCTTCGCGCTAAAGCATCTCAATACGGTGTCCGCATAGTTGGAGATTTACCAATTTTCGTCGCACATGACAGCGCTGATGTGTGGTCAAGACCAGAGCTTTTTAATTTGTGCGCGGATGGAAAGCCTTCTGTCGTCGCAGGTGTACCGCCTGATTATTTCTCTGCTACTGGGCAATTATGGGGTAATCCACTATATAACTGGGAAGCGCATCGTACCGATAAGTTTGATTGGTGGTGTACTCGGCTTAAAAATATTCTTAGCTGGGTTGATATTGCTCGAGTCGATCATTTCAGAGGTTTTGATTCCTATTGGGAGATTCCAGCAGACTCTAAAACTGCGCAGAACGGTCGTTGGATTCCTTCTTGTGGCGATGAAATTCTTCGTGAATTTACTAAAATCTGTGGTCATCCCATGCCACTCATTGCTGAGGATCTAGGTGTGATCACCGATGCAGTGGTTGAGTTGCGTGAGCGGTACAAACTTCCAGGGATTCGTATTCTACAATTTGCTTTTGGTAATGACCCCATGCGATCTAGCTTTATCCCTGAATCTTATGATAAATCTTGTGTAGCTTACAGTGGTACTCACGATAACGATACTACCATGGGATGGTTTCATAGCGTATTAGGTGAAAGTAGTACTCGTAGCGATACAGAAATTAATTCGGAGAGAGCATCTGCCCGAGCTTATTTCGGAAGTGATGGTTCCGAAATCCATCTGGATTTTATTCGTAGTATATACGCTTCAGATGCAGCTGCAGCTATCATACCACTGCAGGACCTATTAGGCCTTGGTTCAGATGCCCGCATGAATACACCCGGAAATTCTTCAGGAAGCTGGGTTTGGCGACTTCAAAATACAGACGGATTAGGCGAAGCGATGAAAACTTTAGCAGCAATTACAATAAAAACTTCACGTGGATTGAGTCGTAAGAAAAAAACTTAACTAACTTTACGCGCACATACAGTATACTAATTATGAACAAACCAAATCTTTCATTCTGGCAAATCTGGAACATGAGTTTCGGGTTTTTTGGCATCCAATTTGGGTGGGGTCTTCAAATGGCTAATATGAGCGCCATTTATCAATACTTAGGTGCCGATGAAAGTACTATTCCACTCTTATGGCTAGCAGCGCCACTAACAGGACTTATCGTACAGCCTATTGTTGGCTATTACAGCGATCGAACCTGGTGCTTCCTCGGTCGTCGCAGACCTTATTTTCTCGTTGGCGCAATTTTTGCCAGCTTATCTCTAATAGCCATGCCAAATTCTAGCACTCTTTGGATGGCTGCTGGCTTGTTATGGATTTTAGATGCTTCTGTAAATATAAGTATGGAGCCTTTTCGCGCTTTTGTGGGCGATAAATTAAACCGTAAACAGCGTAAGAGTGGCTTTGCTATGCAGAGCCTTCTTATAGGTCTAGGCGCTGTTTTATCATCTGCATTGCCTTGGATCTTGTCTAACTGGTTTAACATCTCAAACAACACGACAACCGAAAATGCTATTCCAAAGTCGGTTCACATAGCTTTCTACATAGGATCCGGTGTTTTCTTTTTAGCGATTCTCTACACTATATTAACAACTAGTGAATATCCACCAGAGGATATTGAGGCATTTGAAGAAGAGAAAAAACAAACTGCCGGATTTTTGAATGCTTTTCGTGAAATCTATGCGGGCATACTATCAATGCCGCGTACCATGAAGCAATTAGCAGTTGTGCAGTTTTTTACATGGTTTGGATTATTTTGTATGTGGATCTATTTCATTCCAGCTGTTGCAACTCATATATTTGATGGAGTTCAAGGTAGCCCCGAATATCAAGCAGGTGCAGAGTGGGGTGGTGTTTGTTTTTCAACTTATAACGGCATAGCTTTTGCTTTTTCTTTCTTTTTACTAGTTTTTGTCCGACGATTCACTTCAAAATCAATACACACGGTTTGCTTAGCAATTGGTAGCCTGGGTCTACTTTCTGTGCCTTTAGTCGATGACCCCAAAATTCTTTTGCTCTCTATGTTGGCTGTAGGTATCGCATGGGCTAGTATCTTATCCATGCCGTATGCGATGCTAGCTAACGCGATTTCCAGTAACCGTATGGGGTTTTATATGGGAGTCTTTAACTTTTTCATCGTGCTGCCACAAATTGCTGCATCTCTTGGTCTTGGCACTATAATGTCTGCATTTCTTGGCAATAATACTATGCTAGCGATTTTGCTTGGTGGGGTCTCCATGCTTATCGCTGCTGCGTGCGTGCAATTAGTCGATGTGACTGCTGAAGATGCACCGGAAGCCAGCAAGGAGGCGTAAACAATAAGTTTCCATTTTATGTTGACCAATTTCTGACCAACTATGTCTCTATCTAAGCTTAAGGAGAGGTGACAGAGTGGCCGATTGTGCATCCCTGGAAAGGATGTGTGGGGGAAACTCCACCGAGGGTTCGAATCCCTCCCTCTCCGCCACTTTAAACCCTTTAAAATAAGGCTAATAGCTAATATTAGTCTTTTTTTGTGTCACTTTTGTGACACTTTTTGTTTGTACTTCTGGTACTTTTCGCCCAGCTTGTATAAATTAATTATACAAAATGGAGTATCCAAAGGGCAGTGGAATAAAGATCTATGATAGAAAGAATGGCTCTAGCATTGTCAGGATACCAGTTAAAATAACTGGTGTTTTAGCAATTCGTAAGACCTTACCTACCATTGGAAAAGCTAAAGAGTATGCTCAAAATGAGTATAATTATTTTAAGCTCTCAGAGAAAGGCCTTAAGGGGCTTTCACAGACTCAAATCTCTGAGGTGCAGTTAGCTATTAAAAGATGCGAGAAAGCGAATGTAAGCCTTACAGAAGCCCTTGATTATGCTTTGCCTAGAATGAAGACAAAAGGCACTTGATGTATATGCATCAGCAAGAGGGCAGCCAAGCGAACCCCCGCCAGCATCCCTTAAGATACCCCGTCCTTGCACAAGGATTCTGACCTAGGAGTCCCTACAAGCCCTTTGCGTTTCTATTTAGGGGAGATTAGGAAAGGGAACAGTTTGGCTAAGCGTACGGAGGCAAATAAGTGCGATTCTTTGTTTCTTTAGATCTCGCCTATTTATGGAGCATTACCGCCTCCGAAGGGCCACAAGCGCAAGGGCTAAACCTCCCAAGAAGGAGTCTGTAGTTGGATTAATCTTAATATGAGTTTAGTAGCCGATAATCCTGGTGACAGCATCCGATCGGGCACCAGGACAGGTATAAATTCTATCGAAATTACGTGTGATTCGCGTTAACCTGTTTACCGCAGTGCCTTGTTCCTTGAAGACGTGTCGGATTGCTTGGGTGAATGAATAACAAGCCGCCTCTTAAATTGTGTATGATTAATAAACTGTAAAATTGTGCTGATAAATCAAAGTAATCCTGTACCCTTTTGTATGGGAGCTTCTGACATATTGAATTTTCTAACAGTGTAATCATCATTAAATAAGATAATTAATTCTTTCTTTGTGCCCACATGTCTTGTACCAGCAACACCTAAAGTAAAAGTTTTAGATGCTATGTTAGCTACATTGAAACCTGTAGTGTCTTCATAACTATATACCCAAATCTCAAGGCCACTATTTGTGTAGCTAGTTTTTAGAGGACTCCCATACATAGACCTCACTTCGGCACGAGTAGTCTTTCCAGGATGAATCTTCAAATTCACATCTGATTCAGAAAGCTTTTTTAATACGGGGCTTCCAGTGTTTGCACAACCAGTTAGGAAGCACAAAGTTAAAAGAACGTATAATAATTTCATATTTATTTTATTAACTTACCCTAAATGTTATCATCGTAAATATACATGTAAATTAAATACTAATTAATTCGCTGCAAAAAATTAACCTATGGAATCGACCCGATTGATTTTCTTTCATCTGATGAGAGCAGTACAGACTTGGTTGAATACAGTGGAGAATCTTTAGTTCTTATGGGTAGGGACTACAAGAAAGCTTTATCAGTTACATCATGGCTTCGCATTTTCACCGATTCGCATCTTTAATAAAATCTGAAAACACTATCGAAGTTAATGCAGTTACAGGTTCATGCTTTTATCGCTCTAAGATAACGAATTAATTATTCATCTGCTTATGGCAGAGTAATGATTTTTGTTTTACTATAGTAGTTAAAATTAGTAACTAGGTGATTAAGATTCGACAAAAAGAACATCTGTAAGCTTGTTATTTATTATGAATATTTTATTACCCTTTCTAGTACTGCTGAGTAGTTTATCGCTGAGCGCCACATCCCAGCCGAATTTTCTCTTCATATTTGCGGATGATCAAAGCTATGAGACTGTAGGCGCTCATGGTAACCCAGAAATTAATACGCCCTATATTGACTCGCTGGCGAACGCTGGCGTCAGCTTCACTAATACTTATAATATGGGCGGATGGAATGGTGCTATTTGTGTCGCCTCACGCACAATGATAAACACTGGGCAGATGATATGGCGTGCGCATGCTGGGCACAAGGCTCTTCGGCAGGCTGCGAAGCGCGGCGAACTTTGGTCGCAGTTGCTCCAGTCTGCTGGCTATGAAACTTACTGTACTGGTAAATGGCACATCCGTATAAATCCGAAGGATATTTTTGACCACCATGTAAATGAGCGACCTGGCATGCCCGTGGATAGTTGGACTGGCAAGATGCGTGGCACTGATAGGGCAAGTGCTACATTCATTGCGTCACTCGAAGGATACGGTCGCCCTATACTAGGCGAACCGGATACTTGGTCGCCCTATGCCCAATCATTTGGTGGTTTCTGGGAAGGTGGCAAGCACTGGAGCGAAGTCTTAGCTGATGATGCCACCAGTTTTCTAGAAAACGCGGCGCAAAGCGAAAAGCCCTTTTTTATGTATCTAGCCTTCAATGCTCCACATGACCCACGCCAAGCGCCGAAGCACTTTGTGGACATGTATCCACTAGAAAATATTGAAGTACCACTAAGTTATCAGCCGCTGTACCCATACAAAGACTCAATTGGGTGTGGCTTCTCCTTGCGCGATGAAGCGCTCGCTCCTTTTCCGCGCACTGAATTTGCAGTGAAGACTCACCGCCAGGAATACTTCGCGATTGTCTCGCACATGGATGAGCAAATTGGGCGCATATTAACTGCGCTGGAGCAAACAGGTAAGAAAGAAAACACGTATATAATCTTTACTGCCGACCATGGTCTGTCCTGCGGTAATCACGGACTTATTGGTAAGCAAAACATGTATGAACACAGCATGAAGCCTCCGATGATAGTGGTCGGTCCGGACGTACCAGAAAATGAAAAGCGTGAGGCGCTCGTTTATCTGCAAGATGTTATGGCGACCACGCTTGATTTAGCAGGAGTGGATAAGCCAAAATACGTTGAGTTTAATAGCTTGATGCCCCTTATTAAAGATCCAGAAGCGAGTAGCGTGTATGATGCAATTTATGGGGCTTATTTACCTGATGCACAGCGCATGGTCCGAGTTGGAGATTTGAAGCTAATCGTCTACCCGAAGGCAAAGCGTGTGCGTTTGTTTGATTTATCCAGAGACCCCGATGAGCTTAATGATCTATCCGGTGACCCCTCGTATTGGAATCAGATTCGGCATTTGTTTAACATTTTACTCGAGCAGCAGCGCGACCTTGAAGATCCATTGGATCTAACAATTGTTTATCCAGAACTTGCTGCCCGGTAATTTTTGGATCAGTAAATCTACTTTATTACAATATCTCTAATCGAGTTAGGTTTGTAGGCATATTCAAGCGCATGCCGGTAATTTATTTAGTTAATCAAAAAAGCCCCGGTCTCTAAGACCGAGGCTTTAAATGGGTGCAGGGCCTGGATTTGAACCAGGGACCTTCAGGTTATGAGCCTGACGAGCTACCGGGCTGCTCCACCCTGCAAAAAAATTATACTATCCTTTAAACAGGAGCAGCTGTTTAAGGAGATCGAAGAAACAATGCTTATGTGCGGCTTGTGTAAAGTCCTTTTTTGTAAGTTTTTTTAGAACTAGATAAAGGGTACTGCATCAAACCGCTCCCCTAAAATCTGTGAAGAGTCGCTCTGTAGCCAATTGTCTAGCATGGTGGAATAGACGCTGCGAAAGTCCGTGCTAAAGCTTAAATCTTGTTTTGGCTGTAAATTTAGATTCGGCGCTTCTCCAAGTACGCCTCCTTTGACGTCTTTACCCATGACGAAAAGTGGCGCGGCTGTACCATGATCAGTACCGCGACTGGCATTTTCTCCGGGGCGGCGACCAAACTCTGAAAATGTCATTGTTAAAACTTGATCATCTTTTCGATTTGCAGCGAGGTCGGCCTGAAAGGCAGCCATGGCATCAGAGAGCTGCCCCAGCAAGCGAGCATGGTTACCGACTTGGTTAACGTGCGTATCATAACCGCCCTGTGAGGCGAAATAGAGGCGCGTTTCAGCATCTGCATGAATGAGCGAAGAAATTCTTAGTAGGGAACGCCCTAGGGCAGTTTGCGGGTAGGGCACGGCGGGTTTATAGCCAGCAATCATTTTCTCGATGCGGCGCTCAGTGATAAGGGTATTCATCATCGTCTGCTGCAAATAACTAGGATTTCCTTCGCCATGCTCAGCGCCGAGAAGCTTTTCATAAGCTTTTTCTGCAGGCGATCTTCCACGAGTCAATGATCCCCTAGATTTCATTCCAAATACTAACTGTGGGTTCTCCGAGAGGTAGCTCTGTGGGGTGATGTCACCTATATGAATCGCTACTGGATCAGCTTCAACGGCAGGAGCGCCGCTACAGGTGTTATCTAAAAAGCGACCTAGCCACCCAGATGTGTTATAAGAATCTCCATCGGTCCCTGTTTCCCAAATCTCGGTAGAGCGAAAATGACTACGATTTGGATTTGGGTATCCAACGTTTTGTACAATAGATAATTGATCTTGATCAAAGAGTCGGTGTAAGCCTCCGAGTGATGGATGCAGTGAGAGTTGATCGTTTAGATTTAACAAATCTTTCTTTAAGCCAAGTGTTGGGCGCAAGTTATAATAGTTATCATCGGCATGTGGAATGACAGTGTTGAGTCCGTCATTTCCACCCGCTAACTGTATGATCACTAATATGCTGCGATCTTTTTCTGGCGCAGGATTTTGAGCCATTGCACTACGCGCTAAAAAAGCAGGCGCAAATCCACTAAATGCCATAAAGCCTATACCGCCTGCACCTCGCATAAACTCGCGGCGAGTCAGGGGTAGATTTGTCTGAGGTGTATTCATTGATTTAGCAGAGATTGTAAGCAGGTGATTGTAATAATGCAATAATAGCGTTACGAGCACGGTAGAGTGCACCTTGACTCTTTGGGTCGCCGATTAAACGGCGCAAATTTTCAACATAGGCTCGCTGAGAGAGCTCCGTTATAAAAAACCGGCATAATTGCTGAGTAAGTGCTTCGCCATCATTTTTAAGCATCGGTCTAAGCCGCTCATTAGAAATTAGAAAATTATCTTTATTTGCCGCACGTGCATCTGCCAGCGATTTTTTCTGATTCCCATTCAAGCGCTCTTCATTAATTGAGCTAAATAAATAATTAACAATTTGGCGGCGAGCGCTGACAGTCGTTGAATTAATCCATTTTTCTCCATACAGCCATCCACGTACGTTTGGAGGATTGTATAAGTTTTGCCCCATCGCCAGCATTTGCCTAATTAAGGGCCCTTGTAATGGGATGATATCAAGGTTTAAGTCTTGGCATAGCCCCATGTAAAAATGAATTGGGCTTTTGACCATGTTACCTCTGTAAGCAGGATGAAAGAAGAGCCGACTTTGAAAGACTGTATCAATCAAGTAGCGAATTTCAAAATTATTATCTGCCCATAAATCACCAAGCGCGATTATATAATCATCGTGTGGGAGCTCTCCATCGGTTAGATAGAATTTTAATAGCTCTCGAATAAAGAAGGTGCGAGCTGCAGGCTGCTCAAAGGCAATGTCAATGACTGCATCTCCTCCCCAATTACCACTCTTTCCAAACACAGTCTTCTGCCCGCTATCGTGGAAGCGTTTGTGAAATACGAATTCAGTTTTTTTTCTTAGCCGATAGCCAGTAAAAGAGCGGGCTGCTTCTTTAATGTCGTTCTCGGTGTAGTGGCCTTCGCCAAGTATAAATAACTCAAAAAGCTCCCGCGCAAAATTTTCATTTGGTTTTTTTGCAGTATTTTGTGCTAGATCTAGGTAAACAATCATGCCGGGCTCGCGGCTAATATTTTTGCAGAGCTGAGGATAGTTTAGAAAAATGCCTTCACGGAGAGCATTTTGGAAAGTATATAAATTTGGTGCGTCTTGTACCTTTCTTTGATCAATCACAAAAATATCGTGCAAAAACAGTACAAATTTTTCTTGCGCGCTGTTTTCTTCGGCTCGCGCGTGATCATACCAGTTCATAGTCAGCTCACGATAGAATTTATTATTATCACGATTTTTCTTCTGCTGACGTTCTTGTTTTACTACTGGATTGAGACCTTTATTATTATATAGCTCAAAATATACATTAGGTAATTCTTTGCTAAATTCTGTAAATGCAGTGGATGTATTGAGTGGATTTTTCTGCCCAAAACGTGATTCGATCGCATTTAGTAGGGGCTGTTTTATGATTTTTTTTACTGTTCCAGGGTCTGCAGAAAAACCAATGCGCCGCAGAAAGTGAGCTGCCTCCTCTTCACGCCAATGAGTCATTGGTAAAGGTTTCCAAGCATCGGCTATTGGGAGGGTCTTTGGGGTAGGCGCTATCATTTGAATATGGTAACCATATATCGCTTGTTTGTTTTGTGAAGTTTCAAATACTTTAAAAATTCTTATTTTTACGCTTTCCCTGCACTATAGTATAATAGAGAACAGTATGGAATGCCTTGGTTTCTTTACCATGCTTTAAAGCAACTGTTCCCTACAGGGCGCGGGTTCTCATTTTTCTCATTAATGTCGATTATTGGGGTGATGCTTGGTGTCTGTGTCCTGATCATTGTCCAGAGTGTAATGAACGGCTTTGGAGAAAATATTCGTGCAAGAATTGTTGAAACTCACGGTGATATTCGTATCCGTTCCAACGAAGTCATCGATGATTGGCAGGAGCAAATACTGCGATTAGAGGAGTATACTGAAGTTCTTGCAGTCGCACCTTTTGCTGAAGGAGTCATCATGCTCCAGCATGGCTCTCGTCCACAAATACCTATGGTTCGTGGTATCGATCCAATGGTTGATGATGCAGTCGTGCCAATTCAAAAGTTTATAACTCTGGGTGATTTCGAGGAGTTTGATGATCACGGAGTATTTTTAGGTGAAGGTCTTGCTTTCGCTCTGCAAGCTCAGCCAGGATCGACTGTTGAAGTGACCACGCCGCTTATGATGCAGCGAATAAAAGAAGATGAAATCCTACTACCTCGAGAGTTTACTGTGCTAGGTTTGTTTCGTACTGGTTCTCCTTCAGTCGATGGTAATTCCATGATTTGTACGCTAAGAGTGATGCAAGAGCTATATGGATTAGGTCAGGGTGTACACGGACTAGTCGTTAAACTTGTACCCGGTGTGGATGCATCCGCATTCGCTGAATATTTAGAATCCAATGAGCTGCGCGCAGGTCTGCAACCCATCAGTTGGCTTGAAGCAAACCAAGACTTTCTCTTTGTAATTCGCCAAGAGAAACTCATAATATCATTTATAATAATCTTTATTATTCTGGTCGCTTCTTTCTCTATTGCAATCGCGCTTATGATGGCAGTGATACGTAAAACTCGCGAGATTGGTTTACTTGTAGCTATGGGTGCGCTTCCAAGGCAGGTAGCCTACAGTTTTTGTCTACAGGGCTTAGTAATCGGCTTTTTAGGTACTTTTTTAGGGATAGGATTAGCGCTTATGGCTCTCTACTTTCGTGCGCCAATCATGAGTTTCTATGCCCAGATTACTGGTAACGAACTTAATTTCCTTGGCATCTATGACGTATACGCCCTGCCGGTACATTATCTTTTGTCAGATTTTATTATAGTTACGTGTTTTGCCGTAATTATATCGACTTTAGCCGGTCTTGTCCCAGCACTGCGCGCTGCTTTGCTTAACCCCGCTGATGCTCTTCGTAGTGAATAATACAGTCCAGCCTATTCTTGCAGCACAAGCTCTAGTAAAAGCCTTCCCCGCACAGGAGGGCTCAGTTTCTGTGCTCAATGGTATTGATTTAAGTTTAAGTTGTGGTGAGAGTATAAGCATACGCGGAGAGTCTGGAAGTGGGAAATCAACTTTGCTAAATGTTCTTTCAGGCTTGGAGGTAGCCGATGGCGGAAACCTTGAGTGGCAAGGGCAGGGAGTCTCTAATCAATCTTTGTCCTCTTTAGCTAGGCTACGCCAACAATTCATTGGTTTTGTATTTCAATCGTATTACTTAGCCCCAGAGCTTAATACATTAGAAAATGTACTTTTAGGAGCGCGTATTGTAGGGCGATTAAATGAACGTGTGCGTGCTCGTGCCCGCGAGTTATTGGAGCGAGTAGGTATGGGTTATCGCCTCCAATATAATGCGACTAAGTTATCTGGTGGGGAGCGCCAGCGAGTAGCAGTTGCGCGCGCCTTGATAAATGATCCGCCGCTGATACTAGCAGATGAGCCAACAGGAAATTTGGATGAAGCTACAGGAGCAGTCGTTATGGACTTACTTCTTGATATGGTTAAAGAAGACAAAAAGAGTCTTATCTTAGTTACGCATAATCCTGAATTCGCAGCACGCACGCAGCAGCAATTGATTCTGCGCCGCGGCGTCCTTACTGTCGCATAAAAAATCCCGCTTTTACAAAATGCAGGGTTTAAATTAGCAGCAGACAGTTTCTGCTGGCGGTATAATCAATGGCTAAGCGCTAACTGCAACTTTTTCGACCACATTGATCTTACGATGTGATTTATCAAATAATACTTTGCCATCTTTGAGGGCATATAATGTGTGATCACGACCAATCCCCACGTTATTACCCGGATGGAAACGAGTGCCTCGCTGGCGTAAAATTATGTTACCAGCTACCACTGCTTCACCACCAAACTTTTTGATACCGAGCCTTTGTGAATGACTATCACGACCATTTTTTGAAGTTCCTTGTCCTTTTTTGTGTGACATGGTTTGTATTCTCCTAGTTTAGATACAATTAACCTTTGATTGATTCGATCTTGATTACGGAAAGATGTTGGCGGTGTCCGCGGCGACGTTTATAACCTTGGCGACGTTTCTTTTTAAAAACAACAATTTTTTTGTCCTTCTTGTTTTCAAGTACAGTGGCTTTGACGGATGCACCTTCTACTAGTGGTGTACCGAAACGTGCATCCGAACCTTCTCCAACCATAAGCACTTCATTGAGTTCTACGCAGTCACCAGCTTTTGTGTTTGGATACGAGTTCACTTTCAGAATGTCGCCTTTCGTAACAGTAAACTGACGGCCTTGGGTTTTAATAGTAGCTTTCATCGGGAAAAGCGCTGGATCAAAGCAGTCTGAGCAACTAAATCAAGCAGTTTTTCGCTCTTTTTTTTGCAATAGCCATGAATTGATTGGGTGCTTGCCATGTCTGAGTCTTTGTCTCAATTCTGTCTCAATAAGAAAATGCAGTGCCAACAAACAGATGTTTCCAATGCTAGAGATACCTTTAAAGAGTTTTTAAATAGCAAAGGTTTACGCGTCACGACGCAACGATTGGCTATTTTTGATGCAGCCTATGGGTATAACGATCATTTCACTGCTGAGGATCTATTGGAAAGTGCCCGGCTGATAGATGACTCGGTTTCACGTGCTACTGTCTATCGGGCTCTGCCTATTTTGACTCAGAGTAGCTTAATTCGGGAGGTTGATGTTGGCAGAGATTATAAATTCTACATGGCAAATAAGAACGCCACCACATTTAAGGCACAAGTAATCTGTTTAGACTGTGATAAAATCTTTGAAATTGATGCTCCTTTTATGGAGTGGTATGGTAAGACCGTTGCTGATAAATTAGGCTTGGAAGTGGTTACTCAGCGTTTGCAAGTTACCGCTCATTGCCAGAGTGATTCGAAATCCATGGGATGTGGAAATGCCCCATCAAGAGGTAACCATTAGTCGCGCAGAAGGAAGATGAAAAATAAGTACGATTTTGAACTTGGATTTTACGAGGACTTGCACAAGAGGATGCCAAAGGATAGTAAAGTAGTGGCAATATTGGCGCATCTTTATACGGAAACTGGATCTATTGACCTCGGTTTGAAGATGGACCGTAAACTTGCACGATTATTACCCGAGGATCCCACTGTACAGTATAACTTAGCCTGTAGCTTAGCTCTAAAGGGGAGATTAGCTGATGCAGTTGCAGCACTGAACTGTGCTGTTTCTCTAGGTTACAAAGACGTTCAATGGATGCGTAATGATCCAGACCTAAGTGATTTACTCGAACATCCAGCTTTTGTTCAATTATTACATGATTTAGAGATTGGCTAAGGTAGAGCTTCCTAACGCCAATAAAATACACCCATCATGCTTCACGTAAATTCGAATACTGCGAACCTACTGGAGGTGATACCATTATCTGGTTTTAATAAAGCTTTAGCTTATGCAGTGCCTCCGACTTGTGCAACTACGGTAAAACTCGGATCATTAGTACGTATACCGCTACGAGGCAGAAGCGAGCTAGGTGTAGTTATACAACTTGGTAGTAGCCAAGACATCGCTCCAGGAAAATTAAAAATGTTGTATGAAGTAGTTCAGGAATATCCGGTTCTTACTGCTGATTTATTGCAGCTATACCATTGGGCACAAAAATATTACGCTACTACTCCAGAGGCAATGTTGGAAGCCATGATTCCGACAGCAATTCGGCGAGGGATGAAGCCAAAAACGCGGCTGTATGTAGCCATGGGTCAAACGCCTACGCAGGAGCAATGGTCTATTTTAGAGAAGCGTGCGCCCAAACAGGCTGAACTGTTACGCTTTGTTCAGCAACAGATCTGTGCGCAAGCGCGCGCACCTTTGCTAAAACGAATGGGTATTAGTGCTTCTGCTTGTGAATCATTAGTTAAAAAAAACTATTTAATCGAAACGGAAACTGAGGAAGCGCGCGAAGCTTATGCAGATGACATAAGCCAGTTCGATACAATTGCTAGTGATTTACGTCCTACACTAACATACGAGCAGTCGCTCGCTGTCGATAATCTGTATGCCGCAATTAAAGCTGATAAGTTCGCTGTGCGTTTGCTCCACGGGGTCACAGGATCCGGCAAGACAGAAGTCTATTTACATGCGGTTGAGAAAATTGTTGCAGAAAAAGGCGGTGTGATTTTCCTAGTACCAGAAGTAGCATTGGCGCCGCAGACTGTTGGCCGAGTGCGCGCCCGCTTAGAAGCGCGGGGTGTGCGCACAGTAGTCTGGCATAGCCATCTATCTGATGGCGAACGTTACGATACATGGAAGGCACTGTCTAGTGGGGAGGCGCATGTAGTGGTCGGAGCACGCTCAGCGGTGTTTGCTCCTGTACAAAATCTAAAATTAGTGATTGTTGACGAGGAGCATGAGCCTTCTTACAAGCAAGATGATAATCCGCGGTATCATGGACGTGATGTTGCGGTGTATCGTGCTCATCTAAATAGTGCTGTTTGTATTGTCGGTTCAGCCACGCCATCTTTAGAAACTCTTTATAATGTGAAGCGTGGAAAATATGCTGTAGACCGTATATTAAATCGTGTAGATAATCGCCAACTTCCTCGTATTCATCTGGTTGATATGCGCCGAGAAGGATTATCCGGACGACACAAGGGATCACCAATATCTTCACTTTTAGCCGATCAATTAGTCGATCGATATGAGAAAAAAGAGCAAAGCATACTTTTTTTAAATAGGCGTGGGTTCTCCACTAGCTTGTTGTGCCCAGACTGTGGATTTGTTGCTGAATGTGAACATTGTAGTATTCCTATGACCTATCATCGCATCGATAAGATGATACGATGCCATTTATGTGGCTTGGAACAAAAAGCTCCGCATAATTGTCCAAAGTGTAAGGCACCGGAGATTCGTTATCGCGGTCAGGGTACCCAGAAAATTGAAGACGTTGTACAGAAGATTGTGCCGCGTGCACGAATCGTAAGAATGGATGCTGATTCGATGTCAAAAAAGAACCTATATCGAAAAATACTTAACGATTTTAGGATTGGGAAAATAGATATTTTAGTAGGGACACAGATGATTGCTAAAGGGCTAGATTTTCCAAATGTTACCTTAGTTGGCCTTGTTGATGCTGACAAGTCTCTACATGTGGAAGACTTTCGTGCTGCAGAACGCACCTTTCAACTAATTGTCCAGGTGTCGGGCAGGGCAGGACGTGGTGATCGCGCCGGTGAGGTCGTCATACAAACAAGTACTCCGCACGCGCCCCCTATTCAGTTTGCTCGAAAATCTGATTTTGATGGATTCCAGTTAGAAGAGCTCGAGCAACGACGCGAATTTAATTACCCACCGTTTCAACACTTAATCCGCCACTTGTTTCGTGGGCGTAATCCTGAAAAGGTCGAGTTTTATATGGAGCAATGGGCGCAGCAGGTGTCCAAGCACTTTGGAGATCGCATGGTTATACGCGGCCCCGCTCCAGCCCCCATCGCCAAAATTCGAAATGAATATCGCTACCAATTATGGTATTTTGTGCCCAGTGCCCAAGCAGTCATTGATTCTTTAGTAGCTCTCAGGGAAGGTTTCAAAATGGACCGTGCTGTTCTTGATCAAATGGATGTAGATGCAATGCATTTGAGTTAAGCACAGCATTATTTTTTGGGCTATCGTGAATACGAAAAAAAATGCTCAAATTACTTTTGCTGGAATCACATTTTCTTTAGACGGCGTCTGTAGGGTATGAAATCTTTCTAGCACCTGAGTCATGATTTGCTCCGCCTCAAGACCGTTTGCTTTACGCAACTGTGCTACGCTAGAGCCATGGTCTATGAATTTGTCTGGCCATCCAATCTGTTCCACAGGAATTTGTTCCCCTTTGCCTTGCAAGCTCTCTAAAATAGCACTTCCAAAACCGCCGCTAATTACATGGTCTTCCATGGTTACTATTAACTTGGATATCTTGGCTGATTTTAACAAGAGTTCTATGTCAATTGGTTTAGCAAAACGTGCATTTACAACACCCGTTTGTATACCCAATTTACCAAGGCTTTCTGCCAGCTTAATAGCGTCTTCTACCATCGTGCCAATTGCCCATATATCTATCTCACCTGCATCTAGCAGGCGCTGAGATTGACCGATTACAAGTAATTCTGGAGAGTTTTTTATGGACGCTCCAGTTGCGCTGCCACGCGGATATCGAATAAATGCTGGGCCATGATAATTAATGCCGGTGGCCATCATATCTGCTAGCTCATCTTCATTGCTTGGTGCCATAAGTATGCAATTTGGAATCGCGCGAAGATAGCTAATGTCAAAAAGTCCATGATGAGTTGGTCCATCATTTGGCGACAGTCCAGCTCTATCCATACAAAAAAGAACAGGTAGCTTCTGAATGGCTACATCGTGAATTATTTGATCAACTGCGCGCTGCAGGAAAGTTGAGTATATCGCACACACTGGATGAAAGCCTGATGTAGCCATACCTGCGGCAAACAGAACAGCATGCTCTTCTGCAATTCCTACGTCATAAAATTGATCCGGTAGGGCTTCTTCTAGGTGGTTAAGACCAGTGCCGGAAGGCATCGCTGCAGTAATTCCTGCTATCAATTTGTTTTCGCGCGCTAGTTTGACCAAAGTCTTACCCATGACGTCTTGATATTTTGGAATCATATTTGGCTGCGCTAGTGGCGAGCTCTTACCTGTACAAATATCATAAGGGCCAGCGCCATGGAAGCGTTCGGGATTTTTAATGGCTACTTCATAGCCTTTTCCCTTTGTAGTTAGTACATGAAGCAGTACGGGTTGTTCTGCCTTTTTAGCAAATTTTAGATAATGTTCGAGTTGCTTTGGGTCATGCCCATCAATAGGCCCAATGTAGCGAACACCGTAGGTTTCAAATAAAGATGAGGAAACGAAAAAGTCCTTGGTCTCTCGTTTCCATTTAGAGCCAAGACGTATTAGTGATTTGCCACCTGGTAATTTTTTTAAAAAGGCTTCAAAGCTATCGTTCATACGATTGTACGTAGGACTGATGAGTAGTTCATTAAAGTACCGCGATAATGCGCCTACATTTTTGGCAATCGACCATTTGTTGTCATTAAGAATTATGATTAGTCGCTTAGTAGAGGCACTTACATTGTTGAGTGCTTCCATAGTGACGCCGCATGTGAAGGCGGCATCGCCACAGAGTGCAACTACATGTTCATTAGTGCCGCGCTTGTCTCGAGCGACTGCCATTCCAAGGGCTGCAGATAGGGCTGTTCCTGCATGTCCTGCTCCATATGAATCATGGTCACTCTCATCACGACTTAAAAATCCGCTTACACCATCGCTAGTTCTAAGCTTTTTGAAACTATCTCCATTTCGGCCGGTTAATAATTTATGGACATATCCTTGGTGAGATACATCAAAAACGAATCGATCGTGTGGCGTATTAAAAACACGATGTAGCGCAATCGTTAGCTCAACTACACCTAGATTAGGGCCTACGTGACCACCATTATTCGCTGTGGTGTGAATTACTTGTTCGCGAATTTCTTGTGCTAGTATGGGAATTTGCTCAGGAGTGAGCTCTTTCACATCTTTTGGAGAATGAATTCTTTTGAGTAAAGACATATGGTTAAATTTAGAAACTAGCTTGCAGGTGAAACACAAAAAGCACCTAGCGTTCTGAGCTAAGATCGTCTAGTTCTTCAGTTGATCCGTCTTCTATATTTAGCTTCTGTATCTTTTTTTCAGCAGTCTTTATTTTAGACTGGCACTCTTTGAGGAGATTCGAACCTTCCTCAAATTTTGCGACGAGATCGGCTAGTGGGGTGTCTCCGTTTTCCATTGATTCGATTAAACTTTCGAGCCGCTCTAATGCAGTTTCAAAAGTAAGATTTGTTAGCTTTTTAGGCATAATTTGTTACAAAAACAAATATTTATAGTTTTTCAAGTATATGGGTCGAGTCATAAGAGTATGTCTAGTCTGATTATTTGAGAATTGTATCTTACAATATCTTGCATGAGTTGATAGGAATTGTTGACAGTAGTTAAATCGATGCAGAATCTTACGGATAGTATATTTTATGTCGTCTGCTTTTATGTCTCAACCCAATACGAATCGAAAATATTCATCTTTATACAGAAATTCTGGTTTTACACTAATTGAGTTATTAGTAGTTATTTCTGTGGTACTAATTTTATCTGGTATCACGTTTGGTATTTCGCGTGGCGTACAAAACTCGCAGGCGCGTGCTCAAGCCAAAGCTGAGTTAGCGGTCATCGCTCAAGGACTAGAGCAATTTAAGGCTCTATATGGTGATTATCCATGGATCAATTCTACTGCTAATGAAGCAGAGGCCGTAAAGTTTTTCAAGTCACTTTGGGGTTGGATGAAGCTAGAGCGAATAGAATCGGTGACCCCCGGCTCTGGCTCGACTGTTGAACTAGTGGAGTTAGCATCTGCGGGAACTCGCTTTATTGATGCTACAAAAATGAATTTAAATAGAGCTCTTCGAGATGATAATTCTGTGCCTACCAATTTATTTTTAGTCGATCCTTGGGGAAATAATTATTTGTATACCTACAACAAAGCGAGTAACGCATGGGACAATTTTGGCTACGTGCTTTATTCTCAAGGTCCTGACGGTGATTGTACCCGAGTCGATACTGATGGCATCGTGACCGAATCCTTGCGAACCAACAATCTAAATATCGATAATATCTACTCAGGAATTTAAAGATTTATGCAAATTCACCGTAATAAAGCCTTTACACTTATTGAACTCTTAATGGTGATCGCCATTATCGGAATACTAGCAGGAATTTTAATACCAACCTTAAGCGCTGTCAAAAAACAGGCAAACGTGACTGCATCAAAGAATCAACTTTCTCAATATGTGAATGCTATCCAGCTCTTCAAGGGAGAATATGGTTTCTACCCATTTGCAGATGCCCATGACACAGGCAAAAATATTAACTCTTTATCAGACGATTTCATAGAGACGCTGTCAGGGCGCGACAAACGTACAGGCGAATCCAAAGAAGCTGGTAACAATCGTAGACGGATCGCATTCCATAGTTTTTCTGAAAACGAGTTTTATATGGAATCCAATGGCACTGTTAATCCTACTAAAATTGCAGATCGCTTGAATAATACGAAGATTTTTATTGTAATAGATGGGGATGGAGATGGCAAAGTAACTGTCCCAAGTGCTTCTGGTGGACAAGGAACACAAGAACTGCGTACTTCAGTGACCGCTTATGTTGAAGCGGACAGCGAGTACGGTTATCCTGATTATTATTTATATGATTAGAAAGAGGGAACAGCATCTTGCTGGCTTCACGCTAGTGGAATTACTGGTGGTGATTGGAATTATTCTTATCGCTTCGTCAGTTATACTTATAAATACGACTGGTGGTTCTGGTTCATCTTTGAGCGCGTCGCAGCGAATTGTCTCGGGGATTGCACAGGGCGCTCGTGGACAAGCAATTTTAAAAGGAGCAACAACACGACTAATTATATACTCTGATAATAATGATACTGACGATGACAAGAAACTGCGCTTTTTTGGAATTGTTTATCAAGACGAAAATGACTCTAGCCTGTGGTCTGCTGCGACACAAGGTACTTATTTGCCAGAGGGTATTTATTTTGATCCAGATATGAGCTTAAATAACGGATTTCCAAAGTTAATTTCTCGTATGAATCTAGAATACCCACGTTTAACACCTCAACCTTTGGGAGGTGAAGAATATTACTTTTACGAATTTGAGAGTAACGGCACGGCGGCATTTGATTGGCAAAATGCTTGGCTCGTTTTACGCGCTGGAGCACTCAAGCCATCTCCTAATGGATCAAATAATTTAAAAGTTAATTTTGAAGATGAACAATTAGAGGGTCTTAAAAGCGCTCTTATACTTCGCCGCTCTGGAACGACTACAAAAGTAAACGATCCAGAATTAATTAAGAATTAATATGTATACGTATCATTTTAAGAATCAATTAAGCGCTCGAGCTTTCAGCTTGATTGAGGTCGTTTTAGCGATTGGCATTTTCTTAGTCACTGTTCTTGCATTAGTTGGACTTCTAGGTCCCACGCTAAAGTCCGTCGATGATGTGGAGCAGATTGATGCTGTATCATCGGTTGTAAATACCCTTAACACATTCTTACAGAAGTCTCCCAGTATTGCCCCAAGTGGAAGCAAATTTGACGTGATTTATGGCGCAGTTGCTAGCGGGAATTACGCTACAGTGTTTGTGTTCAATGCATATATCGATCCTACCTCAGCAGATACTGAGTTGATAGTTGGGTTTTATGACGAATCGGTTGGGGAAAAAGCACGTGTGGATAATACGGATTTTTCCGATGCTGCTGGAACAATTTACCGCGCAGTTTTATCGCCGTCCTCTGTATTACCTGCTGCTGAGCGAAGCCCCAATCGTAACGCAGACGGCATTTATACTCTAACAAACCCTTTAGCCTCTTATCCAGAAGGTTATTTTGCCATGGAAGTGCGGATTTTTGCAGAAGATCCGCCAGGTCCGAGCGCAAGTTTTGAGTCCAACACAGATTTGACAGCGCTTTCTAATATCGAACCAATATTCACCTACAACACAGCGGTGGTACGCTAGAAATGAGTACATAACAATATGAAGCTCAAAAGAGATAATCGGCAAGCACGTAGCGCTTTCACACTTA
>JAKVCN010000031.1 GCA_022448585.1 Puniceicoccaceae bacterium | reverse complement strand
TATTGGGCTGAACTACTCGGAATCGATATTGTAGCTAGCCAGCACGGAGCCGATTCTGCAGCGGTCGCTTACGATGCCTACCAAGCAGCTTCGAAGCGTGGCCAAGATGTCCTCATACTAGATACAGCTGGCCGCCTACACACGAAGGATAATCTAATGAAAGAGTTAGAGAAGTTTGGACGCGTTATCAAAAAACAAGACTCCTCTGCACCCCACCATAGCTGGCTAGTGGTCGATGGCAGTCTTGGATCTAACTCGATAGAACAGGCACGCACTTTTCATCAAAGCTTTCCACTTACTGGATTAATTATTACAAAACTAGACGGCACTAGCCGAGGAGGCGCGCTTGTAGGGATTTATCGTGAGCTCAAAATACCAATTTACTTCGTTGGATTGGGGGAGCAACCGGATGACCTACAGCCATTTTCAGCACTACACTATGCGAATGCAATTTTTGGAATTAGCAATAACGATGAAACTTGATCATTGCTCCACCCCCATAAGTTATGACAAAAATTTTCACTAATCATTCATGACTGAATCACTAACAGTTAAACTAGACTCTCGCTCCTATCCTATTCACTTTAGCAGTGCTCTCGCAAAGCTGGCCTCCAAAGTTAACGAGCTGCGTGAAGATAACAAAAGTATCTGCGTGATTGCTGATGCCGGTTCACATGAAGCACACCCAAATTTCTTAATTCAAGCTGGATTCTTGAAAAGCGAAATCCTCGTCTTACCCTCTGGCGAAAAAACAAAATCAATAGGGTGTCTTAATCAAAGTTTACGATTTCTTGCCGAGCATAATTTGAATCGTGATAGCGCTCTTTTCGCATTTGGAGGAGGAGTAGTTGGAGACCTAGCCGGATTTACAGCAGCTAGTTATTTACGCGGTATCGATTTTTACCAAATTCCAACCACCCTACTATCCATGGTCGATAGTTCGGTGGGAGGTAAGACAGGAATCAATCTACCTGAGGGTAAAAATTTGGTCGGTGCGTTCTGGCAACCAAGAGCTGTTTTCATTGTAGCAGACCTACTTCAAACACTGCCGATGCGAGAATTCTCAGCAGGTATGGCTGAGGTAATTAAATATGGTATGCTCGCAGATAAATCTCTGTTTCGAGAGTTGGAAAGTATTGATTATATAAATGCGCAAGCACCATCGCTTCCATCTATAATTCGACGATGCTGCTCAATAAAAGCTCAAGTCGTAGCCAACGACGAAAAAGAGACCGCGATTTCTGGAGGGCGCACCTTACTCAACTTAGGTCACAGTTTCGCCCATGCGATTGAGAATGTAGCGGGATATGGAGAGTATCTTCATGGTGAGGCTGTCGCCATTGGCTTAATCCTTGCCACTGAGCTCTCCGTAAAACTTGGGCAAATACAAGAATCGGAAATCTCTCGCGTGCGCGCCATCCTAGAAAGCAATTTACTTCCTACTACCCTAAAAGACCCACTACCAATTTCTGATTTAATGCAGGCTCTGCAAAGAGACAAAAAAAATCGAAGTGGTAAATTACGCTTTGTTAGTATGCAAGCAATCGGAAATGCGATTACTTCTGAAAATGTAGATTCACAGATGGCTGAAACAATTTGGACAAGAGCAGGAGCTAAGTAGGCGAATGCTTAGTCTTTCAAGCGAATCACTAAATAGCGCCAGTTACCAGAATACCACACATATAAGGTATTCACACCCTTCTTTAATTGCTTCTCGACTGATTCTGGAGAAATAACAGTCTTCCCATTAATTTCAGCAATTACCATGCCCTTTATCAATTCGTTTACATAGGGTGAATCCGCTTCGACATCTTGCACAAAGACTCCACTACTAACATTTGGTAAAGAAACGTCACTATCCACATCTAGATCAGTAACCGATTGTAGGCGAACTCCTTCTAAGCGACTCGGATTTGCCAAAGGCATAAGACCGCTTAAACTTCCTAAAGTTACTTGCAAAGCGATCTCTTCGCCCTTGCGAATAAGTGTCACAACAACATCGCTACCCGGCTGCATTTCAGAAACAACAAGCCTCAACTGCGCAGCTGACTCAATTTCAACTGTATCAATTCGAATAATAATGTCGCCATGCTCAATGCCTGCACGATCAGCTGGAGAACTGTTTTGTACCTCCGTAACCAGCGCACCCTTAGTCGATTCTAAGCCAAAAGCAGCGGCTAAGTCGCTTGTAAGATTCTCTGGGAATAATCCTAGCATACCGCGAGGAACCTCCCCACGATCAATCAAATTACGCGCAATGCGCAGAGTCATATTAGAAGGAATTGCAAAGCCAATACCGATACTTCCGCCCGACCCTGAAACTATAGCAGTGTTAATTCCAACCAATCGACCCCACGCGTCAATTAAGGCACCGCCAGAGTTTCCTAAATTAATGGAGGCATCTGTTTGTATAAAGTTTTCATAGCCGCCGCGCCCAAGAATATTTAATGAATTTCGACCGGTTGCAGAAACAATGCCTTGAGTCGCCGTTAGCCCAATTTCTAGAGGGTTACCAATTGCAAATACTATATCGCCAACTTTGAGCAAATCGCTATCCGCGATTGAAACCGCTGCCAACTCTTCCTCTGTATTAATCCGCAAAACAGCAACGTCCGTCTTCGCATCTGAACCAATTAATTCGGCAACATATTCACGATCATCGGATAGCCGTACGCGTATTTCATCCACCGGTTCTCCTTGCCTGCTGGTAACTACATGGTGGTTAGTCACGATGTAACCATCACTGGAAATAATTACGCCAGAACCGACGCCTGTACTTTCCTGTTGCGGCGATCTTTGGCTAGAACCATCACCGTATCTTTGATTTCGGTCTGGAACTTGGAAGCCAAATTGACGAAGGAGATCTTCCATGCCACGCGGAACGCCCATAGCGGAATTACGACTTGCGACCATACTAGAAGTATACACTGCCACCACCGATGGCGTCGCTCTTTCTAATACATTCGCATAAGATACAACCGGTATATCTCGATTTGCTTTAATCGCCCTCGCATCGGAATCGACTACGAGTGCATCATTGCTGGTAGCATTTACGCAGGCACTAAGTAAAAAAAATAATGAAAATATGTACAATCTCATGATCGCTAGATTACTATAAACAAATTACCATGCAGTAAGTTCCGATAAAGATGGATTTTTGCAAACTCACTTAAAAACCTTTCACATCAAAAAGTCCCGTAACACTTTCGTTATCATAGATACGGCGAATTCCTTCGCCTAAAAGTTCAGCAACGCTGAGCACTGTAATCGGCACACCCTCACGCTGCTGAACGGGAGTTGTGTTCGTTGTAATTAATTGATCTAAAATTCCTGATGATAAACGTTCATACCCACGCTCATTCAAGACACCATGACTGACCGCAGCCATAACCCTAGCTGCTCCATTTTTTTTCAATAACTCAGCTGCGGCACATAAAGTTCCAGCTGTTTCAGTCATATCATCAATCAAAAGAATGTCACGACCCTGTGTCTCACCAACTAAAGAAACTGCCTCAACGGTCTCAGCCGAGGTGCGCCGCTTGGCTATAAAACCAATCGGTACTTTTAGCAGTCCTGCATATGCCGACGCCATCTTCATACCGCCAACATCCGGAGAAAAGAGTGTTAAATTATCCGTGTCTATATTCTTTAAATACTTAAATAATACTGGTGAGGCATAGAGATGATCCACCGGGATATCAAAGAACCCTTGAATTTGCTGCGCGTGTAAGTCTACTGTCAGCACTCTGTTTGCTCCAGAAGAAACTAATAAATTGGCTACCAGCTTTGATGTGATTGGTACCCGTGGCTGATCCTTACGATCTTGACGCGCATAGCCATAAAAGGGAATCACTGCAGTGATACGTTTTGCAGAAGCCCTACGCGCCGCATCTATCATGATAAATAGCTCCATTAGATGCTGATTAGCTGGATTACTAGTAGACTGAATAATAAATACATCTGCACCACGAATATTCTCATCAATGCGCACAAAAGTTTCTCCATCAGGGAAACTTTCAACTGTAGCTGCACCAAGAGGGGCTCCAAGATAATCACATATTTCTTGGGCAAGCTTAGGATTTGCATTTCCGCAAAAGATTTTAAGTTTATTCTGGCTCATTATATTATCAAGATTACGGTTGGTTGATAGACTCAATAGTTTTCTCCATTTGATCAAACCTTTTGAAAAGATCTGGTAACTTTCGTTGTAGGCTATAAATGCGGTTTGTAAGTAAAGAAACTTGGGCTGGACAGCCCCCTACTTTGAGATTCTCTTCGATCGAACGGAGCACTACAGCAGCTGCAGTAATAATAACACCATCGCCAATATTTAAGTGCCCCGCTATCCCCGCCTGACCAGCAACAACAACACCATTTCCAATTTTTGTGCTACCCCCTACTCCCACTTGAGCAACTAACAAACAATGTTTTCCAATACTCACATTGTGCCCAACTTGTACTAAATTATCTATCTTTGTGCCATCTCCAATCTCGGTCGTGCCAAATCTGGCACGATCAATTGTTGTATTCGCTCCTACATCTACATCGGCACCAGTCACAACCGTTCCAATCTGAGGAAGGCGCTGATGCGCTCCATCAACTAGGGTGTAACCGTAGCCATCCGATCCTATTACACATCCTTGTAACAGTCGATTTCTCGAACCAATTTCGCAGTAATCACTCACGACAACCCTTGGGAATATCTGTGTCTGCTCCGCAACACGTGCTCCTCGGCCAATCGAAATATGCTCTGCTAAAGTGACTTCTGGGCCAATGACTGCATCGGATCCAATACAGCAAAATGCGCCTACACTCGCTGTATTGTGAACGCTTGCAGATGGATCTACAAACGCAGTTGGATGAATACCTGCAGGTGGCTTTGGTATTAAATCAATTTCTATATCTCGGCATATTAACGCTAAGGCATAGGATGGATTATCTACTTTCAAAAACAACTGATCTGCCTTAGGCTTACCTGAGTAATCCTTAGGTAGTAGTAAAATAGATGCCTTGGAGAGCTCCACCTGATCTTTGTACTGAGGATTTCCCAAAAAAGAAAGATCACCAACAATGGCTGATGACAAAGAAGCAATTCCTGTAATAGCAGCGCTGAAATCACCCTCGCAGGCGACGTTAGTACCGATGATTTCTAATATACGATTTAATGGGTAAGAAAATTTCATGATCTACTTCAAACAAAAAACCCTGTCCTTTACGAGAACAGGGTTTTGAAAATTTTAACCTCTATTTCTTATTCTGCATTGAGTACAGCAATGACAGCATCGGTAATTTCTAGCGCATCGCTCGCATACATTACTTGACCCGCTAAGAGAGAATATTGAGTCTCGGTTCCATCTTCATCTTGTGTATTTATTTGGCGAGGAACGATTGGTAAAACCAAATCAACTGATTTGTCATTAGCTACAGTATTGACCGCCTCCCGTGCTTTAAATTCATAAGGGCTAAGCGCACGAGTGCGAGCCTGCTGTACCCTCTGTTGCAACTGCTGACCAAATGCGCTAAGTTGCTGAATCTTCGCTTCATTTTGATTGATTAATGATTGTGCTTCCTCCATTGCTGATTTGCGCTCCTCATCGGCAATAGCTGGGTTTTGGCTTTTTTGCTGTAATTCTTGTACTTTACCCTCCACCTCTAAAAGACCAAGTTTTTCCTTAAATGCCTCGACTTCTTCCTGAGCAGTTTGTTCAGAACCTTCGACACGCTCGAGCGCAGTCTGGTAAGCGTCATAGCCACCTAGAACTAAGTCCATATTAACAGTAGCAATTACAGCTGCTTTCTGCGCGAATATAGATCCAGCAGAAAGAATAGTTACAAAAATAAGAGATATTAATTTATTCATTTTATTAAGTTTTTTTAATTGTTATAGACTATTTTACTTAAAAGCGAGTCCCGAAAGAAAAGTTAAATTGCGAGCCACTTGCCTTACCTGTGGGATCAGTAATAGGGAAACCTAAATCTAATTTAAGAGGTGATCCCATCATCATCAAACGTGCTCCTACTCCCCAGTTATCAGCATAGTTTGATGAGCTAAAATCTAGTTCTTCTGAATTTACGAATCCACAGTCATAGAAAACAGCCAGCCCTAAAGGTTCCGCAATTCTGAAAATATATTCCAACGAAAGCATTGAATAAGTATTTCCTCCGATTGCCTCATCAGAAACCGCCTCTCTGGGGCCAATATCGCGATAATCATAACCTCTTAGAGTTTCAGGACCACCTAGATAAAAGCGATCATAAAATGGAATGGAACTAGTGTCCCCGTATGGAATAACTGTCCCCGCACGGGCAAAAATCGCTAAAGTTTGCTCTAAGGACTCAAAAGTTGGAATAAAATGCGCCATACGCCCTTCCACTTTGATGTAATTAACATCTCCGCCAACTCCTGCCCACTGAGTCGATAGTGTCGTACGGTTGCCTTTAGTTGTAAATAGCAATGAATTTCGCGTATCTCGAAGTAGAGTTACACCTACCTTAGATACCACCTCTTTGCCTTCAGCCTCTTCAAAAATATCTGGTATATTATCATCTACTTGAATTCCAGGTAACCCAGCCACATCAAAAATTTCAACAACTTCTAATCGGTAGGACATACGAGCCTCAACTAGTTCAAATAAACGGCGGCGTAAATATAGTTCAAAACCAGTGCGCAATTCATTATATTCAGAGCTTACGTAGTCCGACTCACGGCGAAACAAGTCGAATCCAAAAGCTAGGCGCTGCTCGAATAGCCAAGGTTCTTCAAATGAAATAACCATCTCATTACTAAGAGAGCCAAAAGAACCTCGAATGCGCATTTTTTGACCATCACCTTGAAGACCATTTCGCCAATTAAACAAATCGAAGTTTCCTTGAGTTAGCTCAAAAAAGATCATCGCGCTTTGAACGGAACCAAATCCAGCACCAAAACTGAAACTACCAGTTCTTCCCTCTCGTACAGTAACTCCAAGATCTTTTCTTCCGGGCACATTCGTTGCTTCTGGGTTGAGTCGCACATCATCAAAAAACTGGGTATTTTTAAGTCGAAGCTCGCTAGTTTCGAGACGCTTAAGATCAAATATATCGCCGGGGCGCAGTGCTAATTCTCGCAATATGACTCGTGTCTTTGTCTTCGTGTTACCTTCCACATTAATTGACTCAACGTAAAACTTTTCACTCTCACGTATGCGGAAAACAACATCTATCCGGCGAGTATCCATATTTGGTACTCGTTCCGCGCGGACGAAAGCCTCCAAATATCCACGTGAGGTGTAATAGTCGCGCACAATAGTGGAAGCATCATCCACGTCTTCTGGTGAAAATGGCTCTCCACTTTCTATTGTAATATTTTGAAGAAGTTCATCTTCAGTAAAAATAGTATTATCGTTAACAGAAAGATCACCTATGTAGTAGCACTGCCCTTCATCAATTGGTATATTAATAGCAATTCTCTTGGGTGATATTTTATCTATTTCAACCTGATCGACGTCAATTTCGACATCAAGGTAACCATTATTACGATAGTATGTGCGTAAAAGATCAAGGTCCTCATTAAAAACGCTCTCATCATATGTGCCTGCACTAGTCATCCAGGAAATCCAGTTGGTCTGCCTAGTTTCAAGTTGCTTGCGCAATTTCTTAGCATTAAATGCAGTTACTCCAGTAAATTTGATTTCCGCAATCTTAACCTTAGCACCAGATTCAATATCATAGGTAACAGTTGCATAACCTGTCTCATCGTTTTTACTAATCCGATAATCGACAAGAGCGTCTGGATAGTGTTTTTCAACGAAATATTCTTGGATTTTCTCAGCTGCTTGAGAAACAAGATACTCATCCAGTGGAATACCAGAATCTATTTCACCTTTTGATGAGAGACGCTCAGGTGAAAACTTATTATTTCCATTAAATTCTATTTTTCCTATGGTATATTTGGGAATAATAATGAAAATTACATCTACCTTTCCTTCATCAGCCTGCTCTACTTTTACTTCAATATACTCAAATTGGTTTGTCGCGTACAAGGAGCGTATAGATTGATCGACTAAAGTGCTGTTGTAATTCATACCTGTGCGTAACTGCACATTGCCTCGTACATATTGATCACTCACGGGCTGGAACCCTTGAAACTTGACTTTAATCTGGTTTATCACTGGCTCAACAGAAGCTTCACGCTGTGCCTGTAGGTCGGACACAAGCACTAAGCAAGTAAGAAAGAGCAGCAGGAAATGTATGTTTCTGTGAAGTCGCATGATTCTCAGATAAATAAATACTTAAGCTTTAGCGCTTAAAATTTTCAAACCGTGTGTAACGCCGAATAAAAGATAAGTCAACGTCACCAATTGGACCATTACGCTGCTTTGCAATAATTAATTTAATCTGGTCTACATCGCCGACTATACCTGTATCCGGCACAGCATCATCTTCATCACGCTTTTTAGGTCGATGAAGAATCATAACTACATCCGCATCCTGCTCAATCGAACCAGATTCACGTAGATCAGAAAGACGCGGGTCACGACTCTCGCGCTCCGATTCACGATTGAGCTGACTAAGAACTACTACAGGCACATCTAACTCTTTGGCCATACCCTTAACGCCTCGCGATATTTCTGCAATTTGCTGCTCACGTGGTGCGCGCGGATCGGATCCACGCAAAAGCTGTAAATAATCAATCACGATTAAGCCCAAACGATGCTTTGTATCAATACGACGAGCTTTAGCACGTAAATCCAATATAGTTGCACTAGATGCGTCGTCAATCCATAGAGGCGCTTGTTCTAATTCCTTAACTGCTTGGGCAATCTCTCGCTGATCCTGAGAGGAAACGACACGGTCACGAATGCGTTTCATATCCACTCTAGCTCGACTACAAATCAAGCGCATCGCTAGGTCTGCAGAAGTCATCTCTAAACTAAATACAAGCACACCAGTAGGTTGGCGGCCGCCATTAGGAATAATTGCATGCTCAGCGAAATTCATAGCCAATGAGGTCTTACCCACGGAAGGCCGTGCTGCTAATACAATCATTTGCCCTGGATGAAACCCATAAGTCATGCCATCCAAGTCTCGGAACCCGGACATAACACCATCAATTTGGTCAATATCATTAAGTAGCGCATGTATATTAGAAACTGCTCGATTGAGTGGCTCTTTAATCGGAACCGCCCCTTCACTGACGCGACCACTACTAATCATGTGAATATCTTCTTCAATCTTCTCTATAAAGACGCTGATATCTTCTTGTTGCACATAACAGGCTTCTATCGCCTCTCGCGAAGTCCGGATCAGTCGACGCAGTAAGTATTTCTCATGCACTATTTTTGCGAAATATCGTGCATGTGCTGCAGTTTCTATTCTGTCTTGAATACCGTAAATGGCAGCAATACCCCCAACTTCTTCATCCTTTCCCTCTCTTTTAAGGTGCTCTATTAATAAAATCTCATCAATTGGGTCACCGGTCTCATAAAGTGCTAGAAGTGCTCTATACAATTCTTGATGCGAAGTCTTGAAGAAGAATTCTGGCAGAATTTTTGTCTCAATACAATCAGTTAACACCTCACGGCCACCATCAATTAAGCAAGAAGCAAGTAGACCCTCTTCGGCTTCTATGCTGTGCGGTTGCACGCGGATCGCCTCTAATGGATCACTCGCGCTCGATTCCTTTCGAGAGCTACCAGCGCCTTTACCGCGACCATAGGTTGATGGCGTCGTCTCAGCAGGCATAGCGGATCTTTAGAGCATCTGACATTAAACTACTATTCTCTCTCCTCGGCAGTTGTATCATCTTCAACTACTTCAATTGGATTTTCAGAAACAACTTCAAATTTCAACTCAGCTGATATTTCACTGTGTAATTTTACTGCGACTGTGTGAGGGCCTAATTTCTTAACTGGGGCAGGAAGTGATAATTGCTTTTTAACTAGCTCAATGCCCTCTTCTTTGAGACGTATAATCAAATCGTTTGCAGTTACAGCTCCATACATCTTGCCGCCCTCTCCTGTCTTCACAGCCACTGCAATAGTGATGTTAGAGACTTTAGCAGCCAAATCGCGAGCAGAATCTAACTCCTGTACTTCACGTGCTTCACGAGCCTTTAACAATGATTCCATCTGCTTTTTATTTGCGTGCGTAATTGGCAGTGCTATCTTGCGTGGCAATAGAAAATTACGTGCATAACCAGCACGCACAGTGACCGTGTCACCTTCGACGCCAAGACCTTGTATGGGTTTTAAAAGAAGAACCTGATTAGTAGCCATGATATTATTAGTTGATACGTTTCAAATGTAAGAAAAAAGAATTAAAATGGAACATCTTGGTCAAGAGCATCCTCATTTTGATCTGCTGGTATTGTGCCTGTGGTGTTTGACTGTCCACGTTCGGGCGGGGAACTACTTTCATAACCTTCTTGATTATCATCACGGCTACCTAAGAACTGAAAATTTTCTAAGACAACACCAAGCTTACTGCGTTTTTGTCCTTCATTACTTTCCCATTGATCGAGTTTTAGGCGACCTTCTACCATAATTGGACGCCCCTTACGCATATATTTTGCAATCACTTCGGCCTGCTTTCCAAAAGCATCAATATCAACAAAAGCTGTCTCCTCACGACGCTCTCCGTCTCTGGTTGAAAAAGTACGCGATACCGCAAGCCCAAGCTTACAAATAGAATGACCATTGGGTGTAACACGCATTTCAGGATCACGCGTTAAATTACCCATGAGTATAACCTTGTTAAAAGAAGCCATATGAAGTTTAGAGATAGTTTACAAGAAATGTGAGATGTTAAACCTCCACAAAGATTCGATTCACGCGCTTGTCGTGCTTTAATTTGTCCTGTAGATTAATAGGGACATTACTGGGTCCAGTAGCCCAAATGTGCACGTAATGACCTTGGGCGAAACGGCGATCAGCGGCACGGGCAAACTCTCTCGTACCGAGGTCCTCCACTTCAGTGGTTTCGGCACCTATGGAGGAAAGTGTTTGTTTAATGTCATCGATTACTTTTTGCGCATCATCTTGCGTTGAACGTAGATCGAGTATTAAGGATATTTTGTATTTATTTACAGTTGTTGCGCTCATGCTAAGTTGCTGTGCGTTGATTAATTATATTCATGGCAGCCTCTATACCGCTGTCAATAATGAGGCTTATATGCTCAAGATATGACGGCGCTAATTTAGCTAAAAGATTTTGTTCATGTTTAGTCAAGTGACTCAAGACATAATCGGCAAGATCCATTTCTTTGTGAGGTTTAGCTCCAATTCCAATTCGAAAACGAGCGAAATGATCGCCTAAGTGCTGCTGTAAGTCTGCGATCCCATTGTGACCGCCTGAGCTACCATTTTGACTGAGTTTTACTCTACTAAATTCAAGTGTAATATCATCATATAGTACCAATAATGATTCTGGGCTTAAGCTCCAATAGCGCAAAATAGAACCTAGGGATCGACTGCAAGAGTTCATAAAAGTAAGAGGCTTAACAAGAACTAGTTTTTTATCACAAAAATTAGCGTGTGCAATTTTGGCTTCAAACTTTGGTATAGTCTTCCATTGCGAATCTAGCTGCTCCGCGAGACGATCGATAAGCTCATAGCCTAGATTATGCCTAGTACCGCGGTATTTAAGGCCTGGATTACCAAGACCAGCAATGACCGATATGGACATTTTAGAAAGAACAGTTTGGAGCCAATACTCCGATTAAAGTTAAATTAATATTAAACCTAGTTTCTGGTAATTTATTCGTCTTCTTGTGAATCAGACTCATCAGAATCCTCTTCCTTGATATTATCAGCAGGTACACTTGCTGCATCCACTTGCTCGACTTCCTCAGGCTCGGTAGCGACAGTTGGAGGCTGGCAAGAAACAATGACTTGAATAGGGTTACCAAGAAACTCAACCCCATCGATTTCAGGTAAGTCACTAATGTGGATGGCTTCTCCAACTTTTAAATCAGCAACATTAACTGCAATATGATCGGGCAATTTGGAAGGACGGCAACGAATTTCTACTTCATGTGACTTGTGATCTAACATACCGCCTTCGAACTTTACGCCTTCGCAATCCCCCTCATTAGTTAAATGTGTAGGTACGTTAGTTACAAAGGATTCACCACGCTGCACCTCTTGAAAATCTATATGATTTACCGAGCCTTTAATTGCATGGTGCTGCACTTCGTTAATTAAGGTCAACATACTCTCTCCATTTTCATCGGTTAATTCAATTAGTGATGCCTCACCGCCTAGTGCTCGATTGAGATTACGAAATTCAACCGCATTGACTGAAACAGAGCGAGCCGTACCCTTACTGTAAACGTTTGCAGGTATATTTCCAGCAGAGCGAAGACGACGCACTGCTCCACGACTAGACGCTTCACGTGAAACAACATTGAGTTTAATTTGGTTCATGAATGTAAAAATGAAGAAAATAGTTAATACTTAGAATATTAGAAAACCATTCATAGTAAAATAGAGACCCTGAAAAGCAACCTAAAGTTTGCGCAAATTTAACGCATATCAAAGATTTAAAAATTATCTCGTCAAAAAGCCGCTTAAAGGTCTCAACTAAGAGATCTTTTATGGTACAAGATCCAATACCGAAAATAAGTGAGCAGCGACTATCGGCGCTTGCTCAAATACCACTCAGTCAGGTGCCATCCCCTGCCTATGTAATGCATCTGGATCTATTAGAAGAAAATGGCCGAATATTAAATTCTGTTGAACAAAATTCTGGCGCTAAAATTCTACTAGCGCTCAAAGGTTTTGCATGCCACAGCACTTTTCCAGTCCTAAAGCCATACTTATCTGGCACGACTTCCAGTGGCTTACATGAAAGCTTGCTGGCAAAAGAACATTTCGGAAAAGAGATTCATGTCTACGCACCAGCATACAAGAAAAATGAATTGAAGCATATGTGCCGGTATGCACACAGCTTAGTATTTAACTCACCGCAGCAACTTGCGCTTGGCCTGCGATCCATGGACGGCCTCAAACTTCCACAACTAGGAATACGCATAAACCCAGAGCACTCCGAAGTCGATAGTACTTACTATGATACGTGCTCTTATCGATCTCGGCTAGGAACGACTCGCAGTAACTTGGATAGGGAGCTAAATCAGTTGCCAGATTGCCTACTAGATAAAATAGACGGTTTTCATTTTCATACCCTCTGTCAGCAGGATGCAGATGCGCTTGAGCGTACCGCTAATGCCTTTGAGGAGAAATTTGGCGACCTGCTTTCTACCTTAAAGCTAAAATGGCTAAACTTTGGAGGCGGACACCATATTACTCGCCCTGGTTACGATTTAGAGCGTCTTTGCAATGTTATAAAACACTTTCGCAAGCAATATAAAGTCGATGTATACTTAGAGCCAGGGGAAGCTGTTGCCCTTCACGCAGGCGTTCTAGTCAGTACAGTCCTAGATATTGTTAGCAGTGATGCTGGCCAAATAGCGATTGTAGATACATCTGCTACTTGCCATATGCCCGATATTCTTGAGATGCCCTATCGACCAAATATAATGGGTGCTGGANGTCCAAACGAGAAAGCAAATAATTACCATATAGGTGGCTTATCATGCTTAGCGGGTGATAAAATAGGCGACTACTCTTTCGAACGGCCCTTAAAAATTGGTCAGAAATTAATATTTCTCGATATGGCACACTATACTATGGTTAAAAATACTACGTTTAATGGAATACAGCTTCCATCTATCTGTCATTTTAGTCAGCAGCAAAGCTTGCAAGTTATACGACGATTTGGATACGAAGACTATTGTAATAGACTTTCATAAAAAAACTATTAAGAAATGAAAAAATTAAGCAAAAAAGGCATACTTCTTGGAATTCTTTTGCTCCTCATCGCAATATCTTCAACAATTTTAGTATTCGCTTTGCACGCGAGCTAAAGAAATTAAATACCCTTCAGCAATCCGCTGCTGTAGTTTCCCATGTCTCCGATTAATCTGCCTAACGAAATTTAACTTCCTCTATGACTATGCTACTCCTCAAAGAAAAATCTTCTAAACCCAATGATATTAAGATCTGGTTGTACCGAACCAACTGCTATTTTGTTAAAGCAATAGTATACACTTTTTTAATCTATTCAAACTGCAGCATTTTAAAAAATTCTGCGGAAGCAAATGTGTCCATTCATTCTATTTCGATAGATCAAAACGCAATTTTTGTATGCAGTAAGCAAGCTAATGGAGGAAATGGCTCCTTAAAATCCCCTTATTCATCAATAACGGCGGCTATAGACAAGGCGAGCGATGGTGCTACGATTTATTTACGCGGTGGAACCTACTTTGAAGCAATAACTGTAAATCATGAAGATAAATCCTTAACACTATGCGCATACCCTAAAGAGCAGGTCATAATTAATGGAGCCGACCTGCTTCAAACCGATTGGCAACCCCATGAAAATGGTGTGTTTAAAACAATAGTCGCCCAACCTGTTTGGCAACTATTTGCAAATAGTTCCTATGCTTATCCAGCCCGCTGGCCAAATGCTACTTTTGAAGATGGCAAAATATGGCGTATGACTGAGGGCATGCGTAGTCTTGATGGTGGCTATCATAATCAAAAGCCAACAGGTAAAAGCCGGCTCGGAATCGCCTATGATGATGCTTTTAAATCAAGCAGCAAGGCAGGATTCAACGAAGGCGATAGTCGCTACACAAAGATTACTAAGAAACAAAGTCTCGCTGAGACTCAGGTCGACTTTACTGGTGCTGTTGCCGTATTAAATATTGGCCACTGGCGTACGTGGGCTAGGCGCATTACTGAACACGAAGCTGGCTGCGATTATTTCTACTACTCTACAAACGGCATTACTATTAATGAATTACGTAAACATACCGCCTATTACATTTACGGCTTGCCCGCTCTCGACCAAGTAAATGAATGGTGGTATGATTCAGAAACTAACTATCTTTATTATAAACCAGAGAGTAAGAGCGCATTAGACTCTTTGAGGCTACATAGTCGTAAAACTGATCATATGATAGAATTGTTAAGGGTTAAAAATATTCATTTTAAAGACTTAAACTTTTTTGCTGCAGGCTATGATATAAAATACTGCGAAAATATCATATTTGAAAATTGCCGATTTGATTACCCNAGCGCAAATAAGTACACACTTGGCCATTTCGACTGGTTTAATACTTATAACAATAATACAAATAATGCACTCTCAACTTTTTTTAGGGGGCGTGAAAACAAAGTAATTAACTGCATTTACTCCCGCTCAAATGCTCCAATAATATTTGATAGTGAGCAAATGAGTATTGAGAACTGCCTATTTGAAGATATCGAATGGGACGTAAATACTAATGGAGCCTCTGGCTCTGTCATGATTGGAAAAGGCGGGTCTATTGTACACTCAACACTAAGACGCACTGGTAATTCAGAAGGTATACGTGCCTTTAATGAGGGCTGTGAAATACGCTATAATAGAGTCTATGATGCTGGCAATTTGCAGCATGATGGATCGGGTATTAACGTAGGTACAAGAGTACAAAAAGGAACCTATGTGACACATAACTGGGTGCATGACTCCAACCGCCAAGGAGTCCGCTTTGATTATCACGGCATGAATTTTTTTCAGGATGATGGTTCGGTCTACGGAGATGGTCAGTTTGCATTCAATGTGATTTGGAATACGCAGCCGAGCCAAGTAAAAGGCGACCGACACTTAATCAGTAATAATACAGTGATTAACTGTAACTATTATCCAGATCCTAAGCAGGAGAAATTCAACTTTAGCGTTCAAGGGTTCAAAGCTATGCACGGTATTATGGGAAATTATAACTCATTAATTGTTAATAATTTAGCAAATATTAGTCACCGTAGCTGGGACTTACGTATTTTCGATAAAAGAACTGAAAACTATAAAAATGGAGCAAATTACTTCAAGGATTTAAACTATAACGTCCTACCTGGTAAGCATAAGAATAATATGATGGAAGCTGGCGCTGCTTACAAATACTTACGCGATCCCGAAAATTATGATTTTAGACCACGCTTAGATAGTCCTTTGATCCAAGCTGGGCGTCCAGTGTTTGCTACTGAAAATCCGAACAAATATACTTCTGTAAGGGCATTATATGAGGATGATTCCAAAACAAATATCGATATTGGAGCCTACCAAAGTGATCAGAAGTATTATTGGATTCCTGGTTACCGAGCGGTGCATGCATCCACACCAATCCCCAAGAATAATGCGGTTGTTAGTGGCAGGAATATCGATCTGATGTTTCTTGAGGCGTACCAATCATCCACACACAGTGTATATTTTGGCAGAAATCCAAACTCTCTACAATTAGTTGCTACACTAAAAGATAGTAACATCTGTCCAGTACCAAAGCTAGTTTCTGGAGAAACCTACTTTTGGAGAGTCGATGCCGTCCGTGAAGACGCCACCTCAGAGGGACCTTTGTGGAGTTTTACGACAAACTAGAGGTTTTCTAATTTTCATTAGAGAATTTTCTATAAGTCCAATCTAGAGTTTGCGCAACCCTAACACGAGCTTTCCCATGCGACATACATCCAACCGCAATTCCTATCTAATAGGTAAGAATTGTACTTCCTATTGCACGTATATTTGTATCGTAATCTTATTAGAATACTATTAACAACTATACTTATTGGGATCCTAACGAAACTGGAAAAATCATGTTTGCTGGTGCCGAAAAAAGGTAAACGTTACGGCATGGTGGATGAAGTTATAAAAATAAAAAACTAAATATAAAGAAGCGAATGCTTCTGTACGCGCGTTATTTAAATACCTTCAAAAGAAAAATTATATAGCTCTTTTGATGCGCTAGATCTGGTCTAATCCTGCTTTTTGGATCGCTAAAAACTCAGCTTGCGTAACTGGTGTAATCGACAGACGGTTCCCCTTCTGTAGTATTCGCATTTCACTGAGTTTTGGATTCGCTTTGATCGATTCGAGCGATACAAACTGCTTTAAGTCAGCCTTGAACTTTACATCTACAAGTATCCAACGCGGACTGTGTTGGTCACTTTTACTATCATAGTATTTAGACTCTTTATCAAATGCTGTCGGATCTGGATATGGAGCGCTAGCAACCTCAGCTATGCCAGCGACACCCGGTGGCTTTGTATTGGAGTGATAAAATAATATTAAATCACCAACTTTCATAGAATCTCGCATAAAATTACGTGCCTGATAGTTACGGACTCCGTCCCATGGTTCTGTTTGTTTTGGTCTCGCCTTTAGATCCTCAAAAGAGAATACATCGGGCTCTGACTTCATTAACCAGTAATTCACAAATTATAGCAGTGTAGAAATTAATCAATTAGCAGCTTACTGCATTCCAATTTTTTCCAAAATTCTTTCCAGATCCTCATTGCCAAAGTATTCGATAGTTATTTTTCCCTTTTTAGCAGAATGTTTTATCGATACTCGTGAGTTAAGGTGCTCACCAATACGCTTTTCTAAATCACGAATAGCGACTGTTTCAGCTTCTGTTGCACCTCCCTTGCGTCCATTAAAACTATCACCCCCAGTTTGCTTTAAACGCCGTACTTCTAATTCAGCTTGGCGTACACTCATCGCAGACTCTATGACTCTTCGTGCTAGGAGCTTTCGCTGGGCTGTAGTTTCTAATCCAAGTATGACTTTAGCATGACCAGTAGAAATGAGGCGACGACTGAGAAAGCCTTGTATCTCGTCGTCCAAGGAGAGTAAGCGAAGCGAATTAGCAATAGCAGCACGACTCTTACCCACGCGATTTGCGACAGCATCTTGAGTCAAATCAAAATCACGAACTAAGCTAGCATAACCCATTGCTTCATCGATCGGGTTAAGATTTTCACGCTGTAAATTCTCTACTAGCGCAAGCGTCGCACTTGAAGCATCAGTCGCTTCGATCACACGCACGGGAATAACTTTTTTTTCTAAAGACTGGAAAGCTCGTAACCGTCGCTCACCTGCAATTAGTTCGTAACCATTGCCTTTAACACGCACAACAACTGGCTGAATCAAGCCTTCTGCTTGTATACTCTTAGCGAGTTCTTCAATATGCTCCAAGTTAATCTCACGCCTCGGCTGATAAGGGCTAGTCGAAATCGAATCTACCGGTAGCTCTAGGGGAGCTACATTAGTGGAGGTTCTCTCTTTATTACTCTCATACATTCTAGGCGGAACTGCCACAATAGGTTCTTTCTTGTGTGAGACTTTTTCAGGATACTTAGAAGAATCACTTCTTGCAGTAACTGATCCAGAACCAGAAATAAGGCCTCCTAGGCCACGTCCGAGTCTACTTTTATTACTCATTTATTGTTGGGATATGGGAATAAATATCGTCTGACCTACCTGTAAGTCGCGCGATGGATTCACGATTTTATTTGCGTTTTGAATATGTTTAATTGATGAGCCTTGAATGCGGGCAATGGCGCTAAGAGTATCTCCAGGTTGCACAGTATAAGAAACTCCAGTCTTCGGATAATCATCAGAGAAATTAGTGGGTAAAGCGATCTTGGGCTGCGCGTTGGCAATCGAATGAATTGCAGCCTGCACTTGCTTCGTAAGAACTGCCATCTGTTGATTGAGTTCCGCTATAATGGTAGCTTTATTTTTTGTATCTGCCGCTTGGTAGTCAATGCGGACACGCTCTAAGCCAGAGGAAATGGCAGTGAGTTTCTCTTGTAGCGATTGATCGGCTTGATTTGCATTTAATTGGGTGCGCAGAGCCGAATTGTCGCGAGATAATTGCTCAATCTCCAGGCGTAGCATTCTAACCTCTTGGCTTAGTAAGCTGAGGTCTTGTTTTAATCCTGCTACCGCTATACGAACATCGCTTTGCGCAAGAGCGACTGCTGGATTAAAGGTGGTGTGTAGAGTAATAATCATGCACACCAAACAAGTACGTAACAACATAGATAACTACAAAGATTCTATCGTATTAGAAAAAGTCAAAGCCAGAAAATCAAGAACCTATAAATACACTCAAGTTGCGAGTTGCACCCAAGCATTTCGAGCCCAAGTATGAGCAAAATAATGTATAGTTCCCATCAGCATTGGATTCATGATCTAAGCCCATTTTTAATTCGTTTTCCTGAAAACCCCCTTGGTATAGATGGGATACGGTATTATGGGTTGGCATATCTGCTAGCCTTCTTTTCAGCATGGGCGCTACTACGCTTGTATAATCAAAAAAGCAGATTTTGCATTAGTTCAGAGGAGCGCTCCTCACTAATGACTGCAATCATACTTGGAGTGTTACTTGGTGGGCGCATGGGTTATATGTTGCTATACGACTTGGATGCATTTTTAAAAAGTCCTCAACTTTTCTTCAGAATCGACCAAGGCGGAATGTCAAGTCATGGTGGAGTTATAGGAGTGACGGTCGCACTCATTTATTTCGCTCGCAAACGCTACCGTTTCTTGGAACTTAGTGATAGCATTTGTAGTATCGCGCCTCTAGGTCTCTTATTTGGGCGTATTGCAAATTTTATTAATGCAGAATTATGGGGGCGCCCAAGCTCTGCAAGTTGGGCAATAATATTTCCGGAAAGTCCAAAATTTTTCAATCCAGGTACTGGTTTATATGAGCCAGTAGCAAGGCATCCCTCACAGCTGTACCAAGCAGCGCTGGAGGGTGGCTTGCTTTTCGCCTACTTACAGTGGCGATTTTGGTTCAAACGACCAAGCATAGGAATGATCAGTGGAGAATTTTTATGTGGTTATGGAATTTTACGCAGCATTGGAGAACTTTTTCGGGAACCAGATGCCAGCTTAATTGCTGGCATAAGCCGTGGACAATTTTACTCACTTTTTATGATAATAGCTGGCTTTTTGATAATTGCCCACGCACACAAAAACCCAAAAAAATAGCTAAGCTTTTAGAACAAAGCCGTCAGGGACAATTGTATCTTTAGTCACCACGAGTATGCCATCGCGAACAGCCACATCAATTCCAGGGCCGAAATTATCTGGCAGACCGGTAGGATCCATGACAACATCATCTCCAATTCGCACATTTTTATCCAAGATCGCATTATTAATTTGGCAGTTTCTGCCCACACCCATCGCAGGGCGACCAACTTGTTTATTGAGAGCAATTTCTTCAAATGTCTCAAAATGATCCGCGCCCATCATCACCACATTTTCTAATGAAGATTTTTCTGCAACAATTGAACGCACTCCAAGTGAGCAGCGCTTTAGTTTTGCATTACTAACGATACAACCATCTGCCACAACTGCACGATCTACAGTGCATGAATTTAATTTTGAAGCAGGCAAAAATCGAGCGCGCGTATATATAATAGCCTCTTCATCAAAAAAATTAAAGGGTGGCATTGGATCTGTAAGGCGTAAATTACAATCAAAGAAAGCTTTCACGGAACCGATGTCCTCCCAGTAGTCATCAAATACATAGCTACAGAGCTTATGTTTGCTTAGCATTCCTGGTATAATCTCCTTACCAAAGTCTGTCGAATCAGAGCGCAATGCTTCGTTTAGGGTCTTAGCGCTAAAAACATAGATTCCCATAGAGGCTAGGCAATAAGGCTGCTCACTTGGATTTTTCATCTTTTTGCGTACTGCCTCACCCACAGCTAAGTCTTTTATTATCTTTGGATCTGTTGGTTTTTCGACAAACTCTGTAATTTCAAGATCTTCATTGATACGCATAAGACCTAAGCCTTCTGCCTCATTAATGCCGATTGGCTTCGCAGCTATAGTGACCGAAGCCATGGATGCATCGTGTTCTCGAACTACATCTTGGAGATCCATTCGAAAGAGTTGATCTCCAGAAAGGATCACATAGAGGTCGTCCTCCCCATGTTTACGAAAGTGGTGCATATTTTGACGTACCGCATCGGCAGTGCCTTGATACCACGTATCCCCGTGATCGGTCTGCTCTGCTGATAAAATATCCACAAAACCTCCTCCATAAGGATCGAACTTATATGATTCCTGAATGTGGTGATGCAGCGAAGCTGTATTAAACTGGGTGAGAACATAGATCTGGTTAAAGCCAGAATTAAGACAGCTACTAATCGGAATATCCACTAAACGATACTTACCAGCTAGTGGTACAGCAGGCTTGCAGCGCTCTTTTGTNAGTGGAACAAGACGCGACCCTCGTCCACCACCCATGATGATACAGATGATATTACGTTTTTTCATATAATTACCTTAAANAACATTGATACCAATAATCTTGATTATTATACACTATTTACCCTCAATTGAAGCTTATATGTGTGGAATTGTTGGATATATTGGCCGCGACCGAGCGGGCAGAGTCATGCTGGATGGATTAAAGCGATTGGAATACCGTGGTTATGACTCCTCGGGTATTGCTGTTCTTAACTCTGCAGGCATTCAATCGACTCGACGAACTGGTCGCGTCAAGGAGTTGGAAGTTGCGCTTGGTGAAAATCTTGGAGGTACGCTCGGCATTAGTCACACGCGCTGGGCAACTCACGGAGATGTGACTGTAGCAAATGCACATCCGCATGTTAGCAGTGATGGGAAGATCGCCCTCGTACACAATGGGGTGATTGAAAACTATTTGAGCATGAAAAAGTTTCTTGATGGGAAGGGGTATACTTTTCAATCGGATACCGATACCGAGGCGCTAACTAATTTAATAGCGTATCATTACGATAAAGAAAAAGAGCAAGATAATAAAAGTAGGTTTTTAGAAGCGGTTCGCAAGAGCCTCACCCATGTGGAGGGCACCTTCGGTGTAGCCGTTCTGTGTACCGATTGCCCAGGAGAGTTAATTGGGGCACGCAAAGGTTCACCACTTATAATTGGAATTGGTAAAAACGAAAATCTAATCGCCTCCGATGTAAACGCAATCGCGCACTGCACCCAAAATATCGTTTATTTAAATGACAATGAAGTAGTGCATCTATCCTCAGAAGATTTTTCTATTTCGACCACAAATAGTACAAAAGTAGAAGCAATTATACAAACAGTTGATTGGGACACAGCGCAAGCAGAGCTTGGAGATTACAGTCACTTCATGGAGAAGGAAATATTTGAACAACCCGAATCTTTGAAGAATGGTATGCGTGGGCGCTTTTCGGATGATGCAAGTACAGCGGTATTCGGCGGTCTTAATTTAAGCCCTCAAGATCTACGCAGTGCGGACCGCATCGTTTTTCTTGCCTGTGGCACCGCGTGGCATGCCTGCTTAGTGGCAGAATATTTGATTGAGCGATTTGCACGTATACCTGTTGAAGTGGAGTACGCCTCGGAATTTCGTTATCGCAATGCTCCCCTAGATAAGAATACTCTAATCATAGCAATTAGCCAATCTGGTGAAACCATTGATACGCTAGCTGCCATACGAGAGGCAAAGCGTAAAGGCTACCGCACACTATCGATCAACAACAGTGTCGGCTCATCAATTGCGCGGGAATGTGAAGGCGGTATTTACCAATATGCAGGCCCCGAAATAGGAGTTGCATCCACTAAAGCATTTACTTCTCAAATCATGATTAGTGCTATGTTAGCACTGTATTTGGGACGCTTACGATCGCTTAGCTATGGCGATGGTGTAGAAATAGTTAAAGCTATGAAGACGCTGCCCAAATTAGTCAGTGAAACGCTTGATCAAAGTGGTGCGATTGCAACAATAGCAAAAAAGTATGCAAAGTATGAAGACTGCTTATTTCTGGGTCGCCAAATGATGTTTCCGATCGCGCTAGAAGGAGCGCTCAAGCTCAAAGAAGTTTCTTATATTCACGCAGAAGGCTACCCTGCAGCAGAGATGAAGCACGGGCCAATCGCACTGATAAGTAAAAACTGCCCGAGTGTATTTTTAGCCACTTCAGGCGAGATTTTTCAGAAGAGCCTCGCCAACATGCAGGAAGTAAAGGCTCGCAAAGGACCCGTAATTTGCGTCGCTGGCGAAGATTGTGAACTACCAGAAGCAGATATCGATGAAATTATTCGGGTTCCAAAGTGCCACGAAATTATTCAGCCCATTCTTATGAGTATTCCGATGCAATTACTCAGCTACTATATCGCGCTAGAACGAGGCTGCGATGTAGATAAGCCTCGTAACTTAGCGAAATCCGTCACTGTGGAGTAATTCTGGGAGGATTTTTACTCAATCCCTACATCCTCACAATCCACAAAAGAGTAACTACTAAAGCCTTAACCTCTCCTATTAGATTATGTTAACACGACTGGCATGTGCTTTTTCCCGTTTATCTGATTGGTCCCAAGAAAAGACTCTTTCAGAATCAGCACGTAAACGATCTGAGCGATGGGTATTTTTTATCGCGCTAACTAGCTTCTTTGTGCATCTCGCCTTAATTGGCCTGAATTATCTAGGCATATTCGGTAATAATAGTATCGATCTACTGTCCGATCCAATCGTAGCCATTTACACCCCCTTTTCCTTTAT
>JAKVCN010000030.1 GCA_022448585.1 Puniceicoccaceae bacterium | reverse complement strand
GTGGTGAATAAGTATGATAAGATTAAAGAGCGCTGGGATGAAGAGCCTGTGAATGGATTTAAAAATTTGAAACATTTCTTAACCCATTATGAGACGTCTTTACGCAAACAACTCTTTTTCTTACCAGACCCGCCGGTTCTTTTTGTATCCGCTTTAAAAGGATTTAAAGTTGAGTCATTGCTCGAGGCAGCAGCAGGAATTGAAGCGAGCTTGGATCTGCAATTGCCTACGGGACGACTCAATCGCTTGGTGCAAGACCTGTTTACTGCGCGTGCGCCGAAAATGGTAGGTATTAAGCGCTTTAAAGTTTTTTACGCTGTGCAAACTGGCAGTCGTCCTCTGCGTTTGCGCTTCTACTGTAACCGTATAGAGCGACTGGATCCGACTTACCGTCGTTATTTAGAGAAGGGACTGTTGCATGAATTTCAACTGAGGGGATGCCCAATACGTTTTGATCTCGTGGGAAAACAGAAGCGCTATGCAGAGGGTGAAGATGGTCTTGGTAGTAAAGGAGCGCCGCGGCAAAGTCGTGAGATTCAAGATCAGCACCGCCGCCAAAAGCAGGGTGATAAAGCGTTTGAGAAAAGACATCCCGAACAGCGTAAGCGAATCTCTCAGGTTAAGGCTGCTCACAATAAAGGCATTAGAAAGTAGTGAGTATAACCAAAGAAGCTACTTCCTTTAAGGAAATAGCCTCTTAAAAAACTAAGCTGATTAAAAACTTAGAAGTTTTATGCCCTAGCTTTTATGTAGTTCTGCTCGGCTATATTCCAATCAACTAAATTCCAGAAAGCTTCAATATACTTAGGTCGTAGATTTTGGTATTTTAGGTAGTATGCGTGTTCCCAAACATCGAGCCCTAAAACTGGTGATCCTTCGACGTCAACATATCCCTGCATTTTTGGATTATCCTGATTAGGTGTTGATGTGACAGCTAGAGCCCCATCTGATTGTACTACAAGCCATGCCCAGCCTGAGCCGAAGCGAGTCGCCCCCGCTTTCGCAAAGGCTGATTTAAAGGTATCGAATCCACCTAGCTCTGCTTCGATTGCTACTGCTAGTTCTCCGACTGGAGCACCTCCACCATCGGCGCTAAGTAAGGTCCAGAAAAAACTATGGTTTGCATGACCCCCGCCGTTGTTGCGAATAGCAGCACGTTTTTCGCTGGGTACTGCATCTAAGTTGCCTAATAATTCGCAAAGGCTTTTACTTTCGAGCTCGGTACCGATAACAGCAGCGTTTAGGTTAGTTACGTATGCATTGTGATGCTTACTATGGTGAATCTCCATGGTGCGTGCATCAAAAATAGGTTCGAGTGCATCGTAAGCGTATGAAAGCGGCGGTAATTCGTGTGGCATTATGAAATGTTAATTGGAGTTAAATTGATTAGTATTTATTATACATCTTGTAACATGCTTAGTTCAGCTGTCAAATGGTCATATCAGTATAATCACTGAAAAAACTCAGTTTTTCGACTCTTTACAAGTAACTTTTTGGCAGAATTTAATTCACGTTTACCTTTAAAAAATTCTTTGAGAATCGCGTGGTTTTGTTCCTCCATTACCCCACCAACAGATTCAAATTGATGATTGCTATTGGGCAGGGCGCCCAAATTAACTGCCCCACCAAGTCCTCCCATCTTTTCGTCTCTAAGGCCGTAATAAACTTTACCGATACGTGCTATTAGTAATGCGCCAGAACACATAGGGCAGGGTTCTTTTGTAACATACAAAGTACATTCATTTAATCGCCAGTCATCAAGTGCATGAGATGCCTGCGATATTGCTAGAATCTCTGCATGAGCAGTTGGATCGTTGGTTGAGCGGGATTGATTATGTGCGCTGGCAATAATACTACCTTTATGCTCGATCACCGCTCCAACAGGAACTTCATCTTTCTTATAGGCTTCGATGGCTTCATTGTAAGCATGTGTCATAAAGTAGTCCACGTCCCTTGCTAGCTGCGAAGGATAAACTTTTTCAAATGGGCAATCGATAGTTTCCATTAAAATAATTTCGTTAAATATTTAGGAAATGATAGAACAGTTAGTAGAACTTCTTCTAGGAGTCCATCCTTGACATTCACTTGCGAAACTTTTCTCTGCATCGTTTTCTTATCCATTTATGGCAAAAACACAAAGCGAAGATTATGTAGAAGTTGAGGGTAAAATCGTTGCAGTATTACCGGGTACAATGTTTCGAGTTGAACTGGCTAATGGGCATCGTGTCTTGGCACACATTTCTGGTAAGTTACGTAAGCACTTCATAAAAATTACTGTGGGTGACACTGTGAAGATGGAAATGAGTCCCCAAGATTTGGAAAAAGCCCGCATTATTTATCGCTTACGTAATGCCGAAGTAAATCGCAACGCACCTCGCCGCAGTTTCGGACCGCGTAAGCGCTAGTTCGCTTCTTTTTCCACGTAATGCGAAATTAGTTAAATTTTACCTGAATCGGATTCGCATTTAATTTTTAGCATTCTTTAGATAGTAATTACTAGATACGGCTTGCCTCAGCAAATTATTTGACTGTCGTGTAGCTATCTATACAATTTTACCCAATATTCAAAATGAGCAAAATACACAATTCCATTGTCGAGACAGTAGGCAATACGCCGCTGGTAAAAATTAATCAATTAACTAAAGATCTTCCCGCAGATATATATCTAAAGTGTGAGTTCTTTAATCCACTTGCTAGTGTCAAAGACCGTATCGGTAGGGCGATGATTGAAGCTGCTGAAGCAGCTGGTCGGTTAAGCGCAGATAGCGTAATCGTTGAGCCTACTTCAGGCAATACTGGTATTGCTCTTGCTTTTGTTTGCGCTGCAAAAGGTTACAAATTAGTGCTCACTATGCCAGAGACGATGTCGCTGGAGCGCCGAGTTTTGCTACGCATGTTGGGTGCGCAAATTGTTCTCACTCCCGGGCCAAAGGGAATGCCTGGTGCGATTGCTAGGGCGACTGAATTAGTTGCGGAGTATGGCGATAAGGGCTTCATGCCACAGCAATTTGAAAACCCTGCTAATCCCGAGGTACATCGCCTAACAACAGCTGAAGAAATCTGGTTGGCAACAGAGGGTAAGATTGATGCTTTCGTCTCAGGAGTGGGCACTGGTGGCACAATAACAGGTGTATCTGAAGTAATCAAATCACGTAAGGAGCTCTTTACAGTAGCAGTTGAACCGGAGAATAGCCCAGTTATTTCTGGCGGACAGCCAGGACCTCACAAGATACAAGGTATTGGTGCAGGCTTTATACCCAAGAACTGTAATACTGATATTATTGATGATATTATCAAGGTATCTAACGAAGACGCTTTTGCTACTGCCCAAGCATTGGCCGAAAAAGACGGCTTACTTGGAGGTATTTCGACTGGAGCTAATGTATGGGCTGCAATTCAATTAGCAAAGCGTCCTGAGATGGCTGGTAAAAAAATAGTTACTATTGGTTGCAGTTTTGGAGAACGATACTTATCGACACCACTCGCAGAAAAAGCTCGCGAAGAGATGATGGAAGCTGCATCCAGCTAGTTGATTTAAAAGAAATGTATATTTTAAAGTTCTAGCTCAATGGATAGATCTTCTCTATTGCTTTTTTCATAATATCAACGGAGCGAGTCTTGACTTGCTGTTAGCGAATCGTTTTCTACCCTCTTCTATTCGAATTAGACGCCAATGTAGCTCAGTGGTAGAGCAGAGGACTCATAAGCCTTTGGTCGGCAGTTCAAATCTGCCCATTGGCACCACTTGTGGGTTAATTATAATGCGCTTAAGAGCTTTTATATAGGTAGATGATAGCACTATTTATAGCGCGCCAAAAATTTTGTTGGTTGAGCGGGCAGTATCTTTATGCTACCGTAATCAATTATGTTTACTGGAATCATTGAAGAAGTTGGAACTGTTATTACTTTTGAAGAACAAGCGCATGCTTGGCGTCTCATTATAGAAGCGCATCATATCACCAAAGAAATGCAGTTAGGCGATAGTGTGGCGGTCAATGGATGTTGCTTGACGGTGGTCGCTTTTTCTAATGACCGTATTGAGTTTGATCTTCTTGCGGAGAGCGTGCGACTAACTTCCATTGGAGAAGTTGGTTCTGGGGGCGTTATTAACTTAGAGCGCGCCATGCTTCCTACTACCCGAATGGGAGGGCACTTCGTGTCAGGTCATGTAGATTGCACAGGAATTATTCGATCAATCCAGCCGCGCGGTAAGGATTTTTATCTACGAATTGATACAGATATTACTAATTTAAAATATGTTGTGCACAAGGGCTGCATTGCAATCGATGGTATATCATTAACGGTGGCCGAGGTAGATGAAACAGGATTTGTTATCTGGTTAATCCCTCATACTATGGAAGCTACACATTTACATAGCAAAAAAGCTGGAGACCGCGTAAACCTAGAATTTGATTTAATTGCAAAGTATGTAGAGAAGCTTACATTCGCTAAAAACTAAACTTTTTAGTTTGGTAGCTTGATTTTATTTCTAATTAGTTCGCTAGTTTACTTTTGCGGAAATTCTTCAGAATTTGTTATTTGCATCGATTTAAAGAGTAAGCCAGCAGCTGCTGCTGCCAAGACTTGCACAATTAGATATGCAGGAAATACATTCCACGGCAGGAATCCATTGATACATAGTGCAAGTGTGACTGCCGGATTGAAAGCTGCATACGAGATAGGGCCCACTGCATAAGCGCCAGCTCCAACTATGAATCCGATCGCTATGCCAAAAAACTGATTATTTTTTGTACCCTTAGCAATAGCTACATTGAGGATGACCCACATTAATGCGAAGGTAAATAAAGCTTCGGAAATCCACATTGCTAGTTGCTGCTCAGCAACAGGTTGAATTTGACTCATGCCTTCTGGATTTAGGATTGGTATAGTTAGCGCTGCAGTAATTGCTCCTATTAAAATAACTAGCATATAAGGAACGACATCTTTTAGCCGATGGGTGCCTGAGCACAAGTAAGCGACTGTCGTAGCTGGATTAAAGTGTGCTTTTGAGATATGACCACAGCTATAGACTAATGCGGTTAATCCGACTGCGACGGCGAGCGGAGTCATGTCACCTGCTCCCGGAGGAGTTAGGCAAATACCAATAATTAGATATAAAAAGTAGGTACCTATAAATTCTGCTATTAGTTTATTTTTCATATTCACTATTTTGATTAATTGCATCTTTGTAGCCTGAGGCATAGGCTTCAAAGACTAGTTTGATTGAATCGCGAATTCTATAAAATGCATCCCTTTCGGTTTCCCCACTGCGGATAGAATCTGGTGGATCATCAAAGCCCCAATGGTAGCGCTTAACTATGCCAGGGAATATTGGACATGCTTGATTCGCATTTCCACAAACGGTGATGACCGTTGTGATTCCAGCATTTAAATAGTTCTCCAAGTGTTCAGATCTGTGACCTTCCGCGCTAATACCAAGCGCTTCAATGGCTTCAATCGCAAGAGGGTGGACCTCTCCTTTTGGATTGGATCCAGCGCTGTAGACGTCCATTAAATCACCTGCAGCAGAGCGAAGAATGGCTTCTGCCATATGACTTCGACAGGAGTTTCCAGTACATAAAATGAGGACTTTGGGTTTTTTCATAATAAATTAGGTTAATTAACAAGAGCAATGAAGCCAGTCACAGACTTTATCTGGGCAGTTGTCTAATATGTCACTGACCCGTTCTAAGAGGAGCGCGCGCTCATGCAGATCGTGATTTAGCTTAGCGCCAATAGAAGATTTTGATTCTCGCAGGTAGTTGAGATTACTAATGAGCAAGCCTGGAATCGGCATCTTTATGTGATAAATCATCCAAGTGCCTTCTCGTTTTGCGCCGACTAAGCCAAGTTGTTTTATGGATGCGAGTTGTTTCGAAATTTTAACCTGTGTTTCACCCAGAATTTCTTGGAAGTGGCAGACGCATAAAGGTCCGCATTCGAGCAGATTGAGTATACGCAGTCGCTGTGTATCGCTGATGCAGCGGTATAGATTAGACTCCTTGATTCTCAATATATTCTAATAATGGTATATACTGTCAATCGTATATATAATTATTATAATATATTTGCTAGGTCGTTCAATAATTTGTCCAGTTGTGCTTGGATGAATCTTTGTATACATTTACAATTCAATCATGCTTTTATTATTGTTACTTTTATCTGCTTTATTGCTGATAGTCGCATATCGCTTTTACGGGGGCTTTTTAGAGCGCCGCTGTGAAGTAGACTCTTTGCGCTCAACTCCTGCTTGCGAGTTTGAAGATGGTGTCGATTATGTGCCGACTCGCCCTTCGGTTTTATTTGGGCATCATTTTTCTTCGATTGCTGGAGCGGGACCCATTGTAGGTCCAATTATAGCAGCTTCTGTATTTGGTTGGTTGCCAACTTGGATATGGATTATTGTAGGAGCTATTTTTGTAGGTGGTGTACATGATTTTGGAAGTACTCTTATGTCCCTTCGCTATAAAGGGCGGTCGATTACTTCAACATCTCGTCAGTTAGTAGGCGAACGAACCGGAAGATTATTTCTATTATTTGTACTTATTGCGCTAATTTACGTTATCATTGTGTTTTTGGACTTAACTGTAACGGGTTTTGTTAATCAGCCAGCAGTAGCCACCTCTTCAGGATGGTTTATCTTAGTTGCTTTAGCATTTGGGTGGTTTGCGAGGCGTTCTTTGTTACCCTATAAATTACTTATCCCAATCTTTACTCTACTCACCTATGTAGGGCTTTGGGTTGGATTTAATTGGCCTGCGCCCTTAATGAGCAAAAACCTATGGATGATTGTAGTCTTAGCTTACTGCTACTGCGCTGCTATTTTACCAGTGAGTACTTTGATGCAGCCTCGTGATTTTCTTAGCGCTACGTTCTTATATGCGATCATTCTTCTTGGATTGGTTGGCATCTGCGCACATGGGGGCAGTTTGGAGCTTCCGATGTATACAAGTTTTGCTCCTAAAGATTGGAGTTACTTAGTGCCATTTTTGTTTATCACTGTGGCATGTGGCGCTTGCAGCGGATTTCATAGTATAGTAAGCAGCGGTACAACATCCAAACAGATACGATCGGAGCGTGATGTAAGAAAGGTTTCGTATGGTGCGATGTTAGTAGAGGGAATGCTAGCTGTGTTTGCCTTGGCGTGCATTGGTGTATCCGGTGGATTTGAAGGTGGTCCTGTGGCGGCATTTGCAAACGGTACAGCGTTATTTTTAAATGCTTTATCGATACCACTAGAGATTGGATATATATTCGCCACACTAGCGGTGAGTACTTTTTTACTGACTTCCTTAGACACTTGCTCACGACTTGCGCGTTTTTTGCTAGAGGAGCTCTTTGATTGGAATGGCATAAAAAGCCGATATGTAGGAACGCTATTGGTTTTAGTACTTCCAGCCATTGCTGCTATAAGCACTTATACAGCTCCTGATGGAACTCATTTGCCTGTATGGAAAGCAATATGGCCATTATTTGGATCGACCAATCAGTTGCTTGCTGCTTTGGCGTTGATGACCTTTGTCGCCTACCTTAAGTCGAATCGTATTACCTTTGGTTTTGCCTTAATTCCAGCGCTTGTAATGGCAGGTATGCCGATTGTCGCATTAGCAATTTTGGTTCTACAATATGGTCCGCTATCTATGCTTGGAGCGATTGCCATGTTCATGCTTCTACTGGGCCTTTATGTAACTGTAATGTCACTAAGATTTGCGCTAAGTAGGGACATTAATTAGCTAAGCTTTTAAAGCAATTCGGCTATAGATCCGAAGTCTGCGTCAAACAAACGCTTGTAAGTACGCACTGCCTGGCCATCGGTGAGTCCTGCGGTGTAGTCACAAAGCCTGCGCAGGCGCCCGTTTTCATCATGCTCTTCGTTAATTAATACCTGTACGCCTTGCGGTAGGATATCCAGTCCATCGGATGCTTGGATACAATGTTCATAAAGTGCGCTATATAGACGATCTAAAATGTGTCCGCCTTTGAACTCTATTTGTTGTAGTTGTGTAGAGCGAAAAATTAGATCGAGTGCTATGCGTTTATAAAGCTGACTTTCGGCTACAACACTGGATTCAATATTTAAGGTGAAGGCATGTCGATTCGTACAATTACTAAGAAACCCTTCACGCTTTGATAGTGTGCAACCATGAACAAAACGGCCTATACGGCTGCCAAAGTAAGGTTCATAAGAACCTTGTTTTATCTTTTCACAAAGAGTATGGATTAACGTATTTTCTTGTGAGTTTAGAGATTGCCCAGAAGCCCATTCAGAAACCGACCCTGCTGATATGTAGCGAGCATGGATACCGTCCACAATGTCATGTAGTGAGTATGCCGTGTCATCGGCCCAATCCATAATTTGGCACTCGATGCTTTTAAATGCATTAAGATTATCTGGAAGTAGGAGTGATTCTGGTATCGGTCTGCCACCAAAAATTGTATCACGCCACTGTTTTTGAGCATCATAAATAAAGTGGTTTTTAGGCGCTTTACCATCTTGAGAAATCCACTCTTTATGTAGTGCTTTGTATTTCATTACGCCATCTAGAAAGGCACGCGTTGGTGCGATACCTTTAGTGCTGCCGGGGCGCTCATAAATAAGTTCCGTTAAGATACGTAGTGTTTGTGCGTTACCTTCGAATCCACCATTTGATTGCATCAGAATATTGAGCTTGCGCTCACCAATATGCCCAAAGGGTGGGTGGCCAAGGTCATGCGCAAGACCGATTGCTTCGGTTAGGTCTGCGTCTATAAAGAACGAGTTATTCAGCTCGGATGAACTTGCTTTTAAGTATTCGCAAATCGAGCGGCCTATTTTGGCTACTTCGATGGAGTGTGTTAAACGAGTGCGATAAAAGTCGTATTCTCCAGATTGAAAAACCTGGGTTTTTGATTGGAGTTTTCTAAAGGGGTATGAGAATATGATGCGATCGCGTTCGATTTGAAACGCGTTGCGGTATTCGTCATCAATAAGCGAAGCCTCAGGCAGGCGTTCTAAATCAAATGAATTATAAAACTCGTTGTTCATGCGATTCTGGCTTGTTTGCAAAACTAAGTCAGCGTATATATTTATCTTATCACAAGATGAATCGTTTAATTTTTTATAGCCGCGCTTATCTTGCTTCGGTTTTTTTATTTACTGTCTCTTATTTCTTTTTTGTGCCTAAGGCAATTGGACGTATTGGAGAGAGTCGCATGGTTATTGAGCGTCGCCTTACTCAAGCAGGAGGTATTGTATACCGTGATGAAGCTATTAAGCAAAGCCGTCGTCGGGGTATGCCATATATGCGTTTCTACGATTATTTTCCAGAAATGGCAGAAGTGCGTATCTATTTTAAAACAGACGATGGACGTAAGCCTAAGTCATCGCAAATGTCGGAAAAACAAAGTGCTCCTGGCTGGGATATTCATGTATTATACGTAGAAGGCAAGTCGGTGCTAGAAGTGTATGCACGAAGTCGTCAAGCAATGACGGAGTATGAATTAAATCATATTTTACAACTGCAAGCGGGCAGTGGATATTGGAATCGTGTTTCACAGCCTAGTCCAAGAGCTTCTAATGATTCAGTCGAAAGTGATTTGCCAAGTGCTTTTGGTCACGAGATGGAGCGTAGTGATGGGCAAGTGCGTGCAAAGAAAATCAAGGGAAATGCTATAATGCTCTTTGATGTGGATCTTGATGTGCGTATCGCCCGCGAAAAACATGCCGATCTACAGGCACAAGCTCCGATTAGCATAAATGGATTTTAAGCTTTAGAAATACCTGTTTTGTGAATTGATAAAATTGCAGTTCCAAGCACATATGTAACATTACATTATTATGGCAAAAAATTGGCTCGAGGGATTGGATGATTTTTATGACATTGTCGTGGTTGGTTCTGGCCTTGGCGGGTTGACATCAGCTAATTATCTAGCTAAGAACGGCCATAAAGTGCTTCTTCTTGAGCACCATTATCAATTTGGTGGACTAGCTACATGGTTCAAGCGTCCTGGCGGACATATTTTTGATATATCTTTGCATGGATTTCCTTATGGAATGGTCAAAAGCTGTCGTAAGTATTGGACGAAAGAAATTGCTGACTCCATCCACCAACTTAAGGACGTACGTTTCATCAATCCACAGATGAACGTGTGGACGACATTTGATCGGGAAGACTTTACCCGAATTTTAGTCGAGGATTTTAAGGTAAATCGTGAAAAGGTTGAAGCCTTTTACGCGCATTTATGCCAAATGAATTTTTATGATGACAATACACAGACGACTGGCGAGATGTTCGAGGAATTTTTTCCCGGTCGTAGTGATGTGCATCGATTACTTATGGAGCCGATATCCTATGCAAATGGATCGCACGTAGATGATCCGGCAATTACTTACGGCATCGTTTTTTCTAATTTCATGAGCAAGGGTGTATTTACCTTTCAGGGGGGTACGGACAAGCTAATTGGGAAAATGGTTGCTGAGCTTAAAAAGAATGGTTGTGAGGTGCGCAAATGTGCACTTGTAGAAGGCATCGAAGTCGAGAATGGCAGAGTAATTGGAATCCGTGTGCGCAGCCAAAATACAGGTGAAGAAACCTTTCCTGAGCGTCGGATTCAATGTAAAGCAGTTCTCTCTAATGCAAATATTCGAAGTACAATACAGCATTTAGTCGGAGAAGATAATTTTTCCTCTGCATATATTGATTCTGTCTATGCAGTGCGTAATAACACTAGTTCATGTCAGGTATACATGGGAATAAAAAAAGGAGAAACGATTCCTAACATAGGTGACCTAGTATTTACCTCAAGAGCGCCTGAATACTCTATAGGAGAACTAACATCGATACAGACAAGCAGTCATACTTTTTCTGTATACTACCCTGAAACACGTCCGCATTTGAAAGAGCCTAGATACACTGTAGTTGCTTCTTTAAATGCGCGCTGGGATGAGTGGAATGATTTATCTGAAGCCGAGTATGAAGTTCAGAAGCAGCGCATGTGTGAAGAATGCATTGCTAGCTTGGAAACTTTCATTCCGGATGTCCGCAGTAAGATAGACCACGTTGAGGCAGCCACCCCGAGAACAGTTAATTACTATACTAAATCAATGCAAGGTACTTCATTTGGAACCAAGTTCGAAGGGCTTAAAGTATCCATGGATTTGCCTGATCAAGTGGCAGGCTTGTACCATGCAGGCTCGGTTGGAATTATCATGTCTGGGTGGCTTGGTTCTATGAATTATGGTGTAATCGTAGCAAATAAGTTAGATAAGTGGCTTTATGAAGAGGCTAAAGCATTCGCAGTGTGAGTAACTCTTTATTCAAATCATTTATAGAATAAGCATAGCGTCGCCGTAGCTATAAAATCGATACTGCTGTTCAATCGCTTCATTATAAAGCTGCTTTAGCCAATCAATCCCCGTTTTACTTCCCGGAGTAAGGAAAGCAGAAACTAAACATAGTAGCGAAGACTTTGGTAAATGAAAATTTGTAATTAAGTGATCGACACCGGCAAATGTAGCGGGTGGAAAAATGAATATGTCTGCTTCGGCTTGAATGGATCCACTCGGAGAGCGAAATGCTTCTACTTGCTTGGCACTACGGCGCATAATATCTTCAATAGATCGCACTGATGTAGTGCCAACCGCGACACGAGGACCTCCTTTTTCGGTTAAAAGTGAGTTATGCACGGCTCTAGGAATTTCATATGATTCGTGATGAATGGCGTGTTGCGTAATATCGTGGACTTTAATAGGGTGAAAGGTGCCTATTCCAACTTGTAGGGTTAGATCATAAAAACGCGCTCCATTGTTCTTTAGTTCATCAATCAAGGTATCCGTAAAGTGCAGTCCAGCAGTTGGCGCAGCGACTGCTAATCGTTTATTCGGATCTGCATACACTGTTTGGTATCGAATCGCATCTTGCGCGTAGCGAGGATCATTTTCTGTGCGTGAAATATAGGGAGGCAGTGGCATTATACCGAGCCGCTCGGCTAGATCAGTTACTGATTCTTTACGCAGTAAATGAAAGCGAACACGGTAACAGCCATTACTCCCAACCTCGATCACATTTGCACTAAATTCATTCTCAAGACCAAATCCTTCTCGCGTTACTTTTTTACCAGGTCGCAAGAGACACCACCATGTGTGCGCATCTTCTGCGGGCTGTATAAGTACGCATTCAACTTTTCCACCGCTGGACCGATATCCATAAATACGCGCCTTTAGGACAGCAGCGTTATTACGGTACAAGCGCGCGTTTCTTGGTAAATACTCCCCGATATTAGAAAAATAGGTATGTTTTACAGAATGGTTCTTTCGATCCACAACCATTAGGCGAGAAGCATCACGAGTGCTAGCAGGTTCTTGTGCTATGCATTTACGAGGTAGGTGATAATCAAATAGTGCTGCTTCCATGAATAAAAGTCGTTGTGCTTATCGCTGTCTTAATTTCTATGGTGCCGTAAACGCCAACTAAAAATGTCAAAAAATGAAAAAAGTTTAAATTGGTCTAATTGGGCACTCAAAATAGGGAAGTGCTTTGCGCTCGAGCAACTACATCCCGATACGCTTGTTTGGTTACGGCGCTCAGAGACAAAATCGGTGTTAGTCGCCTGTTCTGGAGGGCCCGATTCGGTGGCGCTTCTTTGTGTGTTGTGGGCACATGCAAAAAAACTTAAAATTAACTTAATTGTCGGTCATTATAATCATCGATGGCGAGTGAACAAATCCGATGAAGATGCGCACTTTGTAGCTACGATGGCGGATGATCTAGGTTGCCAATTTATTGGTGGTATACGATCAAATGATCAGCCTGCATGTACTGAAACGAGCGCACGAGTCTTGCGCATGGAATTCCTTCGTACAGAGGCACGTTTACATAACTGTCAGTGTATTATTTTTGGGCATCAACTCGATGATATTTTAGAGCTTCAATTACAACGCATTGTTCGCGGAGTTGGTAGCGCAGGCTTGGCCGCTCCCCGAGCTGTGCATATTTTTAATACTGGGCCTGCGCATTTGCGACCTTTGTTGAATCTTCGCGCAGGTTTGATTCGTGATTCTTTAATTGCGAATAATGTGCCGATTTGCGAGGATGCAACCAATGAAGATACTACAATCGCGCGCAATGGCTTGCGCCATTCCATCATTCCTCAATTATCGCAGGTAGTGGATCGAGATGCGTCTGTAGGTGCAGCAAGATCACGTCAATTACTCGAGGAAGAATCTATAGCTTTAGATACTCTAGCTCAAGAGCAATTTGTTGCAGCTTATAGTGGTGCAAACTGTTTAGACCGAGCAGGTTTGAGCGATGCTCCTCGAGCCTTAACCAGGCGAGCGCTTGTTGCATGGTTAGCGGCGCACGACCTTACAGAGTGCTTTTCTGCATCTGCATTAGAGCAATTACTAGACGCGGTGGTTAGCTCAAAGACGAAGCACAGCATGAGCGTTGGTCCTGCATTTATAAAAATTAGTGCCGAGCAGATACGTATCGCCTACGCAATAGTTAGTGGCTCAACAAATCGGATAAAAAACTCTGAATTGACGACTGAGTACGCGGTCCACTTGCCCAACGGCGCTAGGCTAAGTCGCTCAGCGGTACTTATGGATTCACAATTACGAGATCTAATTTTTAGTGGTGCTATTGACCCTAATTTTGAAGCTTACTTATCGCTTAATCACGATATTTCTCTTCAAGTACGTGGTTGGTTGCCTGGGGATCGATTTAAGCCGATGGGTGCTCCCGGAAGCAAAAAGCTAAAGGATTGGTTCATTGATCGACAAATCCCAAAAATGGAACGAAATCAACTGCCTGTTGTCACAACAGCGGAAAGTAAAATTGTTTGGGTGCCAGGCTTGCCCCCTGCAGAGGAGTCTCGCATTACTAATCAAACGATTCAGGCTCTTAGGTTGACTTACCAGACTGCAGACGCAATTTAAGTATTTTAGCTCATGTCAGAAAGTTCAAATAAATCATCAAACAAGGACTCCGGTCGTAATCCTCAGCCAGAGCGCTTTCAGCCTAAAGTGCTCCTTATCTGGTTAGTAATAATCACTGCGATTATAGCGCTATGGTATTCGATGCCTGGGACTGGAACTAATCAACTCCAGTTAAGTGTTAGTGAGCTTATCATGGCTGTGAATGACGGGGCGGTAAATCAGGACTCTGGAGTGATGAAGCCCGATTCAACTTTAGGCAAAGATGGTTATATTATCACTGGTGAAATGCGTAACCCAAAGTTTGATCTAGATGATATTAATTCTAAAGAGCCCAAGTTAGTTCCTTTTCGAGTGGAGGGACGCCTTACAGAGAGTGATTTCTTGCTACTGCGTGAGGTAGTGGCAGAGCGCCGAAGTAGTACAGCATTACAAGAAATTTTAGTCAGTTTCTTGCCCTTCCTGCTAATAATTGGTTTATTGTATTTTCTCTTCGTGCGTCAGCTGAAGAATGCTGGTCGCGGAGCCATGAGCTTTGGCAAGAGCAAAGCCAAAATGCTCACCCGAGAAAAAGACAGTGTAACTTTTAAAGATGTTGCAGGTTGCGATGAGGCTAAAGAGGAGGTTTCGGAGGTGGTTGACTTTCTCCGCGATCCTAAAAAATTCCAACGAATTGGTGGACGTATTCCTAAGGGAGTCTTGATGGTGGGGCCTCCTGGAACTGGTAAGACACTTCTAGCTAAAGCAGTTGCTGGAGAAGCAGACGTACCATTTTTTACAATTTCTGGCTCTGACTTTGTTGAGATGTTCGTAGGTGTTGGTGCCGCTCGCGTGCGAGATATGTTTGAGCAAGGTCGTAAGAGCGCGCCTTGTATTGTTTTTATCGATGAGATTGATGCAGTAGGTCGTCAGCGCGGAGCTGGATTAGGCGGAGGTAATGACGAGCGCGAGCAAACTCTAAATTCTTTGCTTGTGGAAATGGACGGGTTTGATGGTCACGAAGGAGTCATCATCATTGCTGCGACGAATCGACCGGATGTTCTTGACAACGCTCTGTTGCGCCCAGGTCGATTTGACCGCCAAGTAACTATTGATTTACCAGACCTTAATGGGCGTCATGAGATTTTAATCGTTCATGCAAAGAAAATTGCTCTCGATGAATCTGTTGAGTTAGAGCACGTAGCTCGCAACACACCTGGTTTCTCTGGTGCGGATCTGGCGAATCTTTTAAATGAAGGCGCACTGATCGCTGCTCGCTTCAATAAGAAAGTTGTAGAGATGCAGGATTTAGATGAGGCGCGTGATAAGATATCCTTTGGTAGAGAGCGCCGCAGATTAATGGACGATGAAGATCGTAAGATTACTGCGTATCATGAAGCTGGACACGCACTTGTTCAAGCTGTTGTAGATGATGGTCACTTACCTGTTCATAAAGTTACAATTATCCCACGTGGCCAAAGTCTTGGTTCGACCATGTTCATGCCAAAAAAAGATGTCCTCAATCATTCAAAGCGGCGCCTCCTAAATCAGGTGTGTTGCGGTATGGGAGGTCGAGCAGCTGAAGAAATAGTTATGGGCGACATTACTTCGGGCGCCTCTGGTGACATTCGTATGGTTACTAAAACCGCACGTCACATGGTTTGCGACTGGGGCATGACTGAATTAGGGCCAGTTGCTTATGGAGAAAATAAAGACCATATATTTTTAGGTCAGGAAATTGAGCGCTCACAGAACTACAGTGAACAAACTGCCCAGAAGATAGATAAAGCGATTCACGAAATTGTTGAAGAGCAATACCAACGTTCTTTAAAGATTCTAAATAAGCATCGCAAGGAGCTAGATGTTTGCGCTGAGGCACTACTTGAGCATGAAACAATTGATGGAAAGCATGTACTTGAAATTATTGAGTTCGGTGAAATGCGCTCTCCTGTAATTAAGCGCGAAATTGTAAATGAAAATACAGAGGAAAGTGATGCCGATGAAGTGGAAGGGCAGGCTTCAAATGAGGACAACAAAAATAGTGATAAGGGTGAACTAGCCGGAGAGGATACTCCAGTGGGCGCTCCAGCATAACTCTTTTACCCTTATTTCTTCTGTTCGTTAATTCTGTTTTCTATCATTCTCACTATAGTCTTTTAGCATGGAAATTGAAACTTTTCCAAATCCAAATACAAAGTGTAACTATACAATTCAGCATATCCAAGAGGAGTTCACTTCTACTTGTCCGATGACAGGGCATCCCGATTATGCAACAGTTGTTTTTAGTTATGTCCCTAATAAAATATGCATCGAGCTTAAATCGATGAAGTTGTACCTGCATAGCTTTCGCAATAAAGGTATTTTCTTTGAAGCAGCGACTAATAAAATATTTAGCGATTTATTTGCGGCTACGCAGCCGCGTTGGGCACGTTTAGAAACAATCTGGCGTGGTCGTGGAGGCATCCGTTCTAATGTTATAGTAGAGGACCAAAAAGATGGCTACTGCGGGCCAAAGACAGTTCCTTTTAAGGATTAGTTCTTGGATTATTAGGAGTTTATTGCAGATCTATAGATTTTTGTATTTCCTGCTCAGAAATTAGTTTTGCAGCGGGAATTTGATAGTGGTCTAAGACGCGCTGAGTTGCTATCTCCATGGACACTGCATCTAGCACAATATGTCGAAGGGTTTCTTCGCGTAAAAACTGTATGCGATGAAAGCCATCAATAGGGTTATTAAGAGCAACTTGTAGGGTATTTAGATTATCGATTGTATATCCATTAACAGTATCTACTATTTGAAGCCTTAACCTTTCGTAGCCAAGATTGAAGTCATCAGGCAAAATCTTGGTAAGAACAACAAGTCCGTCTCGTATTTGTGCTGACTTTTTTGATCGGTAGTAATCAAGAAGCACTGGCATATTTGTACCGAGGGCATCAAGTAATGGACCATTAACAGGTTGAAAAATTAGCCCCCCTGCAATTAAATATTCAGGAGCAGTGTCGTAGCTCTGCTCAGGAATAAAGCTACCTTTGAAATCGGCTTTTGGAAGAATGTAATTGATAGTAATTTCTTCATTATCTCGCCATATAAGTAGCGGCAGTATTTCTCCTGCATTATACATATGAGTGGCAAGAATGGACGCAGATAGTCGTCCATATACTGGGTCCATATACTTACCTTCGCTGTCAATATTGAAGCCATCAATAGCTAAAATTATATCACCTACTTTGAGAGGGTAATTTTCCTTATTGCGCGGATTAATTTGAGTAACAATTACACCTACATCACTTTTTTTTAGACCTTTTGACGAAAGCAGTACTGGGTTTTTTCCATACATGTATTGAAAGTCGAAGTAACCGAGGCCAGCACCATTATTTTTTTCGCTGCGCGCCAAAACATTAGATATGAAGGTAGCTGGAAGTATTTCTAGTTTACCAGAGGATGCAGATGCAGTCAGACCTATAAGATCGCGGTTATTACATACAATTTCTGACCAACCAGCAGATTCAATTTCTGAGGATACCGAGAGCGTTAGATGCTTCACGTAACTCATTTTGCTTTCGCCGCTATACAAACGAATGATTTCAGCAGCTCGTTCTTCAATACGTCCTAATCGCCATCTGTAGACTTGTAATGAGCCAGATTGAGGAATAGCCTTAGCTAGTGAAACTGACTGCATGCCAGCAAAAAAATCTTCCTCTTTAATAGTTAATATTGCTACATTAGAATGGTAGTCGATCCACTTTACCTTGGCAATGTATTGACGACTGACACCGCCTTTTTTAACACGGCATAAGTACTGATTAGACAGGCCATCTGCAGTTGTGAGTATTTGCCTTCCTTCAATTAAAACTCCATTTTTACTTATTTGCTGATTTCGAACAGTCCATGGTAAGTTATAATTATAACTTTGTTTAGTAATTTCTATTTCAACTAGTGAACGAGTTGCATCAAAAGCGCGGAGTGAAAGCAGGCTAACTGTACTTAACAAGAGGCATAGTAGCAGTGTATATTTCTTCATTGCACACCCTTTATTCTATAACTTGCTGGTATATTGTATTGCTCTAGAAGTTCTCTATCTGCAAGTGCAGCTGCGCTACGCTCCAAGGCTTCTTCTTTATTGCCAGTAAGAAAGCGGAAGCGATGGTAATTGTCACTGCTAGCATCGAGGGCATCTTTGAGATCCTGCATTGATCGGATAGTTAGGCCGTTAACTTCAGTAATGATGGAGCGCGCGCTTACATTAAAGTCTATATTACTTGAATGCTTTAATATTTTCGAGAGTACAATAGGTTTGGCACTGGCAAGTGAAGGGATCTGCTTGCTTCTGTATAGTAACTGATAAAAATTTTCAGCGCTTGTATGCTCCCGCCAATCACGCCCTAGAGAGCCTAAATAATTTCTACTTAGTTCAGTAAAAACTAGTCCACCTATTATAAGATATGGAGGTGCAGTGTATTGATTACCGGAAATATGGTCGGCTTGGTTAACATATACTGGCAACTCTAGATCATGAGATTCGCCGGCACGCCAGATTTTAATAGCGACAGATTCGCCGTTTTGGACTTGATCGAAGAGTATGCCACAATGGACACGATTTCCTTGAAATTGAATCATGCAATCGCTACCGACACTGTGTCCTGCAACAGCTAGCAAAACGTCATTTTCTTCAAGCCGTGCATGAGTTTCAGGGTGTGGTTGATAAATGCTATCGATGCGTGCACCGATGCCATTGTCTGGTAGTTTTAAAGCCTTCCTAAAAGCGGGATTTATTAGTGGAACTAAAGCAATTCCTGTATCTGGGAAGCCATCATAATGACCATCTTCAATATCTTTCAGAAAATGTTTAATAATTTCGGGTGGTATAAAAAATCCTGCATTTTCAAGACTAGGATTTCCCTGAAAAGAAACGCCAACAACCTTGCCATCTTGAATTGCTGGTCCACCGCTATTTCCGGGGTTGATCGCAGCATCGGTCTGGACAGCTAAAAAGCTGCGGTTCGCAATGTGCGCATAGCGCTGAGCTTCGATTCGTGAAATAACTCCTCTCGTGTAAGAAATTTGTCTTCCTCCTGCCGGATAACCATATGTTAAAACCGTGCTTCGCACGCTAGGAAGGCCTCCTATGGGAAGGGGCTCAATACCATTAAAAAATTGAGGATCATCAACTTTTAGAACCGCAAGGTCGCAGTCATGCCCAATAAATTCGACCCTGGCGCTGTAAGGTTTCGGGTCCTGATAGCGGTGAAGTATAATTTGCTTTGACCAACTTACAACATGGGCATTGGTCATGACGCGTTGGCCTTTAATCACAAATCCACTACCAAGCCCTCCACTGACATTGGAAAAACGCCAAGGTTCGATCCAGTTAGGGCGCTGCGTATAATTTATAATTTGTACAACGGATTGCTCCGGCCCAGCTATGAGAAATCTTCCAGATATAAAAAGACTAATGCATGCTACAAGTAATCGAATCTTCATGTTCTGAGTTATAAAAAATTACTGATGTGCTCATTCACGCTATTTTAGGTCGAGCTTCTTAAGTTTAGGAGCTATAATCTGAGTACAATAAGGATTGTTAGGGTTGAGGCGAAAATAATCTTGGTGATAATCCTCTGCTGGGTAGTAAGTGCTGGCTGCTGTTATTTCAGTCACAATGGGACCAACAAAATTTTCCTGAGCTTTTTTTTTCGATTTTTTAGCGGCCAACTGCTGTTCCTTATTATGGTAAAAAATAGCGGAGCGGTACTGACTGCCAACATCGTAGCCTTGGCGATTTAATGTCGTTGGATCATGCGATCGCCAGAGCCATTCAAGCAGCACTTGGTAACTTATGATCTTTGGATTAAAGAGTATGCGTGTCACTTCAGCATGGCCAGTTCTACCGGTACAAATCTCTGCGTAAGAAGGATTCTCTATTTTACCTCCCATATAACCAGATTCAACATCAGTTACTCCATCAAGGCCTTCAAAAACAGCTTCGACACACCAAAAACAACCCGCACCAAAGGTTGCCACTTCTAGTATTAAATCATCTTGTTGCATTGTTGTTGTAGGGTTCGTTGNAGACTCTTGTGCGTTAGAGGTAATGAGTAATAGGCATAAAATGGCGCTAATTGTATACTCAATACAATTTCTAAATTTATAATTCATAGTAGCATGAGTATATGGGAATTGTTCTTTCAATTGTAGATAATTACAATGTAATCACTCCTTTTATGTGAGAGACACGATTGTAGATGCTTATTACGTGATCGGCAGATTGTACATGTATCTCCATGGTATAAGAAATGTAGCGACCACTCTTTGAGGGTCGCTCGGAGACGGGATCATCTGCAAATAGCGATAAGACTTCGGTGCACTTTTCCTTTGGAACAATAAACTTGAAGGTATAAAAGCAAGGCCACGCATGATTATCATCTAGCGCTGATTTGAAGGATGCTATGGACTTATTGTTGCACATTTATATAGACAGGTGACTCTTTTTTTTAGATAGTAAAGCGTGAGATTATTAGAGTCATTAGTGTCGCGTTTCACGCACCTTTTATTAATTATATTTGTTTTGTTGGAAGCAAGTGCGAACACTAATATTATTCTAATTGTCACGGATGATCAGCGCTGGGATGCGACTGGATTTATGCAAGGACGCATGTCATCACTTGGCCGTACGGCTCGTTTTCCTTGGATGCAGAACAATACACCAAATTTAGATAGGCTGTCAGAAGAGGGGATTCATTTTGACAATGGCTATGGTGTTTACTCTTTGTGTTCACCTGCCCGTGCTACGATGCTTACTGGGCAGTATCCTCATAAACACGGCATTACCAATAATCAGACTGACTTTCCGAGTGATGTACCAACCTATGCTAGCTTGCTACAATCTGCAGGTTACACTACTGGTTATTTTGGCAAATGGCATATGGGCACTCAGAATGAGCGTCCAGGATTTGAACATGTTCGAACGTTCTATGGGCAAGGCAAGTATTTTGGAACCGTATTTAATGATGAAAATGGAAACCCTCTTAGCTCCAACACTACGAACCCACAGTCAGAGCAATCTATTGTTATTAATGTAACTGATCTTCCTTCCGGCGGCGCTATTCAAAGCAGTTACAGAACTTTACTAAATGGTTCTGGCTTATCAGGTGCTCAAAATTTTTTAAGCGTAGGTGTAAATTCTTTTTCTATAGATTCAGATGATTTCGATCGTGGCGTATTCTTTAGGTTTACAAGCGGTGAGATACAATTTGATTCCTTAGTCTACAATGGAGAGCAGTTATTAAGTAATCCAGGAGTACCCACTACTGTTCAAGCAAGTAGTCTATTTGAGGCGGTCTCGAATAATGCTTCGTATCCCTATCGAATTGGCATTACAGCGGCTGGAGTATCGACTTGGGGCAGCAGTAGCACGAGCGAGTGGATTGATGATACTTCTACTAACTATGCTATCGAATTTATTGAAGATCAGGCATCCTCAGGAAATCCGTTTATGCTTTTCTTAGGATTTAAGACTCCTCATGAAGGAACTCAAAATGGACTCAGTAATTGGTATCCACCAGTTAGAACAGATGGAATTTTCTCTGGGCAATCATCCGTTAGTGTCCCGAATTTAGGAGTGAGTCCACCGTTTGCCCCAGGTGTAACTGGAGGTAATAGTGGTAATATTACTAATCAAAATTATTGTGAGACGATTGCTGGTATTGATGGATGTGTAGGGAACATTCTAGAGGCCGTGCAAGCTGCTGGACTAGATGATAGTACAGCGATTATATTTATTAGTGATAATGGATTCTTTAGAGGCGAGCATGGCTTGAGCGATAAGCGTGCTGCTTACGAAGAGAGTATACGACTACCATTTATGATTCGCCACCCGAGCTTGCAGACTACTAGTGGTCTAATTGTTAACGAGATCGTATCGAATTTAGATATTGCTCCGACTATTCTAGATCTAGCCGGTCTACCGATCCCTTCCTCCATGCAAGGGGCCAGTCTTGTGCCATTTATTCGAGGAGAGGTGCCAAATAATTGGAGAGACCAGCTATTTATTGAGTATCATCATGATGCCGAGTTTCCAACGGCGAATGTGCGCCCTTACATATCTTTGATCCATGAAAATGGACTCAAAATAGTAAGTTACCAAGAGGATGCATCTTGGAATGAGCTCTTTAATACTAATGCCTCTGTGGATCCTTATGAAATAAATAATATTATAAGCTCTGGGGCATTAGTCGACCAGCAGAATCGAGCTACTATGGAAGAGTTGCTTATAAAAGAAAGCTACAATACTGATTTCTTAAAAATTCTACGAAATAATATTATTAATAGCGGGGGCTCGATTACACTTTCTGCTGGGGAAGGTTCGCCATTTAAATTGGAGTCTAGCGCTGATTTACTGACTTGGGAGGAGGAAGGATCCTTCGAAGGAGATAATGAACCTGTCACTATTAGTGCCATAAACTCGATGGGTTTTTCTGGACAGACCTTCAGTTATACGACCACTCTTAATGGGCAATCACTCGAGCCGTTTTCAGTTAGTTTCGGCACGATAAGTTTATACAATTATCCAACTACTTCTTCGATTACGTATCGCGATTTGTTATATGACAACACATTTAGTCCAACTTCTTGGAGCATTCAGATGGGTACGCTCAATTCACCCGCTACTGTAACAGTTGAGTTTCTACCAACACCAGATACGCTTTCCAGCGGTACATATTCTGAGTATGATTTGATTCAAACAGATATCTGGGATGCTAGTGTAGATGTTCTTGGCCAGAGTGCGACTTTCAAGCAAGTCGCTCAAGTACCAGGCGTGACAAGTGGAGAAGAAATAACAGGTTATATTGGCACGAATCGCGATGAAGGATATATCGAACTTGCTGCTATGCGTGTAACCATCGATTACAATCCTGGGCAACTGCGCTATAATATTGACTTTGGATCGACCGTTTTTGATTCAGACGATAATGATTCGGCCTCTGGCTTTGGAACAAATTACTATACCTGGAATACCGCTACAGGAAATAGTGTTTCTTTGAATCCCTTTTCGGCAGCGGACCCAAGCTTTGGTGACTACGCCTCGATTTCTACGACTGCGACAATTGATAGTCAAGGATCCGAGTCAGCTGTTAACCTGACTACTGTTAGTGAGATTGGTGATAACGGAGACCATGTGCTTCGATCTGGATCGCAGCCAGCTGCTATTGATGCCTATGCGTATTCGACGCTAGCAGTCGGATCGACCTCATCTGATCCAAGCGGTGGACGTAATGCAGTGCTCATTTTTGAATTGCCAGGTATTGAAAGCGATCAGCAAATTCACAGCGCTACCTTAGCAGTTACGGTAGAACGATTGAATCAAAGGACTGATTTTGATGCAGATTTATGGTCTCTAGGCATTTACGATTCTAATGGTACCGACCCAGATGGAGACGGAAAGGTGGAATATCATGAGAGACCAACTGGTAACACTACGTTAGTCAAATTACAGGATGCATTCTTAAATGACCTTATTGCAGGCACCGATTCGGAGACAGATTCCGTTCGTGTAACCAGCAGCCTAGTGAGCCGATTAAGCGATTATTTGTGGCAATTTTACAACTCCAATCCAAATTATAGTGGTGGTAAATACCTTCATTTGAGAGTGAGTCCTGAAATTGGTAGCATTAACGATATTGGCGGCGAAGATGTTCGGTATACTATAAAAGCCGCACATAGCGCGAATGACGATGCGGAGAAGCCAAAGCTCACTATAAATCTTAAGGATAAGAGCGATGTTTCACAAAAGCGATTTTATAGAATTCGTTATGGCGAGTATTAATTATTCAAGCGCCTATTAAAAATGGGCTTCACACCTAGGCTTGACTGGCGGTCGCCTAGCGCCCTAATTGAGTTGATTTCTAATTACGTACGCCCGGGTGGTGGAATGGTAGACACTGGGGACTTAAAATCCCTTGCCAGTAATGGCGTGCGGGTTCAAGTCCCGCCTCGGGTACCACCTCTTATTGCTACTTCTATAATTCTCATTCTATTCATACATTGAGTTTGTAGACCGTATCTTTTTCTTTCTTTTTTATAATGGAAGTATCTAATACCAATCGTTCGTGGAAAATCGCTGCCTTTTATCATTTTACTGAATTTTCAGATTTTGAAGTATGGGCGGATCGTTTAGTAGAGCATGGTTTGTCTGTTGGCTTGCGCGGTACTATTATTTTAGCGCAAGAAGGTATTAACTCCACCTGTTCTGGATCGGTAGAAGCAATTGATAGTACGATAGAACTGCTTCGCTCAGACGAGCGCTTTAAATCGATGGAAGTCAAATACTCCTTCGCCGATTTCTGCCCCTTTCCAAAATTTAAAGTAAAGAAAAAGCCTGAGATTGTGACCTTCCGCCAAACTGGGGCAGACCCTAGAAGCGCAGTCGGTGAATACTTAGAACCAGAAGAGTGGAATCAATTAATTAGCGATCCAGAGGTGGTTACTATCGACACAAGAAATGATTATGAAGTAAAAGTTGGTAAATTTCAGGGTTCAATAAATCCTAAAACTGATGATTTCACCGATTTTGCATCCTTTGTGGACCAGCAATTAATTGAGCATAAAGAAAAAAAGATCGCGATGTACTGCACTGGCGGAATTCGCTGTGAGCGCTCCACTGCATATTTAAAAGAAAAAGGTTTTGAACAAGTCTATCATTTGAAAGGTGGCATCTTAAAATATTTAGAGTCCATGCCAAAAGAAGAAAGTCTATGGGAAGGAGATTGCTTTGTTTTTGACTATAGAGTCGCCGTTAATCATGACCTAAAACCAGCTCTTTGGAAAATTGATCCTCAGAGTAATATGCCGGAGCCGATGAATCCTT
>JAKVCN010000003.1:14100-15954 GCA_022448585.1 Puniceicoccaceae bacterium | reverse complement strand
GATTCAATTAAGGAAGTTTATTCCACGCTAAGTGAGACCTTAGCGATCGTTGTTTTAGTGATTTTTCTCTTTATGGGATCGCTTCGGGCGGTTGCAGTGCCTGTGGTCGCAATACCGATATCTTTGATAGGTGGATTTTTTCTCATGCAGATGTTAGGCTTCAGTCTTAATCTATTGACGCTTTTAGCCGTCGTCCTATCCGTTGGACTTGTTGTAGATGATGCGATTGTTGTCGTTGAGAATGTAGAGCGGCACATTCGTTTAGGCTTTAGTAGAATGGAAGCTGCAAGGATTGCTGTGCATCAACTTATCGGTCCTATTATAGCAACCACGCTAGTCTTGGTTGCCGTCTATGCTCCAATAGCCCTACAGGGCGGCTTGACCGGAGTTTATTTCAAAGAGTTTGCTTTGACTCTAAGTGGCGCAGTTATCGTCTCTTCGATTGTTGCGCTTACATTGTCTCCGATGATGTCTTCACGTCTATTGAAGCCCAAGGGCAAGAATCACTTTCTGACTCGGTTTATTAATCATCAATTTTCACGACTTCGAGTGGTATATGAGCGTGTCTTAGGCCAAATATTAGAAGCTAAATCATGGGTGTACGCAGTCTGGCTAGGGCTATGCATTATGGCGGTACCGATGTTTTTGATGTCACCACGTGAACTTGCACCGATAGAAGATAAGGGGTTTATATTAGGTCTTTTCGAGACCCCGGCAAACTCTTCGTTAGAGCAAACTTCACACTATGCGAATCAGGTTTATGAAATTTGGAAATCGATGCCTGAATATGATTTTACCTTTCAACTAACGCGCCCGACGACTGCTTTTGGTGGTATGGGTTTGAAACCATTTTCGGAGCGGACTCGCTCCGTTCATCAAGTGGTTGCCGAGTGCCAACAGAAAGCTGACCGTGTGCCAGGAATAAAGAGTTTTATGTTAGCACCTTCGGCATTACCTGGTGGTGGTGACTTCCCGGTCGAATTTGTTATCGCTACTACTGACGAGACAGAAAATGCTCTCGTGTACGCAAAACAATTACAAGCGGCAGCCATGCAAAGTGGACTCTTTGCCTTTCCTCCAAAGATAGATCTTAAATATGATTTAAATCAGTCTGAAATAAAATTAGACTATGATAAAATCGCAGATTTAGGCTTGGATGTACAGCAAGTTGGCAGAGATCTAAGTGCCGCGTTAGGTGGTAACTACGTCAATCGATTTAGTATGGATGGTAGGAGTTATAAAGTCATTCCACAAATCAGCCGAACATATCGACTCAATCCAGATCAGTTAAATTCAATACATGTTAGCGGGCCAAACGGTAGCCTGATTCCCTTAAATTTAATCGCCTCGTTGGTGGATTCCATAGAGCCGAGAAGCCTCAACCGCTTTCAACAACTCAATGCGATCAAACTTTCTGGAATCACGACGCGCACAGTGGAGACAGCTTTGAGTTTCTTAGAAAAACAAGCAGATGCTATCTTGCCCAGAGGCTATGTGGTAGATTACACGGGCGAGTCTAGACAACTTCGAAAAGAGGGGGGCAATAGTAAGTTCCTTCGGACTTTTGCTTTAGCAATCATAGTTGTTTTTTTAGTACTTGCCGCCCAGTTTAATTCCTTTCGAGACCCTTTTATTATTCTTTTAGGGTCGGTTCCTTTAGCTGTCTTTGGTGCGAGTATTTTCACCTTCTTAAAAATGCCGGCTCCAGATTTCAGCTTTTTTACCGATGGTTGGACCACGACTTTTAATATTTATACTCAGGTAGGATTGGTGACTTTGGTTGGGTTGATTGCTAAAAACAGTATTTTAATAGTGGAATTTGCTAATGCTCTTCAAAGACAAGGGTATTCAAAA
>JAKVCN010000003.1:0-14000 GCA_022448585.1 Puniceicoccaceae bacterium | reverse complement strand
TGATTGAGTTTTTTTGAATCGGGCATGGTGGAGCATAGGAGAGTCGAACTCCTGACCTCTTGCATGCCATGCAAGCGCTCTACCAACTGAGCTAATGCCCCTTAACAGGAAACTAGGGAATTTGTCTTGGCGACTAAGTGCGTCAACAGAAAAGCTGTGGAAGATTGCCAAAAAAACGCCGCTCCATCGTGAAGCGGCGTTGATTAAATCGATGTACTGTGAGAATCGTTATCCGCTTATTTGTAAGCGGATTCGACCTCAGCAACAGTCTGCGATACACGCGAAACGATCTTGTAAGGGTCACCCTGTGAATTTGGGCGACGATCTTCGAGATAACCTTTGTAAGCATCGTCTTTAACGAATCCATGTGGAACACGGATCGATGCACCGCGGTCAGCAACACCCCAAGAGAATTTGTCGATTGACTGTGTCTCGTGGAGTCCGGTGAGGCGCATATGATTGTCAGGGCCGTAGGCAGCAATGTGCTCATCCTTGTACTCTTCAAACTTGTCCATGAGCTTGAGGAAGTACTCTTTACCTCCAGTAGCGCGCATGTAGTCAGTTGAGAAGTTACAGTGCATACCAGAGCCATTCCAGTCGCCCTTAAATGGTTTGCAGTGCCACTCGACATCCACGCCATATTGTTCACATAGACGAAGCAGTATGTAGCGAGCAACCCATACTTGGTCACAAGCGTTGTGTGAGCCCTTGCCAAAGATTTGGAATTCCCACTGACCTTTTGCTACTTCAGCATTGATGCCCTCGTGGTTGATACCTGCTTCCAAGCAAATGTTAAGATGTTCTTCTACAATTTGACGAGCTACATCACCCACATTGTTGAATCCTACACCTGTGTAGTACTCTCCTTGTGGAGCAGGGTAGCTGTCTGGGTCTTCTGGCCAACCAAGCGGGCGACCGTCTTGCATTAAGAAATATTCTTGCTCAAGACCTACCCAGAGACCTTCGTCTTCTGGGATGGTGGCGCGCGCATTAGATGCGTGAGCAGAGCCGTCCGGCATGAGCACTTCACACATAACTAGAAAGGCATTGCTGCGTGTGCAGTCTGGATAGATTGCTACAGGTTTAAGAAGACAATCGGAACTGCTGCCATCAGCTTGCTGGGTGGAACTGCCGTCAAAACCCCACATTGGGCAATCGCCTAGGGAGAATGTGCTTGGATCACCTTCTTCAATTTTTGTTTTACCACGTAGATTGGCAACGGGTGTGTAGCCGTCTAGCCAGAGATATTCGAGTTTAATTTTCGCCATAATTTTACTGGATGTTGTGTCTATTTTGACTGTTAAAATTTGTTTAATGTAGCGGTAATACAGAAAAAGTTACCGTAAATTAAAACGTGACTATTAGCACAATGCATGCCACCGAATGGTAGCAAGTATTATTTGTTTTATTTAATCATTTTCATGCTCATTTGGGCTTATAATTATGAATTAAATAATTTTGAGCTACCTGTCTTGCTTTCACTCGAGTAATCATTCAGTCTCATACATCTATGCAAGAGGCTAAAAACACAGCTCGAGCCCTAGTGCGCATTGGTTATGATGGGCGAGTACACAAGCATTTTAAGGGTTTGCAGGCTAGTGAGCGATTTGCGAATGAACAGTATGTACTGCAATTTCTCGCTCAAAAAGGTTGTGAGTTTGTTCCTCGCATACTTAGGAGCGATCCTAACGAACTGTACTTAATAACGAGTAATGCAGGGCAGCGAGCAGAGCACATAACTAAAGCTAAATGCCAACAAATGTTTGCTAAGCTTGAGCAATTTGGGGTGCGGCATGATGATGCAGAAGTACGTAATATTACGTATAATGAACAACAGGGGCAATTCAATATCATCGACTTTGAATTTTCTACTATCTTAGAGCCTGGTCACCCGCCTGCGCCAATAATTTCATCAGTGGCAGATCGTTCTAAGTGGGATCACGCATCTAAAGCGTCCAAATAATATGCCGACAAAAACTACATATTCATCTATACATTGGTCTGCGTGCACTGATATGGGTCGCTATCGAAAAAACAATGAAGATGCATTTTTAGCTCTTGCGATTGATGCTGAAGGAGTACGGCGACTTGGGAAGTATGGCGATGCTAAGTTACACGACTGCGATTATGTAGTCGCTGTAAGTGATGGAATGGGCGGCGCAAACGCAGGAGAATTTGCTAGTCAGGTAGCAGTCGACAAAATTACAAACTTATTACCGCAATCAGTAGCAGCTGCGGAGCAGGGTGAAGAGATTGATTTTAAAAGTATTTTGTCGGAGCTCTTTATGCAAATACACGCGGAGCTACAACTTTTAGGACGTAGTTATGAGGAGCTCTCCGGCATGGGCGCTACGCTTAGTTTATGCTGGGTGCGACCAGGTAGACTCTATTTCTGTCATGTTGGTGATAGTCGCATTTATCATCTTTGTTCTAGCGGAGCGCTGCGTCAGCTCTCGCAGGACCACACGCACGTAGGATGGCAGTACTCTCAAGGACAAATTAATGAACGACAGATGCGTGAGCATCCAGGAAGAAATGCTTTACAGCAAGCTCTTGGTGGGAAGACGCAAACGATGAATCCTTGCCTTGGTGATGAAGCGTATAAACTAGGAGATCGCTTTTTACTATGCACAGATGGTTTAGTAGAAGGGTTATGGGATAGCGGCATCAAGCGAATCTTAGCGGGTACAAATTCAAATCTTAAATGTTCTGCTGCCGAGCGCTTGGTTCAAGAAGCAGTCACCACTGATGGAAGGGATAATACAACTGCTCTAGTAGTACATTTTCCTTAGTAGCAGTTTGAACATGCATCTTCTTAGTTGACTCGTTTTCTGGAGTATTTTGATTAGTCAAAGTATGTATTTTGGTCGCACTCTAGGTTCTGCGAGTTTGTTGCTCTTTACTCTGCTACTGGTTACCAGTTGTGAGCGATCTAGCTTGAAAAATGATGACGCAGCAGCTGTTGAGGGATCTAGGGAAGAAGAGGTATTTTCTATTGTATGTACGATTGGAATGATTTCCGATGTTGTGCGTATCATTGCTGCTGATACCGCGATCGTAGAGGCAATTATTGGCGAGGGAGTGGATCCACACCTATACAAACCAACTCGCGATGCGCTATTAAAACTGAGCGCGGCAGATATAATTTTTTACAATGGCTTATTGCTTGAAGGAAAAATAACCGATCTTCTGGTAGCGGCTGCCTCAGAAAAGAAGCCAGTACAGGCTGTCACTGAGTTAATTAGTGAAAATTCATCTTATTTATTAGCGGATGGTGATGATGCTTCCCATTATGATCCTCATGTTTGGATGGATGTGCAGGGATGGATGCAAATAATTCCAGTGATTTGTGATACCTTGTGCGCATTTTCTCCGCAGCATGCAGAAAAATATGCGAAAAACGCTTCCGCTTATCAGCGCACGCTCAAAGCTTTGGATGATTATGCGAAGGATGCTTTATCTACAATACCAGTAAAACAGCGTGTGCTCGTCACCGCGCATGACGCATTCAATTATCTTGGGCGTGCATACGGTATAGACGTAAGAGGCATTCAGGGCATCAGCACCGAGTCGGAGGCTGGAATACGCGACCTAGAAAATTTGGTTGATTTTATCGTAGAAAAGCAAATTCCTGCAGTATTTGTGGAAAGCTCTGTCGCGGATAAAAACGTGCTTGCCTTAGTAGAAGGCTCACAGGCGCGTGGACATCCGGTCGTCATTGGTGGTAAGCTATACTCCGATGCGATGGGAGCACCTGGCACATATGCAGGCACTTATATTGGTATGGTAGATCACAATATTACTACTATTGCCTCTGCTTTGGGAGGATCTGCAAATGGGTTCAAAGAATCTTTTTTACTCGATGAAAATTCTACTAATTAACTATGAACGTCTCACCTGAATCTCACGAAGCCAAACTAGCGACTCCTGAGTACTGCGCTAAAGATGCTCTATCGGTGCGTGACTTGACCGTAGCATATCATCGAAAGCCCGTTATATGGGACATTGATCTTACCATCCCACAAGGCAAATTAGTAGCAATTATAGGGCCTAATGGAGCTGGAAAGAGTACATTAATAAAGGCATGTTTAGATTTGATTGCGCGCAGTTCGGGCGAAGTTAAGGTCTTTGATAGTTTGTATTCGAAGGCACGTGAAAGGGTAGGCTATGTCCCTCAAAGAGAGAGTGTGGATTGGGATTTCCCTGTAAGTGCACTCGATGTTGTAGCCATGGGAATGTATGGTAAGCTTGGATGGTTTCGTCGGGTCAACAAACGTGCTCGCACGCTTGCACTACAAGCGCTTGATCGAGTCGGCTTAGCGGATTATGCAGATCATCAGATTAGCCAGCTTTCAGGCGGTCAGCAGCAACGAGCTTTTTTGGCACGTGCTTTAGTGCAGGATGCAGATATTTATTTTATGGACGAACCCTTTGCTGCTGTGGATGCGGCGACCGAGCGTGCTATCGTGGAACTACTCAAGGAGTTACAAAGTAGAGGTAAAACTTGCTTGGTTGTTCACCACGACTTGGCAACTGTTACCGAATACTTTGATTGGTCTATTTTACTAAACATGCGCGTAGTCGCACACGGTCCGACCAATATAGTTTTTACCCAAGAGAACTTACGCAAAACCTATGGGGCAAAACTCTCTTTGTTGAGCGATGCTGCCGAAAAATTAATGTTGGGGTAACAGGCAAATTTTAATGGACGGCTCCGATATATTAACCGTGCTTTTATTGCGTGATTACAATACGCGCTTGGTTGTTCTTTCTACCTTATTACTCGGCTGCTCATGCGGAATGATCGGCAGTTTTTTACTCCTTCGAAAACGCTCACTAATGGGCGATACACTTTCCCATGCGACGCTTCCTGGAGTCGGTATTGCTTTTATTATTGGTGTGTTAATCGATGGCTATGAGAAGTCGCTGCCTTTATTGTTAGCTGGTGCGTCAATTACCGCACTACTCGGTTGTTTTTGTGTTCTGTATATTCGTCACAATAGTCGTATAAAAGATGATGCCGCAATGGGCATTGTGTTGAGTGTTTTTTTTGGCGCGGGGGTCGCTTTACTGGGCATTATTCAAACGATGCCCGAAGGTAGTGCTGCCGGTCTGGAGTCTTTTATTTATGGAAAAACCGCCTCTATGGTGTTGCAGGATTTTCGTCTCCTAGCCCTAGTGACTAGTTTTGTGTTCATTACAACCATCGTATTATTTAAAGAGTTTCGCATGTTGTGTTTTGATCAGGGCTATGCCGCATCTCAAGGGTGGCCAGTAAAGCGCCTCGATCTAGCTTTACTTCTTTTAGTTACCTTAGTGACGGTAACTGGACTTCAAGCAGTCGGCTTAATTTTAGTTATTGCTTTGTTAATTACACCTGCTGCTGCAGCGCGATTTTGGACGGATCGCCTCGATCAAATGCTTCTGCTTTCAGGTCTAATTGGGGGACTAAGTGGTTGGCTTGGGGCGAGTGTGAGCGCGCTGGCTCCGCGCTTACCAGCAGGCGCATTAATTGTACTAGTAGCCGCTATTTTTTTTATTTTAAGTGTACTCTTTGGCTCGAAAAAGGGTTTAGCTGTACGTGCCATTCGTCAAAATAAGTTAAAGCGTTCTGTTGGGCGTCAACATCTCTTACGCGCCTTATATGAAATATTAGAAGCCGATACTAGAAGTGGAGAATCTGTCATGATTCGAGCAGTGCCGTTTCGCCAATTACGTGGAAGACGTACTTGGAGTGATGCCAATGTTCGAAGTTATTTAAAACATGCATATCAGCTAGGTCTTATTGAGGCGATTACCAAAAAGGATCTAATTTTACTTACGCAAGCTGGCTTAGCTGCTGCAGTACAAGTTACTCGAAACCACCGATTGTGGGAACTCTACTTAATTGAATACGCCGATGTAGCTACGAGCCGCGTCGATCGTGATGCAGATACTTTAGAGCATGTATTGGGTGGCAAGATAGTCGCTGAGCTAGAGCTCAAGTTGCATCGCTTACATATGGCTGGAACTGCGCTTGTTCCGCCAAGCCCACACCCGATACAACCTGGAGATTAAATTATATAGATGGATTGGTTTTTAATAGATACATGGATTGTGATTGTTGGAATATTAGCCGCAGTGTCCTGCGCTCTTTTAGGAAATTTTCTTGTACTTCGCCAAATGAGTATGATGGGTGATGCTATTAGCCATGCTGTATTACCAGGCTTGGCAATTGCATTTTTAATCACGCAAGCGCGATCAAGTTGGATGCTGTTTATTGGCGCCGCCTTTGTTGGTGTGCTCACCTCATTATTTATTCAATGGATTAGTCGTCTTGGTAAGGTAGATCGTGGGGCATCGATGGGCATTGTTTTTACGACCCTCTTTGCGATTGGCTTATTGTTGATCGTACAGGCGGCAGATCATGTCGACTTAGACCCTAGCTGCGTGCTTTACGGAGCGATAGAATGGACGCCGCTTGATATCGCTTACCGATTAACTTTATTGGATATAACGATTGATGTGCCGCGCGCTGTACTTGTTCTTTCAGCGGTACTACTAATTAATACAGCATTTGTTGTTCTTTTTTTTAAAGAGCTACGCATCACTTCATTTGACCCAGAACTAGCGACAACACTTGGGATATCCGCAAATAAGATGCATTATCTATTAATGACTTTAGTGGCTGTGACAACAGTCGCAGCCTTCGAGGTAGTGGGTTGTATAATTGTTATTGCCATGTTAATTGTACCCGCTGCATCCGCTCATTTGCTTACGGATAAATTAACCATAATGGTAATTTTCAGTATTTTTATAGCTATATTGTCGGCAGTTTTTGGTCATTTGAGCGCACTAATAGTGCCACATTGGCTTGGCCTCGAGTCCACTTCAACCTCTGGAATGATAGCATTCGTAGCAGGATTGATATTTACTTGCACGCTATTTTTTGCGCCTAGTCATGGAGTCATTCCACGTCGCTACTCGGTCTCTAAATCGGTGCTTAGTGCAAAGGAAATTCAAAATTAGCGCTCCAATAACTTTAGAAACTCATTGTTGTTCTTTGTTTGGCTAAAACGATCAATCATGGTCTCCGCCGCATCTTCGATCTTTTGGCCTGCTAAAGCGCGGCGCAAGAATTGAGCCCCAGTTAAAAACTTTCCAGAAAGTAACAGTTCTTCTTTTCTAGTGCCTGATGCATTGAGGTTAATTGCAGGCCAAAGTCGTAGTTCTGCTGCTTTACGATCGAGCACCATTTCCATATTACCCGTACCCTTAAACTCTTGAAAGATTAAATCGTCCATTTTACTGCCTGTTTCAACTAAAGCAGTCGCAATAATCGTTAAACTGCCGCCATCTTCACAGTTACGCGCGGCTGAAAAAATTTGTCGTGGTTTTTCCAATGCTCGAACATCCAGTCCTCCAGTCATAGTGCGCCCACCTTTGCCCGAGGATGCATTATAGGCACGCGCGAGACGGGTAATAGAATCGAGGAGTAAAACTACGTCCTTGCCTGCTTCGACCATGCGTTTTGCTCGTTCAACTGCGATCTCTGCCATGCGTAAATGGTTAGAGAGTTCTTCATCATTTGAAGATGCATAGATCTCGGCATCTACACTGCGCTTAAAGTCAGTTACTTCCTCTGGTCGCTCATCAACTAATAGCACGATAACATGACATTCTGTATGATTTTGGAGGACCCCGGCTGCAATATCGTGAAGCAGAGTAGTTTTTCCGGTGCGCGGAGGAGCAACAATAAGTCCGCGCGTACCTTTTCCAATCGGGCAGAATAAGTCCATAATCCTAGTCGTTACACGTCCATCTGAATGCTCTAGAAGTATTTGATCCTCTGGAGCAATAGATACCATTTGTTGGAAGCTAAAGCGCCGCTTACGCTCTTCAATCGTTGCCCCATCTATAGTTTCAATGAAGCGCACTTTAGGATTTGGGTGTCTCGGATTGTGCAAAGCTTTGGCAACAATAAAATTACCTTGTTTGAGTTTAAAGCGCTTAATTAATTCTCTGGGTACAAAGGGATCACTAGGGGTTGTTTTACCGTTTCGTTTTGGATCAATTAGCTGCCCTGATTTATTTTGTAGTACTTCAAGGATACCAGAAACTTCAACCTCATTATGTTGAGGATTGGAAGCAGTAGATGCGTCTGTTTGATTGGGAGTGCTCATGTAGAAATGCAGTGCAAAGCAGGTGTATTGATGCGCTTTTAATACGCGGCAAGACTGTTATTTGCTCGGGCTTTTCCGATGCGAGTTAGGGTATTGTTTAATTAGATCGTTGAACCACGGGTTCAGATAATTGCGATGATTGTTTGCACAACCTAATAACAATATGAATATACCAGCTTATGTAGTGACTACTGTCAATTCATTAGTGCTGGCATTGCACTTATAAACAAAAGAAATCCTATCATTTACTTAGCTCACTAAAAACTTCGGACATCGCTTTTTCACGATATCCAAATATGTAATTGAGCTGTCTTTTTACATACACACTGTGTGCGATTGAGCCAATTAGACCGAATGGTAACGAATAATGTACCTTGTCTACAAATCGCACACCATTGGTGTGCTCGCTTATTTCGTGGTAGTGATACCATAATCTGTAGGGGCCTATTCGTTGCTCGTCTACAAACGAATGGTGATCTTTAACATGTTTGATCTCGCTAAGCCATGGTTGCTTCCCAATTAATGGTATGCCGATGCGGTACTCAATAATGAGACCATTGTACATCTCTTCTGGCACATCCGAGATGATTTCAAAAGTCATGTCATCAGGAGTGATACGATTGAGGTTTTGCGGTCGACGAATAAACTCCCAAGCTGTGTTAAGATTAGTTGCAATTATCTGCTCGCGTTGCAGTTTGTGAATGGCTGTCATATGTAACAAACGAATGCAGCAATTTTACCTTACAGGCGTAGACAAATCGATAAGTTAGTTGTATAATACTTAATATGAAGCTCCTTAATATTCTTCGCCACTGTGCTGCCGATGAAGACAATCGTTTACTCCTAACGTCTTCTCCGTTAATTTTTATGCATTTGGCTTGCATAGGTGTCTTTTTTACTGGCTTTAGCTGGGTCGCTCTACTTGCACTAGCACTCACTTATTTTGCACGGGTTTTCGCTTTAACTGCTGGATTTCATCGGTATTTTTCGCATCGAGCATTTAAAACCAGTCGCAGCTTTCAATTTTTATTAGCTTGGGTGGGGACTTCGTCTGCACAATTAGGCCCAATGTGGTGGGCAGCTAATCATCGTCATCACCACCAGCACTCCGACAAAGAAGAAGACATACACTCGCCTGTCATTCGAGATGCTTTTTGGGCTCACATCGGATGGGTGCTCTGTAAAGCACACAGCGAAATTAAATATGACCGCATCAAAGATTTAACTAAGTTTCCTGAGCTCAAGTTTATTGATCGTTTTCATGTTTTACCAGTACTAAGTTTAATCGCGCTATTATATACAATAGGATGGGTGTTAAATAGTATGTATCCGACCCTAGGTACAAGTGGTCTTCAACTAGTTATGTGGGGCTTCTTTTTAAGCACAGTTTTTGTCTATCACGTCACTTTTTGTGTGAATTCTGTGACTCATATAATTGGTACTAAACGATTTGTTACCAATGATGAAAGTCGTAACAATTGGTGGGTAGCATTACTGACTTTTGGTGAAGGTTGGCACAATAATCATCATCGTTATCCATCATCAGCTCGCCAAGGCATGTATTGGTGGGAAATTGATCTGTCTTATTATATTTTGCGATTATTTGAGCTATGTGGATTAGTTTGGGACCTTCGTAAATATCCTGAGAAAATCTATATAGAAGCTACTGAAACCTCTGTTGAGCCACAAACTCAATGAGTAGTTATTGGATCGCATTTTTTCTCATAGGTTTTATCGGTGCTAGTTTAACTTATGGGGTAGCACTGCGATTGCGTATAATGGCGATTGTTGATTTAGTATGGTCCCTAGGTATGGGTTTTGCAGCTATTGCTTATGTGATCTATTATGAGTTGTATCATGCGCGGGCTTTTTTGGTATTAGGGGTATTGCTTTTATGGTCCTTACGCTTGAGTTATTATCTTTTAAAAAATCGTGTTCTTAGCGGGCATGAAGACCCGCGTTACGCATACTTAGCAAGATACTGGGGAACTACATCTAGAAGAAACTTTCTGGGGCTTTTCTTAATACAAATACTTTTTGTGGCATTATTTTTACTGCCAGTAGTTGCTGCCATGCGACAAACTCAAGCCTTTAACTGGTTAGATGCACTTGGGCTTATGATTGCAGTTATCGCACTAGCTGGTGAAACAATCGCAGATCGCCAACTAGCCACCTTTCGTAAATGTTTAACTCACTCGAATAAGGTGTGTCAGCATGGTCTGTGGCGATACTCACGCCATCCGAATTACTTTTTTGAGTGGGTTCACTGGTGGGCTTATGTTGCCTTTGCTTGGAATAGCTCTTTTTCATGGGTAGCTTTGATTGGTCCCGTCGCCATGTATCTGTTTTTACGTTATTTAACTGGAATCCCTCACGCTGAGCGCTCTTCACTACTAAGCCGTGGTAATGCGTATCGACAGTATCAACAGACTACACCAGCTTTCTTTTTATGGTTTCCTCGCATACCCAAAAACTAGCTAAATCAAAAGAGTCTCTCGACATACCCTTGCACCTGTTCGAGCGTTTATTTGTCCAATTTTTACGTCGTCTACATTCGGGTAGCATTCGAATTATGTTTCCCTCTGGGGCAGTCTGTGTAGTCGGCGAGACCGATCTTCCCCAAGTTGATATTAAAATCTTACAGACTCGATTTTTTAGTAAGGTTTTTTGTGGAGGTAGTGTTGGATTGGGCGAATCTTATGTGCAGGGGCTATGGACTACATCTGATTTGAGCGCGGTCCTAAAATTATTAGCTCTCAATCAAGAAAATGTTGGAGGATTACGAAAAGGATTCTCTTACTTGAGCCAGATAAGAAACCGCTTTGTACATTTAGCGCGGCGCAATACTCGCACAAAAACTCTTCAAAATATTCAAGAGCACTATGATTTAAGTAATTCTTTTTATCAGCTATTTTTGGACTCTAGTATGACGTATTCGAGTGCTTTGTTTAGTCATTATCATGAGGATTTAGAAAAGGCTCAGTTTAATAAAATCGACCGCTTGCTGGATTTATCTGGAGTCGAAGAAGGGGAGCATCTTCTTGAAATTGGTACCGGTTGGGGAGCATTGGCTATGAGAGCGGCACAGCGTGGCTACACAGTAACCACAATTACTTTATCCGAGGAACAGTTTCTGTTTGCGAAGGAGCGTTTTGAAAAAGCTGGGCTTAGCGATATGATTAAACTTCAATTGCAAGATTACAGAGATTTAGAGGGCCAGTTTGATGGGATTGTTTCTTGTGAGATGATTGAGGCAGTAGGTAAAGAGTACTTACCCAGCTATTTTAATACAATTCGTAACTGCTTAAGACTTGGTGCAAATGCCGTGCTTCAAGCAATTACTATTTCTGATGATCGTTATGATCATTACTGCCGCAGTTGCGATTGGATACAAAAATATATTTTTCCTGGTGGTCACTTGCCATCATTAGGAGCTGTTACAGATCACGTACAAGCTGTAGGTGATACAAAGGTGGTTCATGTCGATAGTTTTGGTCGACACTATGCCGAGACCCTACGCCGCTGGTCCTGCTCGTTTAATAATAGTTTGGGGCAGCTAGAATCTCTTGGCTTTGATGAGATATTCCAAAGAAAATGGAACTACTACCTTAGCTATTGTGAGGCTGGATTTGACGCTGATTTAATTGATGTGAAACACATCGTAGTAAACCGCAGTTGAGTGAAAGGCTTTCTATGCACACCAGAAAGATTACCGATTCGTCTACAATACTACTTCTGCGCTTCTGAAAGCAGGTTTTTAAGGGCTTCTTTTTTATTGTCAGGCATGGGGGGGCGGAGCGCATGTAAACTGTCCTCCTGCTGTTTGTAGCAACGGCACATATCTTGGCTTTCCATGACTTGCTTGTTATATTTACCGCAGAATACACATATTTTCACGTGAAATTTAAGAAAGAAACGACGTAGCGGAGACAGATTTTCATAATCATCTCGATCTAGTGCGTTGGAAACTTGTTTGCAGGTAAACATAATTAAAATTACAGAGTATTTTCGCCAGTCCACTTCGCTTCTAGAGCAGTTTTTAACTGTTCTCTAGCTCGGTGTAATAGCACCCATAAATAATTCGGAGAAACATCCATTACCTTACAAACTTCTTCAGTACTTTGATCTTCTAGAACTCTTAGTATAAATGCTTCGCGAGCTGGGTTCTTGACTGTTTCTATACAATCTTCAAATACTGCCCAAAACTCAGTGTTATCATAGTATTTACGAGGGTTAAACTGCCAAGGGTCCGGGTTAGTGGTCGCAATACCGCTATATTTAAACCAGAAACTTTCTAGCAGGGTCTCGTCTTCAGAATCGATGTCTACTTTTTGCTCTCGTACAGATTTACGAATTTGATCGACAATTTTATTACGCATAATCCCGCGCAGCCAAAACTTTATATCACGACTGCCATCAAATCGCTCGAGTGCCTTAATACCCGCAAGAAATGTGTCTTGGACGCAGTCTTGAGCGAGTTCTGCATTACGCAGCCGCGACATAGCAAAGCCATATAAGTAGTCTCCGTATTGGTCCACCCATTTGTCGGGAGGAGTGATTGGCACTTTCGGGTTATTAGGTGCGGACATCTGATTCTACTTTGTTGCTAGCTAGTATGGCGTCAATAGTAGTCACACAGTTTGTTAAAGGTTCGAACCTTTTTGGGTCTTATCTCGATCAATTAAAGTATTTTTGGAATCAGGCGATGGTCGTTTGTAGACCTTTAAGTGTTTTCTGTACTTTAAAATAGCCGCTTGCCAAATGATTCGCGGCATACTGTTAAGAGCTGTATCGAATGGATGAAAGAGCGCGTGGCGACGAATAGAGCGATTACTAATGGTATGTCCAATGCCTTGTATCCAAGTGCGCATCACTAGTTCACCCTTACGATGTAGATCGACGCCAAGATGTAATCTGTCTTGTTTTACATTAAAGGTGAATGTGTATTCCCCACTAAGATCATTAAAAGGAGAGACATGAAAATCCTTCGCACAGTTAGCAGTCCAAATACACTCTTCTTGTTGGCTGAGTTTGGTGAGTGGGTAGATGTGACGATCTCCGAAGGTATTGTTCACTTCCGCTACCGCGCAAAGAAGCTTGGTACCTCGAAGGCGCAAGTAGAAATTAACTGGATTAAATGCATAGCCAAAATAGCGAGGAGAACTTACCAGCAAGGTCTGCTCTCCTGTTTGCAAAGGCGGTAAAATTTTTCTTAACTGCTGCTCGATCGGTTTTGCATCTCCGTGTAGATAGTCTGAGTCTTTTAAACTTATTAGGGCGCGCGTGTTGTAACCAAATAGCTTGGTTTGCCCAGCAATCAAATCTAGCTCGGTGAGATCGAATGCGAAGAAAGTCATCGGGTATGTAAAAGCGTGCCGTGCTTGGCTGTATCGCTGGTGCGTGACCGATCCGCGAAAGATCTTGGAGCGCAGATTCATAATTCGATTCCAAATCCTTGTGCAACTTCAGTAGCTGCTTGCACTGCATCTTCGTGAAAGCCATAGCCAAAGTAGCTACCGCAGTACCATGTATTTCGCTTACCATTCATAGAGCGCAGGGGGTCTTGCGTAGCTAATGATTCAAAACAATACAGAGGGTGCGTTAGGCTTGTCTGATTAATGATTGTGGAGGGATTAATACCTCGTGTAGTGTTGAGCGTTACAATATAGTCCTGCTGGGATTGCAAATTCTGTAAGCGGTTCATGTAGTAACTAACCGACACTGGACGACTGTCTTCGTGACCGCTTTCACGAGCGAAGTTCCAAGATGCCCATAGCTTGCGGTTTTTGGGTAATTGAGAGCTGTCGGTGTGTAGCGTCACTGTGTTTTGCTGATACT
>JAKVCN010000029.1 GCA_022448585.1 Puniceicoccaceae bacterium | reverse complement strand
CTCAGAAGAATTTAGTGTCGAGCTCCCATGCTGGAATGCTGGCTCCCTTTGAAAATCAGAGCTAACCCAATATGCGGTCAATCGCAACCCTGTCTCCAATCCTTCTAGGCGTGGAGTTAAGCGCCGCGAAGGTCTAGCCGACTTGACCAAATCTACCTGACGATTGGTCTCTGTGTAACTAGCTTTCGGCGCCTGCTTTGTATTCTGAATTTGGTTATTATTGCGCTCATTCGGCTTAGCTCGTGACAATTTCTGCTGCGGGGCATATGGCAATGGATCGATCTCATCAGCAATCAATTCCTCGATTTCATACATACCAGCTACAGCCACGGCTCGCCCGGTTTCATTATCATCAATAGATGCGCGCACCTTAGGGCGCTTATTCACCCAATCAATAACAGCATAGCAACTATCTTTGCGAGAAAAGGCACAATGAACGATCGCCTCCTGCTCTGTTAACTCGATTTGTGTTATTTTTCCTTCACGGTAAATTTGCCGACCAAGCGATAAAATATTTGTGCTAAAATGAACTTCCCAGTTAATCTCAATAGAAGAGAACCAAACCTCAAGGGCAGATTGATTATAAATACGACTTGATGTACGCGCTTGCATGCAGACAGAATAAACCTTTGAAGCTAGCAAAATTAGCTACACTGCAGCAAGTACTTTTACTAAAAACAGATCAATCTGGTCTCTTAAAACGTCGCTTCGGAAGTGATGAACTTCCTAACTGCTTTTTTGACTGGTTATTACTGCCAAGATTAGATCCTGAGCTAGAGCCTTTTCCCTTGAGAGTTTTTGTCGAGAATTTCTTATTTGCCTGAAATATTCCATTGGATCGAGAGCCCTTCTCTGCTGAACGCACATAGCTCTTTTTTCTAAACCTACCATGCTTGCCAGAGTTCTTGCCACCTCTAACAGGACGTGGCGTTTCACTGAAAGTTTCAGTATCTTCAACTATTGCAACACTCTCTCTAGCCTCTTTTTTGCCTAGTTCGTCAAAAAGTGCGCTAGCAATGTCGGTTGGGGTATGTCCAGCATCCAACAATCGATCTACCAAATGTTCATGATTCGAAAAACTGCCTTGTTCCAATCGATCACGAATTTGGTAAAATACCTGATCCGCACGCCGCCCCTCCACCTCCTCAAGAGTAGGAATTTTCATACGTCGTACGACCTGCCTAGTATATCGTTCGATAGCTTCTAAGCGGTAAATCTCTCGCCCATAAACAAAAGTGACTGACTTACCAGAACGACCCGCTCGCCCAGTTCGACCGATACGATGAACATAATCTTCTGGATCATATGGTAAGTCATAGTTAAATACAATATTAACGTCATCAATATCAAGACCTCTCGCAGCAACATCAGTTGCGACCAACATCTCCACAGATCCTTCTCGAAACTTCTTGATGACTCGTTCACGATTGGATTGGGTAATATCACCATGAATGCGGTCTACTATATAGCCTCGCAATGCTAATGATTCGCATACCTCTTCCACCATCTGCTTAGTGTTGCAAAAAACGATACCTCTCGGATCCGTCTCTAAATCAAGTAAGCGACACATAACTTCTACTTTGGAACGGTTACGTACTTCGTAGTAAGTTTGCTCAATTGTATCCACAGTCAGCGATTTACGCTCGATACTAATTTTTTGTGCATCTTTGCTGAATGCTTTTATTAATCCAGAAACCCCCTTATTCATTGTAGCAGAAAAAAATAATGTCTGCCGCTCACTGGGTAGCTGATCGAGTATAACTTCCATATCCTCTCTAAATCCCAGATCAAGCATGCGGTCAGCCTCGTCTAAAACACAAAGACGAATAGCATTCGTCTTTAAAGTCTTTCGCTTTAAGTGGTCTATAATGCGACCGGGCGTACCAACTACAATATGCGATCCTTTACGAAGTCCACGCATTTGCCTATCAATTGGAGCGCCTCCGTAAATAGGAATTGCGCTGACTCCCTTTAATGCAGTAGCCAGTCGATGAATTTCTTCGCAAACTTGCACCGCTAGTTCGCGCGTTGGACAAAGTACTAGTACTTGGGTTGCCAGTAGCCCTAAATCAATAGCCTCTAATGCGGGCAAACCAAAAGCAGCAGTCTTACCAGATCCTGTCTGCGAGATCCCGACGATATCACTGCCACTGAGCGCAAGAGGGATGGTTTGCGCCTGTATAGGGGAAGGCGACTCAAAGCCTAAACGATGAATACTATCCAATAACTCGGAACGTAATCCCAGATCTGCAAATGTTGTTTCCATAGTTTCAGTCGTCACACTCTTGAAGGAAAAGCCCTAACTGGCTACCTTAATTAAGCAGCTTCAAGACATGCAAGAAGTCTAGGCTATACATAAATTGATGAACTCACAAGTAACGTTTTGAAAATACTACTGCACCATACATGTCATTGAGGCGCAACACCTACCTTCTAATCTGGATAACTGCCAAGCCACTTCACAAAACTACAATGCTCGTCAAGCTCCTTAAGCGCTGCTTGTACTTCAGTGTCTTCGAAGTGACCAGCGCAATCGATAAAGAAGAGATAATCCCAAGCTTTTTTACGGCTAGGACGTGACTCGATCTTACTCAAATTTATCCCACGAGAAGCAAAAGCATGAAGCGCTCGCTCAAGAGCGCCTACTTCATCCTTTAATGAAATCACCAAACTTGTTTTATCTCTACCTAACCCAAGAGGCTTTGCATGAGTTTTTCCAATAACAAGAAAACGTGTTACATTGTCATCTCGGTCTTGAATACTTCTAGCTTGGATCGGCACATTATAAAGATTTGCTGCTAAATGACTCGCTATTGCTGCGGACTTATGGTTTTCACTGGCTGTACGTACCGCATCAGCAGTGCTGCTAACATCCACTCGAACTGCATTAGGCATATTCTCCTGCAACCACTCTCGACATTGTCCCAATGCTTGATCCTTAGAACGAACTGACTCAATGGCATCCACATTAGCATGCGAGATTAAGCAATGTTCAATAGGTAAATAAATTTGTGAGCAAATATGAAGCTCCGATTCTACTAACGTATCCATTGAGTGAAAAACCACTCCTTCGGTGGAGTTCTCTATTGGTATAACTCCGTAATCGGCACTTCCACTTTGAACTGCTGAAAATACATCTGGAATAGATCGAATAGCCTCATAATTAAGGCTCACTCCAAAATTACTAATTGCAGCTTGGTGCGTGTACGTTGCCTTCGGTCCGAGATAGGCGATGTTCAATTTCTTCTCTAACGATATAGATCCAGAAATAATTTCTCGATAAACTGATCGAAGAGTTATATCTGATATCGGTCCATCATTGAGTGCAGTTACTGCTTCCATAACCTGTGCTTCACGAGTTGGATCATAATAATCTGCGCCACTGGCATGTTTAATTCTGCCAATCGCACCTGCATGGGTGACTCGCTCATTAAAAAGTGTGACGATTTCAGAATCGAGGGCATCAACGATAGCAGGTTTTACCCTAACCGCATCTGGCGCTAATCCCGCTACCATTAATGTTTGATAAATCGCTTGAAGGCTTGCCCCTGAAAGCGGTCCAGAATTGAGGGTAACTATTTTTTTAAGCACCTCGTCCTCGTCCGCTCCTGCGTCCTGTAAAACGCGCTGGTTTAGTCTCCGTACAATTGCTTTATCGAGCCTATCAATTGCATCACGATTTACCTGTAAATGATTATTTATTTCCTCTGACATAGTAGTGAGTAAATTACCGAATAAATGAATTATGTCTTTTCTGGTGAAGCTCCTTCATCTCTTGACAAAGCTGCAGCATCGTTTTCGACATTTTCTTTTTTCCATTCGATCTCAGCATAAGTAGCCTCCAGTGGCAACTCGTCGGTTTTTAATTCTTTTGCAAGCCCTACATCTTGATCAGAGATAGTATCATGAGGCACTTCGCTTTGGCGCATCCAGTCATCAATTTCGTGATTACTTAGTACGTCGGAAGCTGGCAATTCATCCAACTCCTTGATTGCGGCAAATTCAAGAAACTGGTCTGTCGTGCCGTATTGTATAGGGCGCCCCGGTAATTCAGCGCGTCCAGTCACTTGGACTAGCTCCAATTCTATTAAACGATTCAGCGGCCCATCTGTACAAACTCCTCGAATTGTTTCAATTTCTGCACGGGTAACTGGCTGCCTGTAAGCGACAATGGTCATAGTCTCGAGGGCAGCAGAGCTTAGCTTCATCGGACGCGGCTCGCCTCGCAATAGTCGTACGAACCCAGCAAATTGTGGTGCCGTCACTAATTGATAGCCATTTGGACCTTCTATTATGCGGTATGCTAAATCTTCAACTTCAGCAACATCAGTCATACTAGCTAATTCAGCGCGGATTTGCGCCAATGTAAATAAATTAGATGTAATACCTTCTGAAGTACCCGTATCAGTAGATTCAATTTGAGTTTCTACCGCATCAAGTTGTTCCTGATGATAACGCGCAAAAATTTTTACAATTTCTTTTAGTGAAATCGGCTCAGCGGTAGATAAAAGAAGTGCTTCCAAGGTCTTTTTAAGGTTTATTTCCATAATACTCTGTAAATAAAAATCATTACTGGTTACTTTGAACAGCAAAAAGGGGGTTGTGATTGATAACTTAATCCATTCAATCCTGCGCAATCCGCAACGAGAAAGATTTATAACGTACTATTTATTATGGCAACTTCACATACACGCTTGTACTCCTCAACAATAGTCGACGGTCACGATCGTGCACCTGCACGATCGATGCTACGCGCAGTCGGATTTAATGACGATGATTTTAACAAGCCTCAAGTTGCCGTGGCAAGTTCTCCGAGTGATTTGACACCTTGCAATATGCACCTAGGTGAACTAGCCAGTCACGCAAGCAATGGCATTAATGCAGCAGGTGGCAAAGCTATCAATTTTAGTACGATTACCGTATCGGATGGGATTTCCATGGGAACTAAAGGGATGCGCTATAGCCTAGTATCTCGAGATGTTATTGCTGATTCAATTGAAACAACCGTCGCCGCTGAAGGCTTTGACGGGCTTGTTGCTATTGGAGGATGTGATAAAAACATGCCAGGTTGTATGATAGCTATCGCTCGACTGAACCGACCAGCAGTATTCGTTTATGGAGGGACGATTCTACCAGGCTTTTTGCCCAAGAATGTAGAAGAAGAATGTGACGCAATGGATATCGTTTCCGTATTTGAGGCGGTTGGAAAACACGCTAAAGGGGAATTAACCGACGAAGAGCTCAAAGAAGTTGAAAAGTATGCAATTCCTGGAGCAGGCTCGTGTGGTGGCATGTATACTGCAAATACCATGGCTAGTGCAATCGAAGCTCTAGGGATGAGCTTGCCTGGTAGTTCTGCGCAGATAGCAGTTGGTGAAGAGAAGCGGAAGGATTGCGAAATGGCAGGTGCTGCAGTCTTAAAAATGCTCGAAAATGACATCAAACCGCGCGACATCATGACTCGTAAGGCATTTGAGAATGCCATTACTACATGCCTAGCGCTCGGCGGGTCTACTAATTTAATTCTTCATCTGCTTGCCATTGCTCACTCCGCACAGGTAGATTTAACTATCGATGACTTTAAAGAGATAGGCGACCGCGTACCTCTACTGGCTGACGTTAAGCCTTTCGGTCGTTATAACATGAGTCACTTAATCAGAATTGGTGGCATTCGGCCAATGATGAAGCTACTTCTGGAGCGTGGTCTACTGCATGGCGAATGCCTAACAGTCACTGGAGAAACTATAGCGGATGCCCTAAAAGCGGAAAAGCAATATGCCAACTATCCTGCGGAACAAGATATAATTCGCCCATGGGAAGACCCAATCAAAAAAAGTAGCCACCTTAGAATCTTAAGAGGTAATTTAGCTCCGGAGGGTGCTGTAGGTAAAATTACAGGCAAGGAAGGCCTCTACTTCAAAGGAACCGCTAAAGTATATGAGGGTGAAGAGGCAGCACTTGTGGGAATCCTGCGCGGCGATGTAATCTCTGGTGATGTTGTAGTTATTCGTAATGAGGGCCCTGTAGGCGGACCCGGCATGCGAGAGATGCTCTCACCAACAAGTGCAGTTGCAGGACGCGGCTTAATTAAGGAAGTTGCCCTAATTACTGATGGGCGATTTTCCGGAGGAAGCCATGGATTCGACGTCGGTCACATATGCCCAGAAGCAGCGAAAGGTGGACCAATCGGCATTGTCCAAAACGGTGATTTAATAGAAATCGATGCAATAAAAAATACAATAAGTTTACTTATTGAAGACACTGACTTTACTGCGCGAATGAAAACCTTTAAGCCAACCGGTCCTGGCGAGCGACGCGGTGTCCTAGGTAAATACGCTGCCCTAGTTGCAAACGCCTCAGAAGGAGCTGTAACCGACAAATATCTCTCATAACGCTTGTTTGCTTTTTAGAATCTTATATTGAATCAACCCGTAAATAATATGACCTGGGAACGCTTTTCAAAATATTACTTAGAACTTCGTGATCTCAATTTTGCGCTCGATATCAGTCGTATAAATTTCAGCGACAGCTTTTTAAATGATATGCAGCAACGCATGAAAAAAGCTTACCAAGATATGGCTAACTTAGAGGCTGGCGCGATTGCTAACCCAGACGAGAATCGTATGGTTGGACACTATTGGTTAAGAGATTCATCTTTAGCGCCAACTCCCGAGCTGCGCCTTGAAATCAATAGCTGCCTAGACAGAGTTAAACAAATAACTGCTGATATACATAATGGGAAAATAACTGGCGCAAGTGGAAATTTCATAAATTACCTCATTATTGGCATTGGTGGCTCCGCACTAGGTCCACAATTTGTTGCGGATGCCCTAGGGTCGCCTAAACAGGACAAATTAACGCCTTACTTTTTCGATAATACCGATCCAGATGGTATGGATCGCACGCTTGATTTGCTCGAAGGGCAGCTTGGACAGACTCTAGTCATTGTGATTTCAAAATCAGGAGGCACTCCTGAGACTCGCAACGGTATGCTTGAGGCTAAAGCGGCATACCAAAAAATTGGTATTCCTTTTGCTCGACATGCGATTGCAATTACTGGGGTCGGCTCAAAACTGGATACCGTTGCTACAGAAGAAAATTGGCTAGCTAGACTCCCCATGTGGGACTGGGTTGGTGGTCGAACATCCGAATTAGCAGCTGTCGGCCTACTCCCTGCTGCTCTTCAAGGAATTTGTATAGACAGTCTGCTAGCAGGTGCCGCTCAAATGGATATAGCAACACGCACCGAAGAGACTTCTCAAAACCCAGCTGCACTGCTTGCTCTTATGTGGTTTAGTGCAACAAAGGGAGAAGGTAAGAAAGATATGGTAGTCTTACCCTACAAAGATCGCCTAATGCTTTTTTCCAAATACTTGCAGCAGCTAATAATGGAGTCACTCGGTAAAGAATGCGACATTGATGGAGCAATAGTCAACCAAGGCATTGCAGTCTACGGCAACAAAGGATCCACGGATCAACATGCCTACGTCCAACAGCTTCGTGAGGGAGTTAACAACTTCTTTGTAATATTCATAGAAGTACTCAAAGATCGTGAAGAAAATTCGATAGAAGTAGAGAAAGACGTCACTTCTGGTGATTTCTTACAAGGATTTTACCTTGGAACACGTGATGCGTTGCACGAGAAGGGCAGACAATCACTCACGATTACAATTCAACAAGTCACTCCAGAGTCTGTTGGTCAGCTAATCGCATTGTTTGAGCGATCCGTTGGATTTTACGCTAGTTTAATCAACATAAATGCTTATCATCAACCTGGTGTTGAAGCAGGAAAGAAAGCTGCCGCTGATATCATTGATTTAGAAAAGAATTTACTACAAAAACTTCGTGAATCTGACAAAGCTCTGAGTGTTGAAGAGCTATCCATAAAGTTGGGTCTTGAACCGCAAAAGGAATTAATTTTTAAATTGTTGAATCGTCTGATATTTAATAAGAAAGGCGTCCATATTAATCTAAATAATTCGATAGAAGACACCACTTATTGCATAAAATAAATCATCTCTTACACTCTATTGATATGAAAAGCCTTTCACTTATTCTTCGAATTTTTGCCATAATCGCTGCCATTTGTGCCTCTGTTCTATTTTTCATCGCCCAAGGAAAACTTAAGGAGAAAGAATCAGAGTTAACGAATTCTATTGAAGCTCAAAATGATATGCAAATAGAGCTTAGTAGCGCAAACGATGAAATTCTTCAACTTAATAAGAATCTACTCCAGTCACGTACTGACTTAGCTAGTAGTAAAGGTGCTCTAGACTCTCTCCGCTCTGAGATGTTCACTGCTAAACAAGAAATCACACGAAACCAAACTCAAATAAAACAGGCGCAAAATGAAATAAACAATTTGCAAGTCGATCTAAAAAACGCGCGAAGCAAGCTAATCCAAGCAGAGAGAGAGATGGCTGCAATCGATCAGTCTGACGAGCTCAGTGCTCTATCAGACCGCGTAGAAGAATTGGAAGAAGAAAAACTCGGCCTGGAGCTTGCCTTAAAATCAACTCAATCGAAAAATCCAAAGCCTAGTGAAAAGTCAAATCGAATGCCCACAGCTAGCAAATCGATTAGCAAAAATGCTCACGGCATATTGGGCGAAGAACTTACAATTGCAACTGCTAGCCCTAAAAGTGGTATTATTGTTTTAAATCCGGCGCCGGGAGTAACCTTGAGTATAGGAGACAAATTAGACCTAGTTAATGATTATAAATCTATTGCGAAAGTAGAACTGACTAAGATTACAAATAACTATATCGTCGCCAATATCATGCCTGGTGCCAATAATAAGGAACTAAATCCTGGCACTGTAGTTAGAATACTACGCTAAGTTATTATCTTACAATACAATGATCCACCGCATATTTATTTTACTATTCACTGCATTTTTTGCTCTTTTTCTTGCTGGATGCTTTGACAGTGATGTCGATGAGCAATCCGTCCCCTGGGGACGGCCAAAATCTTGGGAGCATGGCGCACCTGGGTTTCGCTAGTTTTCCAGTGTATCAGTCTTTGATTCAGATTGATTAACTCTTAGCACTTTAAAATAATCTGTGAGGTCAGAATAGTCTAAAATTGAATTCGTTGGAATCAATTTTAGTTCGTCACTCAAACCATTACCGAGCAGCAGTGACTCACTCTCTAATTTAAACTGGAATCTAGTTAAACCAGTTGAATTAGAGCTAATCAATGAATCTAATTCGCTCGGCATGGAAAACATCCAAGCAGTAAGCCCCGGATTGAATTGAACCTGTCTTAATCGTATCGAATGGCTCAATTTTTCGTTAAGATAGACATCGTTACAGAATGCTACTTTCACGCCGTCGAAAATCCGATGGTCGGAATAAACCATACGCTCGACTCTATTATCTTCGGAATAGTAATGCGTTTCTTCTAAGAGTATCGATTGACCTACGCCAATCGAATAAGTAATGCTAACTTCCTTGGGAAGTGTCACCTGGATATCCCGAACCAATTGACCATTTTCTAATAACCGAGATCCAATAAATACTATTTTTTTGCCATTTAGTTGAGGGAAAAGCAACTGATCTCCCATACTCGAACTTGTTATAAAACTACGCGCATTATTTTCAGTCATTAAGGTAGGCGTAGCAGACACATGTGTATTCCATTCCCAAGCATCCTGCCCATCAAAAGCTTGTATATATCGATTTTCAGAGAGTGGATTAAAAATAATCTTACATAAATTAGGCTTTTTCTTGTACCCAATAAATGGAATCTTAAAATCATTTATAATTATTTCACCTGTGGTTTGTAAGCTCTGGAGTTTTGACCATACTTCTAATCCACCAAAGCTGTCTAAATAATAATCATCAAGTATCCGCTTAAGCTCCTGATCGAAATTACTAGTTTCCATTTCCTGCAAGAGATTACGTGAAAGAGTTGCATCCCTTGCAATAAGGTCGCTAGCTAGAAACGCAGAAAAGCAAATGAAAATTAGAAAAAAGCGTAGCATAACTGTATAAAGCAAACGTGTATTTTATAATGAAGGCTAAATTCTTAGACTTCTACATAAAACTATTCAAAATACTTCTAGAACCTAACTCTTTTTAAAACCTATGAAATCTGTAAAAACTAAAGGAAGTCTAATATTAGTTTCGGTACCCATAGGAAATATGGGGGACTTATCTAAACGTGCTTACGAAATGCTAAAATCTGTAGATTGTATTGCCTGCGAAGACACAAGGGTGACTGGTAAACTACTAGCAAAGTTACCTATTGCAAATCGCCCAGATTTAATTTCCTACCGTGATGAAAATGAGAGCTACTTAGCAGAGAAACTAGCAGAACGTATAGATGCAGGCGAAGAAATAGCTTTAGTTTCAGATGCTGGCACCCCAGCGATAAGCGATCCAGGGTTCCGGTTGGTGCGAGAATGTCATCGTCGTCGCCTAGCTGTTACAAGTACACCGGGGCCATGTGCTGCAATCGCTGCTCTATCGATCTCAGGCCTGCCAAGTGATGGCTTTTTTTTTACGGGCTTCCTCCCGCCTAAGCGTGCCGCACGCCAGCGATTTCTTAAATCCTATCAAGATTTTGGTTACACAATCGTCGCATATGAATCCTGCCACCGTGTTAGTAAGTTTATTAACGATTTAGTCGATTCTCTCGGCCCCAATCGCTGTATCTGTGTGGCTCGTGAACTGACAAAGAAGCACGAAACCGTCTTTAGCGGCCCTGCTTACGAGGTTCTTCAACACATCGAACAAGGCAGCATTAAAGGCGAGTTTGTCATCTGTATTGCTAAGGATGGATTTGTACTTTAAGCGTTGATAATTAGTTTTCTGAGTTCTCGATGAAGAATCTTGCCATTCTCCGTTAACGGTAACTGCTCCACACGAAGCATTAATTTAGGGCATTTGTAGGCGGCTAAATTTTTTCGCATCCAATTTTCAAGTTCTGAATCTAACAGTACCTGATTCGCTGATGTATAAATAGCGACCAATCTTTCTCCCCACTCTGCGTCAGGCCAACCGACAACTAGCACTTCCTTAATTAAATTAGAATCCAAAAGTACGGATTCCACTTCCTTAGGATCAATCTTCTCGGCGCCGCTATTAATGATGCGATCGATTCGACCAAGGACATGAAGATTTCCCTGCGTATCGACAAATCCTTGGTCGTCAGTCAGAAAAGTAGTAGTATCATGATTAGAGCTATTGCAGTTTTGATAGCCTAAAAACAATGCTTGCGATTGAACCCCGATTCTACCGATTGAGCCAACCGAACAAGTCCTACCATTCTCTGCAATCACCTTAATTGTAGCATGTGGTAAAGGTCGCCCATAAGACAGCTGGCCCGACAGAAAGTCAGCGATTGGCAAGGCTGTAACCATTCCTGCTGTTTCTGTCATACCATAGCTAAGTACAATTGGTAAGCGCGACATACGTGCTTGTATCGCTAATTTAGGCTGCACAGATGCGCCACCCACAAATATGGCACGCACTTTACTCAAATAGTCTAATGCACTTGGATCTTGAACCAACCTATACAATTGAGTCGGCACTAAAGATAGGCATAAAATGTGGCTGTCAAAATCTGGGCGTTCTCCGCCGAGAAAGGCTTTAAAAGATATAAAAAATAAGCGCCCACCTGTTATCCAACAACGAACCAACTGCATTATTCCACTCACATGATATAATGGAAGCATACAGCATGCATGAAGGGATTGGTCACCCATAAATTTCGCCAACCCATGACCAGCCGTTGCGAGACTTGACCAACTATGCACAGCAAATTTAACTTTACCCGAAGTGCCTCCAGTAGGAATTAAAATAGAACTTGGGCGCAAAGATTCATTTGTTTGCCTTTCCATTAGCAGTTGTGGGCATTGCCCGAAAACTACGGCAGGGGAAACTTGATCACATACCGCTTGCCATTCAATCTTTCTCCAGTGTGGATTCCCCAAAATAATAGGAACATTATGATGTAAGGCTGCCATAAATGCCGCAGAAAACTTTATAGGGTTTATTTCGGCAATCAATACACCTCGCTTTAATTCCTCAGCCGAAAAAGCCGCTATTTTGTCTAATCTACGTAAAACTCGCCGGTAGAATGAGCTCGATGAAATGCCATCAATCCAATCGCGATTTAGCTCATTCAGCTCAAATCTGGGAGTTGCTTCCATATGTAATCAGGTGAAATATTTATCCGGTCGGAAATTGCTAAGAGCGGTTTACCAATACTGATATTTAGTTTGTCTAAAAATATTGAAGTATCAAAGCCGATAGCTCGATTCATCTCAGGCAAAGCATCCGCCAGTTGCAAAGTATTTAAAAGACCAACTCCAGTCTCAAAAACTGAAGAAAATACTATTTGCTTCGCTCGTGGGCGCAAACGTTCGACCAAACTATCTAAATCACCCATAAGAGGAGCCTTTATAACTAATGGTCCCTTCCACTCACATAGCCAGCGAGTACCTTCCAAGCCATTTAGTGACTCATCTAATGCGATATCTAGTCCCGATTGAGCGACCAGTTCCGCCATAATTAACTCCTTATTTACGGGCAGTGGTTGCTCAATGAAGTCTATTCTATGTCGGAAAGGCTGCAAAAAATTTATCCATTGTACAAACTCTTGCTCGCTCCAAGAGCCATTTGGGTCTAACCGAAACACTACCGTATCTGGAGTCTTATTAAATAAATCATGCAAGATTGCCTGCTCGTCGACCAAATTAAGAACTCCCACTTTCCATTTTAAAGTACGATAACCATTAGCGACTTTTACTGTAGCTAATTCCAACGCTTTATGACCCGCTGGCAGTAGACCAGCAATTGGGTAATCGCGGCGCTGTGCAGCATTACTATGCATAGAACTAGCCACTCCAAAACAACAACACGGTAGGTCAATAGGTAGATCGATAGATGGGTCTTCGGTGAACTCTTGCAAGAATGCTCTTGCAGCAAAAAGCGTTTCAGTTCCAAAAATTGGAATAGGAGCCACTTCCCCATACCCAAAACGACCGTCACCTTTATCAAAGCGCACGATGTAGCCCTCACGCTCTCTCCAAACACGCCCGGATGTCTGATATGGCAAGGGAAATGTCCGCCGGTAAGCCTTAAATGAAAATTTGCCTAGCATAAATGAAACTGTTCTTTCTACTTGAGAAAAGATAATCTTTTGATGGAGTCGGTACATGAAAGCTGACGCATCAAAAAATTACGACGAGTTTTATTTACCAGGGAACCGTTTTTTCTCAAGTAATTTACCTACGGGGCTTACCTACGACGACATCTCCTTAGCGACACTCTATTCTGAAGTGTTACCTAGAGAGACTAACCTTATAACGCGCCTATCTCCATCGCTTGAATTACAGATTCCGATAATTTCTTCGGATATGGATACTGTAACCGAATCAAAGATGGCAATACAAATGGCATTAAATGGAGGTATGGGGCTTATCCATTATAATATGAGTGACGCAGAACAAGTGCGTGAGGTAGCCAGAGTGAAGAACCACATTCATGGATTTATACAAGAACCTATTAAGGTCTCCCCAAACCAACGAATTAGTGAAGTACTGGACTACATAAAGAACCGCAGATTTGGGTTTAGAACTTTTCCAGTAGTTGATGATAAAGACAAGTTGTTAGGCTTACTACCCGGACGCGTCGTCAAAGGACGATATGCGGACCGTCTTGTATCCGAAGCAATGACGCCTCGCGATCAAGTCTATACGCTTTTTGAAAAAGAAATAACTCAAGATCCCATACAAACTGCGGACCGCTTCTTCACTGATCACCTAGGAATTCATAAGCTTTTAATAGTAGATGAAGCAGACCATTTACGTGGGCTTTTTACACTAAGCGATATAGAACGTATAGACGCTGAATCGCATCAAACGGTCAAGCCTGCACGAGATTCTAATTTTCGCTTGTGTTGCGCGGCAGCCATTGCTGCTCACAGGCAAGCAGATGGTTCACTCAACAAGAATCGTATTTTAAATCATGTTAGCGAGCTAGTTGATGAAGGCATTGACGCAATAGCTGTTTCAACAGCTCATGGATTCTCTAAGAGTGTTGGTGAAGCGGTAAGCCTTTTGCGGAGAGAGTTTAAAGATCTTACTCTTATCGCAGGCAATGTTACTAGTGCTGCTGGCGTGGAATTCCTTGCTGCGGCGGGTGCCGATACAATTAAAATTGGTCAAGGACCAGGCTCAATATGTACAACACGTCTCGTCGCTGGTGTCGGCATCCCCCAAATGACTGCTCTATATGTAGCTGCTCAAACGGCTAACAAAAAAGGCATCTCCATACTGGCAGACGGAGGTATAGCGAAATCAGGAGACATGGTTAAAGCGCTTACGCTAGCGGATGGAGTAATGTGTGGAAGTCTACTAGCAGGCTGTAATGAAGCTCCAGGACAAATAATAGAAATTGATGGTAAGCTCTATAAACAGTATCGAGGCATGGGAAGTGCCGCGGCAATGCAAGCTGGATCAGCCGCTAGATATGGACATGATCAAAAAGAGATTGTAACTAAGGTGGCAGCAGAAGGCATAGAGGCTCTGAAGGAAGCGGCTGGATCACTATCTAGCGTCTTACGAGAACTAGTCGGAGGTATTCAATCCGGTATGGGCTATATCGGCGCAGCTACACTCAAAGAATTGCGCGATAAAGCTCGATATATTCGAGTCAGTCCTGCGGCACAGAGGGAATCGGCTCCACATGATGTCGTCACAGTCAAGACTAGCGACACCCTAAAAGATGAGCACAAATGAGCTTTTATTTAATTGCACTTCTGCACAGTTTAATTGCGATTACTTCTACTAGGTATAAATGGCACTTTAAACTGCTAAAAAATTAACAAATCTTTTCATGCTGACTCCATTTAGTTCGCAACTAATCGCTGATACTGGAATCTCTACAGGAGATGAAGGTAAGGGACGTGTCATTCTAGAAATTGTTAATGAGCTGCGAGAAAGAACGAATCGGAAAGACGTAGTAGCCGCGGTAATGAAAGTCAATGGCGGATCCAACTCAGGGCATACTGTTGCTGGCTTGAAGCTGAATCTTTTGCCTGGAGGTCTTGTCGACCCAAATATTCCACACCTACCAATCGGAGCTGGTGTCGTGGCCGACCCACGCAAGTTTATTTGGGAATGTGCTTATGCTTCCGCTCATGGTCATGAGGTATTAAGTCGTTTATCAATAGACGAACGCTGCCAAGTCTCCGACTTAAGCCATCGTTTACTAGATCTAGCATGGGAGGACTATCGCGTGCATACATTAAAGAGCCTGGCTCGGGGATCAACTGGTCGTGGTATTACTCCTGCATACTGCGATGAGGTCGGACAGTTCCAGATCTACTATGCTGACTTTTTAGGAGTAAAAGACCGCTTCGCTAAGAAAATACATAATCGGATAAATCGTACGCTTAAAATAATTGAACATGTATGCGAAGTCACTCCAGAGCGTTGGACTAACTTCTTTAAAATTCTCAGTGATGCGGAGACTCGCTCGCATGCTCCTCTAATTCAGGCAGGGCAATTTAAGCCAGAGGTATTTGACTTCAATCAATTTATGGGACCAAAACCCTTCTCTATCGATACAGATAGATTGATTGATGTTTATTGGACAGCTGGACAGTCCCTAGCCAGCCAAATTACAGATGTGCGAGAACTAGTTCTTCGCGAGCAAGATAAAGGTAATTATATTATTGGAGAATTTGGCCAAGCCTACTGGTTAGACAAGCGCCATGGATTTGCGCCGAACGTAACTGCTTCACACACATTTACCCCAGAGTTCTTCCAATCTGCAGGAATTCCAACACAAGTAATACACAATGTTGGCTGTTGTAAGGCGTACGACACAAAGGTTGGAACTCATATATTTATATCTCAAATGGACCAAGAGCATCCCTTAAGCGTGCAACTCAGAAAAATTGAGTTTGGAGCAACAACCGGGCGCCAGCGAATGGTTGGGTGGTATGATGCCGTAGAAAAAGGCGATGCTCTGCGCTATGGAGGCTATCAAGATCTAGTTCTTAACAAACTTGACGCACTCACTCATTGTGACGGTTGGAATGGCAATTTACGAATTTGTACGGCATATAAAGATAAAAGTGGCCAATTAGTACACCACGTTCCACGTGATGATGAATATCGACGAACTCTACAACCCGTCTACAAAGATTTACCAGGATGGAGTGAAGATATTTCTAAGGTTCGTAAGTTTGCAGATCTTCCTGTAAACGCTATAAACTATGTAGCATGGATGTTGCAGTCCTTAGTCTCCGTAGCTAATCACGGGGATAAAGATACGATGAAGTTGCCAAATTTGAGATACATCGGAGTTGGTCCAGAACCAAGCCAGATTATTAAAGACATTCCGGAAATTAGCGCACTCTTATCTATGGCCAATTAATTGGTGATCGTGGTACTTTAATTCGCCATTAGAATCATCGCCAGTAAGTGTAAGTTGCATTGCTACGTATATAAAAGTATATAGACGTTAGGACTTCTAGAGTTAATTACGTAATCATCCTTTAATAATTGCTACAAGGTTTACAGTGCTTACAAGATATATGTTAAGATTTTTTGTCGTCTACTTAACAAATATTTACTCATACAGTATTATTTATTCGTTAGGTCACTTTGACAAAAACCGTTCCGTATAATTCTTTTTTAATATGACTAATCGACAAATTAATTGCTGGATACAGGAAGATACCTACCAACTTATAAAAACCCGTGCAAAAAAATCGCATCTCAAACCATCAGCATATGGCGCCATGATTCTCAATTTTTGGGCAGAAAAGCAAGATGCCATGACTCCAGTCGAACAAGAACTGAAGGAACTGCGAGATCAAATTAGGGAGTCTAAGTAAGTTCTCTATTTAGATTTACGTGTCTCCAGCGACTGCCTAGCGCAATACTATATTGATATTTGCGGGCATGTTCTCGAATCAAGAATGGGAGATTCCAAGACTTCTCCAAATTGAACTTTGGCTCTAGTAATCTGCGCAGTTCCAAAAAAGAGCTTTTTGCGCCATCACCAAGCCAATTTGCACGTTTAGTGTACGTTTCCAACCAAGTAAAAGGTGTAGTTATAAATAGCTGGCCGTCGGGCTTGAGTAGATCGCTCAAGCGAGTGAGAAACGAAGAAGGGTCACTCAATCGACAAATTAAATTACAAGCGAGAATAAGATCAAATTTACCCAGACCACTTCTGAGTTGCTGAGCATCCCCCTGCTCAAACTGTACGCGGGATCGATCGATGAATGGATCGATTTTTATATCAATCTGGGTAACAGTTGAACCTTCATCGAGGCGTCGCGCGATATGTAGACCATTAATCTTAAGATGATTTGCGGCATCAATAAAGGTCTGAGAGTAATCGATACCAATTACTTCTTGGCATACACGAGCAAGTTCGAAGCTGGACCGCCCAACCGCACAACCTAGGTCAAGCGCGCGCGCCTCTTTAGGAAGGGCCGTGTAATCTGGACCCTCGAGTGCACAGCGCTGAGGAAACCCAAGTGCATCGCTTGCTCCTAAAGAATATGAAAACTGCTCCTCAAAGCTAGCGTAGTGAAACACCAGGTACTGGTGCAAGAGCTCATCGGATTCGTAAGGATTCAAAATCACGAGGGTTAGCTATGGCAACAATAAATGAAATAATGTTTTGCCTGCCACTCGGGGAACTTCTACTCATGCATCGACAGATAACTCAGACTCAAGACACTCAATCATAAATGCTGCTGGCTTATAGTTCTCAATGAGTACTGTAGACTTACCTTTTTTAAACATACGCGCTTGTTGCAAGCGTATCTCAGGTGTCTTATGAGGGGCATATAGCACATCATCATGCGATGCATTTATGTGCTCTTTAAAAAGGTCTGGAGTGATATTCCCTCCAAGGTGATCATCTCGACCGGTAGCAACATGTATAGTCCCTAAAATCTTTTCATCTTGTATATCTCTACCCGAGAAAGGCAGTACTTGGGTACCAAAGCCTAGTTCACCGATAGCTCCTATCATTGGGTCATCAATGAGCTTAGCGTTGTGCGCCTCAATCTCAGCATAGTCTCCATATACAAACTGTGACTTAAAGATCTTACCGTCTTTTACGTGCAACAACCCAATAGTACTTTCATCATATTTAAAAGGGAATACACCATCCGCACTTTCGGGTACAAAATAGACCTCTCCTGCAGGTAAATTAGCTACATCTGGTTTACCTGGTGGACACAGACCATGACTTTTCTGTGCTTCTTGGCCATTTGTATGTAAAGCTAAGGTATAAGAGGAACCCTCAACTTCAAAATCTATTTCAAAGCGATCTGCGCAAGTCAGTCCGCGGCGTAGCTTTTCAGCATCCAAACTTACATAGTCATAGTCCACGGACAATCCTGTATCCAATATAATTTGATTTAAACCATGTAGAGTTGCACCACGAAAACCAAATTCTTTGCACTTAGCTGTTAGTGGCGCCGTCGCTGAAAATGTCGAAACCACTAGAATAATATCGTACCTAGCGTAAATGTCTGTATCCAAGCTGAGTTGCTTGCCAGCAGGATCAAAACAGACATCTTCCATATCAAGATTGCTTCCACCAGTTTCCTTGTAAGCGAAAATTTCTCCGCCATTCCAGTTCATGGCCTCTAGGGCACCAGACTTAAACCCTTTATAAAAAACTTCGTAACCATAATTTTGGATTGATAAAGTAGGATCGCCAAGAAACTTAAACTCTTGGATGTCGGACGGATTTGGTAAATCAATAAGTACGCAGACTCGTTCGCCATTACCATTGCCGAAACAAGTCGTTAATAAATTGGTCAAACTAAAAGGTGGAAATTTACGTTCACTAGCGTTTAGTTGAAACCTATGGGCTGTTAATGTGTCATGACTCATAGTAATGAAAAACCTTTTTTTGTGAGTCAAAGCAAGATTTGACTTAAATATATAAGCTACTGTTATTGTAGTATAAACATAAGTTAATAAATAATCATAGCTTTTGCGAACAGAATGAAGCGTTTTGTAGATATTTTTTTATCCATATTTCTTTTATGTCTGTTATCCCCTTTAATTTTAGGGTTGTGCGCCTTACAGTTAATTATTTTGGGAAAGCCAATATTCTTTACACAAAAGCGCGGAGGATACCTTGGGCGTCCCTTTAAAATTTTTAAGTTTCGTACAATGCATTTAGGGCAAGGCACTGATGCTGAGCGTATTACTAAGTGGGGTCAATTTCTACGAAACAGTAGCCTAGATGAAGTTCCTGAACTTTGGAATGTATTAAAAGGCGATATGAGTCTGGTCGGTCCTCGCCCGTTGCCAATCGAGTATTTGGAACGCTATTCCCCAGAGCAAAAGCGTCGCCATGATATTGTCCCAGGACTAACTGGATGGGCACAAGTAAATGGCCGCAATTACTTAACATGGGAAAAGCAGTTCGAGCTAGATTGTTGGTATCTTGATCATCATTCTTGCTTGCTCGACTTAAAAATTATGGCTATAACTATGTTTAAGGTTATTGGTCGCAAAAATATCTCTGCCCCTGGTTCGACGACTAGGAAAGAATTTTTTGGCAATGATTCTACTCACAATAAATCACTATAATAAATTAATGCCAGACCGTATCGAAATCGAAGCCCTTGTGTTGAAGTCTGTTCGTCAACTAGCTGAAGACTTTGAAATTACTGCCTTGGAAAACCCTACGTTAAACAGCCCACTCTACGGAGAAAGTGGTGCGCTCGACAGCATGGCGCTGGTCAACTTAATTGCTGATATAGAAGAAGCGGTAGCCGAAAGCTATAAGGCTAATATAGTGCTTGCAGACGATAAAGCTATGAGCGCTCAGCGGTCTCCTTTTCGTAATGTTGATAGCTTAATTAATACATTATCAGAGCGTATCCAAAGGACGCAGAGATGAAGACAATTGTTATTACTGGCACAAGAAAGGGTATCGGCAAAGCAATTGCTGAGTACTATCTAACAGCGGGATTTGAAGTTATTGGTTGCAGCCGAGGCAACGCAAGTATTGAAAACATCAACTATCATCACTACGCCCTCGACGTTAGCGATGAAGAGGCTGTCGTAGATATGGCTAGGGCAATTCGAGAGTCTCACGAAAAAATTGATGCACTACTTAATAATGCAGGCATTGCTTCAATGAACCATGCACTGTTGACTCCAGGTGTAACAGTCAATCGTGTCCTTCAAACTAATGTAGTCGGTACATTCCTATTTTGTCGAGAGATGACAAAACTGATGCGCCGCAGTAGCGCACCGCGTATCGTCAATTTTACTACTGTAGCACATCCCTTAAATCTTGAAGGTGAAGCAATCTATGCCGCGAGCAAAGCTGCAGTGGAGAGCCTGACTCGGATTCTTGCGCGTGAGCTTGCTGAGCTAAATATAACAGTCAACGCTCTCGGACCTACCCCGATTGACACAGACTTAATCCAAGGCGTACCTCCAAAAAAAATACAAGAACTTATACAACGACAAGCAATCGCTCGACTTGGTGAAGTTAGCGATGTCTGCAATGCAATTGATTTTTTTCTTAAAGCAGAAAGTAACTTTATTACTGGTCAAATCCTCTATCTAGGTGGGGTTAGCTAAAAGTGGACTGGATCGAAAAAAGACTAAAAAAATTTAGCGGTCAAATAGCATTTATTGAAGGGCAACGGAACTGGCTCTATAATGACCTTCAGAAATGTATTGAAAGCTTGATTGGAACACTAAGCACTTGCGAGCAACAATCAGTCGTCGCAATCCGTGCGAATCTAGTAATGCATGGTATCGCTTCTATTTTAGCAATTCATCAGCTCAATTTAATTGCTCTACCTTTAGGCTCTGGCAGGTCAACCAATGACTGTATTGAATCTATGAAGGTCGCTGCGGTAGACTATCTTCTAAGCTTCGATCGAGGTGTTGCAAAGCTAGTCAAGCAAGAACCTTGTAAACGCCCTACTTTATATAGGGAATTAACTGGCTCTGGCTTAGTATTGCTAAGTAGCGGAACTAGCGGTTCCCCCAAAGCTATGTTGCATAGTTTAAAAGCATTACTAAAACGCTATAAGATGATCCCATCGCGCACTGAGCGTAGCCTTCAACTACTCTTGCTCGACCATATTGGCGGTTTTGACGCAGCGCTTCGCTCCCTTTTTGCGGGCTCCACCCTAATTATTCCAGACCAAGTAAGTCCTGAAGCAGCAGGCCGCGCGATCGAAGCCCACAAAGTAACGGTTCTCCCTGCTTCTCCAACTTTTTTGAATTTACTTCTCCTAAATGGGATTCCAAAACGATATGATTGTAGTTGCTTAAAAATCATAGCTTATGGAGCCGAGCCGATGCCGAGTACTTTATTAAAACGCTTAACCGATGTTTTCCCTCATGCTACGCTTCAGCAAAAATTCGGCACTAGCGAAACAGGTGCTATACGAATTCGAAGTGCAAGTTCGGATAGTTTATTTTTCAGTATTCAAGATATAGATACGGATTGGAAAATCATAGACAATGAACTCTGGCTTAAGGCTCCATCTCGTATAATTGGCTACCTTAACTCCGAAAGCTCCTCTCTTAGCGAAAACGGATGGTACCAAACCGGTGATTTAGTAAGTACTAATAATGCAGGTCAGTTAAAAATTATTGGACGTAAAAGCGCTTTAATAAATATCGGCGGGCAGAAGGTGCACCCTGTAGAAATTGAAGCCATAATTGAACAAGTTCCAGAGGTCGATGCCTGCCGCGTTTACGCCGAATCAGGGCCGATCACTGGATCCATTATAGCTTGTGAAATCACTACACAATCAACAGAGGACCTACACACCTGGAAGCGTCGCATTCGCAAGCATTGCAGGGTTTATCTCGCTGACTGGAAGATTCCATCGCATTTGAAACTAAATAATAGTATTAATGTCTCTAACCGCTTGAAGCGAACCTAGTCTACGTATAAAGTTTGTTTAAACATATATATTCTACAAAAAGCCATGACAAATAAACTTTATGCTCTCGCCTTATTCTCAATGCTTGGAATTTTAAGCGGCTGTGTCTCTCCCATTGTGATCGATTACGAGCAGGACGCGACCGACAAATTTCCCCAGTACAATAGCTATATTATCGATTCACGTGAAGAGCGTTCGGCATATCAGAATGTAGCTCTAAGCCCTATTGTTGATCGACGCATAACTCGTGCAATCGATTCGGTCTTACTTTCCAAAGGTTACCGAAATGACTCCAATAACTTTGACTTTCGAGTGACTTTTAGTACCGAAAGTAAAGATCGTAGTAGATTATTAGAATTTCGCACTAGACCACTGTCGTACAGACGTGAGCCCTACTTCGGGGTAGGCACTTACTCAAATATGAGTATCGACACATACGAGGAAGGCACCATTGTTATCGACATAATCGATGCGCGCAGCCAACAATTAGTTTGGCGAGCAGCGCATACCGAGCGTCTTGCGAGGGAAGCACGAAGTGACAATGAGATTCACACAATCATCAGCCAAATCCTCGCAGATTTCCCCCCTGATTTGCAGACAAACTCTAATTGAAGTTGACTGATACTGTAATTAAATCGCTCTTAAATTATGAATATAATTTGTCTCGACTTAGAGGGAGTTCTAATTCCTGAAATATGGATCGCCTTTGCCGAAAAAACCGGCATAGAGGAACTTAAGCGAACCACCCGTGATGAGCCTTGCTACGATACTCTAATGAGCTATCGATTGGATGTGCTCAACCAGCACCAATTTAAGTTAGCCGACATTGAAGCAGTGATTAACACCCTAGATCCGTTACCTGGAGCAGTGGAATTTGTCAAATGGGTGAGCGCTCAAACCCGCTTAGTCATACTCTCCGATACCTTTAGTCAGTTTGCTGGTCCGCTCATGGCAAAACTTGGTAACCCAACTCTGTTTTGCCATGAGTTAATTATCGACGATAGTAACTGTATTGCCGACTACCAACTACGCATCCCAGACCACAAACGAAAAGCTGTTGAAGCCTTTAAAGCTCTAAATTTTGCGACTTTTGCTGCGGGCGACTCTTACAATGACCTATCCATGATGGATGCGGCCGATAACAAGTCTCTCTTCTGTCCGCCTGAAAGCCTTACACTCGAACGGCCCGAATTACCCGTAGCGAACTCTTACGATGAACTGTCCGAAATTATCGAAGCCTGTTCTAATTATCCTCAATCGATTAGCGGTTAAATTACTAAGACAAATGCTCATTCATACCGTACTCTTCTGGCTACGCAAAGAACTCAGCACCTCTGAGCGGGAGGACTTTAGAGTCGCTTTAGACTCCCTCAAGCAGATCCCATCCGCAGCATTTGTCTATGTGGGCTCGCCCGCATCCACTCCTGATCGCCCTATCATTGACGCGAGTTACGACTTTTGCTTAACGGTACTACTTGAGGATATGGCTGCTCACGACGCCTACCAACAAAACCAGCTACATCAGAAATTCTTAGAAAACAAAGAGCTCTGGGAGCGTGTGCAGATTTACGACGCTGATTAAACGCTGAATCGCTCTTTAAATGCTAGAAAACGCTTGGCAGCAGGTAACCGCAACAAGTTGGATCGAGTGGTTAGGCTCGCTTGCTGGTATCATTGGTGTCTATTTTAGTATAAAGGAAAAAATTGCTGCTTGGGCACTCTTTTTAGTCTGCTATGCAGTTTATATATATTTAAGCTACCAAGCGGAGCTATACGCAGCAGTGGCTATGAATGCGTTCTTTATTGTAATTTCTATCTACGGATGGCTAAACTGGTCAACAGCCCTTACCACTGGCATAGCCTCAATCAATATCTCAAAGGCTACGAAAAATGAGCTAATTGTGGCACTCTCATTTATCTTTTTTAGTACTATCGGCATTGGTGGAGCTCTACATATCTTTACTAGCGCATACATGCCTTACTTAGATGCCTGTGCGTTGTGTAGCTCTTTTACTGCGCAATGGATGCTGAGTCGAAAATATGTCGAGAATTGGTTCTTCTGGATTCTTGCAGACCTTATTTATCTTGGTTTATGGTTGGCTCAAGGATACTTAGTTAGCGCCATCCTTTTTACTATTTTCATAAGCTTAGCTACTCGAGGATGGTTAGAGTGGAGGCGCAAAATAGAAGTGTACAGTTAGCGCTCATGATAACAGACCCGCCTATAATAAAACGTATCGTACTTACTGGTGCTGAATCAACCGGCAAGAGCACTCTAGCTAAATCTCTTAGTGAGCACTACTGCGCACCATGGTCTAAAGAGTTCGTCCGTGAATATATTCACACGCTCGGTCGGGACTTAATCGCTAAGGACGTTGATACCATTGCGAGGGGGCAACTTGCGGTCGAAGATGCCGCGTTGGACAAGGCACAAAAAATAGTCATTCATGATACGAATATTGTCTCTACTATAATCTATGCAGAATACTATTTTGGAGAAGCTCTTACATGGGCTAACTCAATCGTGCCTAAGCGAGGGTACAGCCTTTATTTGCTATGCTCTCCAGATATTCCATGGGTCGCAGATCCTAGGCAACGCACGAGTCTAAATGCTCGTGCAACATTACACACTCTCTTTAAAACAAGAATAGAAAAGTATGGTTACCCTTATCTCCAAATCAGTGGTAGCCATCCGAATCGCTTCAATCAAGCGATTCAGGCAATTGATTGTTGTTCGGGGACATAATTAAATTACCTAAGCTACATGCTTTGTAATGAGACATATGCTCGGGTTGCTTAATGCAACGCAGACATGAATGGAGGACACCCTATAAAAACAGCCTACCAACAATTGGAGACTAGCTTAGAAAGAATGCCTTAAGCGAATTATTCAAAATTATGGGGGGCAAGCTTACGCGCCACTTTTTCAAATTTTAATTTAGCTAAGATTGGTACTCCATTCTCGTAGGGTACATCTGCCTCGCCCTGTATTAGCGGCAAAGCATACTTGTAGAAATTAAAGCTCATACTGACTCCATCTTCATTGATCCAACCCTGCGGTAGCTTCTTCACACCGTTAGCTATTTCAGAGAGTGGAGCGAGTCCTGTTTCGCAAACATAATTTTCGCCATCGCTACGCAATAATGTAACCATTTTATCAGTCTCGCCATTAATTGC
>JAKVCN010000028.1 GCA_022448585.1 Puniceicoccaceae bacterium | reverse complement strand
TTACAATTATTATAGGTTTAGAGGTATCAACTGGGGGAGTACTCTTATCTAACATAATACTGTATAACTCTTTCGCACGGTGCGCTCGGATTTGATTGTTCCATTGCACATGCCGTTTTGCTGATTCTGCGCGCACCTCAGCAATAAAAGCTGCACGCTTCTTCTCTGCCTGAGTAAGTACTGTACCACCTTTATTGAAATCAAAGTGCTCCGCCATGTAGGGCTTCAGTTTGTCATCGCGCCTGAATATTTCCAATTCGCGGCGACTATAACCTATACGCGCATTTAAATAATTGGGGTCTATTTTCAGAGCCTCAGCAAACATCAGCTGCGCCTCTCTTTGAGCGTCTGTCTGTGCTAAAATCTGCCCTTTATAAAAGTAAGCGTCGGCACTTATAAATCCATTCGCCAAAGCTGAATCCACCAGTGATTCTGCATCGCCATAGCGCTTCAGGCCTATCAATGAAGAGGCTTTGGCTAAATTAATTAATATCGATTCCTCTGTCGTTTGGGCAGCCTCGTAGGCCTCCAAGGCTTTTTGGTGCTCGCCGTTGCGCATATGGCAAAGGCCTCTATGAAAGGCAACAGTTTCTGGACGAAGCCCATTATCTGCAGCCTGCTGTAAAAGCTCGAAAGCATCATCTACTTGACCTGCCAAACGATAAATATCGACCAATTTAAGGGCTATATTTGGATAGCTGTCGGCGTAATCGCGGAGACTTTCACAGGTCGTCAGCGCTTCATCGTTTAGTCCAAGCAGTAGTTGGCAGCGTGCGAGCGGTTCGGCCAAGTGCACTTGCTCAGGGCGGTAATAAAAAGCCTCTTCTAGATAAGGTAATGCCTCGAGAGGGCGAGCACTATTAAGCAAGGCTTGACCCATGTTCCATGCATTGGTGGCACGCATTTCATGGTGCACACCACTAGCATTTTCAGACTCTAGGTCTAAGTAACCAAGCGCAGCAAAATGCGCTACAAATAAATCTTTTTCAGATGCAGCGACTGGGTCAGCGCGAAAGTGTTCTAGTGCCGGCGGCATGCCCTCCCAGCTTGCTAACCTGCGCGGCTCACGTTTCTCACTGAAACAATCAAGCAGCACTTTTCCCGGCATATCCTTGCCCGCCGCAAGATCATAATAATGCAGTAGCGTGGGCGCGACATCGAGCAGCTTAGCATTTTTCAGCTGCTCGCCACGAGCAATTCCCGGACCTGCCATAGCAATGACGCCCTTCGGGCTGTGCCATGCAGCTATACCTGAATCCACTTTAGGGGTATGGCTTGGGCGAGTGTCCCCACTGGCAAAGCCATGATCCGAGAGAAGTAAGCAAGCGCAGTCTGGCCCCGCTCTAGATAGTAAGTCGCGCAGTAAGATATCCTGTAATTCATAGGCGCGATCCACCACATGGCGGTACAATTGAAAATCACGATCACTTACCTCTGGTCGCTGCGGGGCGCTGTAAATGATAAAATCATGACACACCCAGTCGATAAAATGAAAATACACTGCTAAGAAATCAAAGGGGCCAGACTCAACCGCTTCGATCGCAGCATTGTGATAGCTGTAAAGCTCGCTCAAACGTACGAGTAATTGTTGCGGGCGCTTGTCGCGCGCAACCAAAATACTGGTTACTTCGGGTATAAAAAATTCAAGTAAGCGCGAATCAACTTCGGCTGGGCCAACACGCAGCTCATCATAACGAGCTTTTTTTTCCTCAGGATAAACCGAACCTAGCAGGCTCGGCTTTTTTTCTTTGGCGTTCTTCTCAAAACTACCAAATTGCTCGGATATACTCACTCCATTGGTCTTTTCGGCTGGATGAGAGGCGAACCATCCGATCACATGCGATTTTTTTTCCTGTTGAGAGAGGATATTCCACAGTGCCTTACACTTGCGCTGATGACTCTGAAAGGGCTCGAGCTTGTGGGTACTCTCGTTATACTCGACAAAACCACTGACCCCATGCTCGTGCGGGTGTTTACCAGTGGCGATCGTATTCCATAGCATCGGCGAGATATACGGAGGCATACTAAGCAAGTCCCCAGAAACGCCATTATCAATCATAGCCTGCAGCTGCGGTAGACGCCCAGCATCGAGAAGGGGCTTTGCAATCAGCCAATCCGCACCATCCCACCCAACTAAAATACATTTTTTTGCCTTTTCCATTGGTTTAAGCAGACATGGTTCGCTCCAACATGGAGAAACGCCTAATCAACGTATTAAAACTTTAGGTAATGTGGATGTTAAAACTTAAAATACTCTAATTTAGACAGATACTTACCTGCAAACAGGACGCAATAAAGTAGCTGAATTATTTCATATCCACCCATCTTGCCAACTTCAATAATGTCCAATCTTCTTCGTTGCCACCTATCTTTGTAGTCACAACCTCCCCTGTCTTCTTACCAAGTAGTTGTTTCGCGAGCGGTGTCTTGTAAGAAAGTACATCGTTATCAGGGTCGGAATCCCAGGCCCCCAATATAGAGTAGCGACGAGTCTTGCCGCTGGAGCCTTCTTTTAGCTCTACAATACTACCGATACCGACCACATCACTGGAAACATCAGTAAAGTCCGAAACTCGGGCGCGAGAAAGGTCGACCTCTAGTTCGTTTTTGCGCGATAACAAGATATCTTGATCCTGACGCGCCATCTTATACTCAGAATTTTCTTTTAAGTCCCCATGCTCACGGGCAGTTGCGATCGCCTCCTTATTTTCTGGTATCTTCGTCGCAATAAGCTCTTCGTATTCATGCTTTGCAGCATCAAAACTTGACTGTGAAACAATTAAGCCTTCTTCCTCAGACTTCTCCGCTGCCTCGCCGGCAATAAGACTTTGAATTGTTGGGTACTTCTTAATAAAGCGGGCAATCAAAGACTTCTTGGTTAAGTTCTCAAATCCTTGGTTCAGTAGCAATGTTTGAGCAAGATCACTGGCGGTCTCAACATTAGCATCGGCTAATAAATCAGGGATAAGATCGGTGTCATCACTAAGTAGGTCTGCAAGTGGAATACGCCGTGTACTTGCATTTTGAAGCGCTTCATAATCGATCGCATAAAACATTGCAGAAAGTAAGCGTGGCGAAATAAGCGGATCAATGATACCCGAGTACTTCTTAGAGTTACGGTTCTTCACCACCCAAAAAAGGAGCGGTCCTTTAATCGTTTGATCGTTTAGCCAGCGATCTAGGCAAAATGAAATTCGATCTCCTAGTTCGTGCTCCAACATAAAGTTTATACACTCACTAGTGAACTTACCGCTTGAATGTCGTAGCAAATCTTCAACCATTTGTTGCCACTTGTCTTCATAAGAACGGCGAATGAGATCAATATAGCGCTTAAAATATTGAGCAGGAAGCTCTGCGGCTAGCTCAGAGTAATCATTGGTTGAATCTAAAATAGAAGCAGAAGAAGGATCGAGAGTTTCTACATCTTCATGCAAATCACGGGCGAGATTATTTCGAACCCAAACACCGTGCAAACGATTCGCTTGACTAAGACTTTTAGCATTTTTAATTGCATCGGTAAGTTCAGCGAGAATCTCTGGAAGCTCTTCACGAATAACAGAAATATTTTCTGATAATGTGTAAAGTTTTTCACCAAGTAGAATTTTTTCTTTGGAATTTTTCGTTGCATGAAACTGTTCTAGAATCTCTTCCTCTGGCTTCACTGGTTCCTCACGTAAAATGTAAGGCTCAGTTTTTTTATTAGGAGCGCCAACACGTGGATCTTTGACCAATTCTTTCTTTGTAGCCGTCCACCACTTCTTGTATTTTACAGGCCCTATTACGCGCGCTAAAGTACGCTCTATTTCAGAAGCCATCATAGTTTGCTCTTTAGCTCCGGCTAAGATATCACAAATTAAATCAGCAGGTTGCTTCTTGATCATAGTTTCTATGACTTCTGATTCAGTACGTGAACGTACTAATACATCATTGGCTTGTAAGACTTCTAACTTATCAACGCAAAAAGCGACGCCCATGGCGTGGCCGGTTTTATCTTCGTCCTCAAAGTCGATAATTATCTTAGCTACTGCTTCGTCAAAGCCTACGATCTTGCCAAAGCCCCAACTGCGGTGCAGACAGTAATTGCCTGGAGCCATGGCTTCAAGCTTTTCACGTGAGCCGATTAATTTAGGGTTGTTTGCGATCAGTGCGTCTATGGCCTCTGTATTCATAATTGTTTGCGGTACTTAACTTAGTAGTAAACGATAAAACGTGAATTAATTTAACGTCAATGAGAAGCATTAAGTTTAACTTATCAAAAGTCCCGCATTCTGCCTGGGATTTAGCGATAGAATTATGTGCTATTTACCTAGATCGCCCACAAAAAGCGAACGAACTACTCGATCAACTACCAAAAAACTTAAGCAATAATACTAGAAGTAGCTGCCAATATTTATTTTTGGGGGCTCTTCGTAATGGGCATCGCACGCGCAGCATTCTAAAACCAAACCTGCGAAAACGACCACACCGTCTTACAGAAGCCGTACTGCTAGTGGCAGGATTTGAACTTTTCGATAACCCTTTTGAAAAAGCACCACAGATTGTTCATCATGCTGTCGAACGCAGTAAAATACTGCTTCGCTCCAGTGAAAATGGACTTATAAATGCATTACTTCGAAAATTATCCTTAGCTTATCAAGCGGATATTAAGGATAATTCACTGTACGAACAACACAGCCATCCTAAGTGGATGGTAGAAAACTGGCTCGCATCTTTTGGCGAAGCGGATTGCCGTAAACTTTTGGAATGGAATCAGCGTTCCCCACAAACGTATATCAAGTCATCTGCTCATCTTCCAGATGGATTCCAACCGACACAGTGGCCTCAGTTTTATACTCCTCCAACTCGAAAAGATGCAGCAGAAGATAACACTTCATCAAGATCCAACTTTAATTGGATCGAGCAAATACGCCCACTACTTGAATCAGCAGACGCATACATCAAAGATCCCTCTACTCGGCTAGCTAGCGAATTACTCGCTCCAAAATCTGGTGATAATGTTTTGGATCTTTGCGCAGCACCGGGTGGCAAAGCCTTCGACTTATCTAAAATGATGCAAGGAAAAGGCCTCATAGTCGCGGTCGATCTTCCTAGCAAAAGAACAGTAAAGCTAGAAGAAAATCTAAACAAAATTCGTACGCAACTAATTAGCTGCGAGCGAATTGACTCTGATGTGCTTGCATTGAAAGAAGAAGTCTTCACTAAACGCAAGCTGCCAATTAAATACGATGCAGTCATGCTCGATGTGCCTTGCTCAAACACAGGCGTTATTCAAAGACGCACGGATGTAAAATGGAGGCTACGTGAAACTGATGTCAGCGCATGCGCTAAACTCCAACTACAATTACTCCACTCGGCTAGTCGCTTTGTTCAACCTGGAGGACGCCTCGTTTACAGTACTTGTAGTATCGAAACCGAAGAAAACAAAGCTGTTGTTGATGCCTTTCTTAAATCTAAGTCAGGGTCATGCTTTAGTTTTAGCAGTGCTAGAATAAGTTATCCTTGGAAAACTGGGCATGATGGCGCGGGCGCATTTTTACTTTTGAGACATGGATAAACGCGTAAATCGTAGAAAATACACTAACAAAGCCACGAATAAACTTACAGCAAAGTAAGGCGCAAACCAGTGCAATGATTCTATAAATACCGCATTTTCATTGTACGAACTAGGCGATGTATCATGCGAAGTCTTGAGAGCGACAATAAGTCCAGAGTAAAGCAATGAAACTAATGCATACGCCATGTTAGTAGAAAGACCCTTAAAACTTAAAATTGTAGCACGATGTTCTGACGGCGCGATATTATTCAAGTAGTGGCTAGAAAAGAAATTCATCATGTACATAGCTGTAAAAAGACAAATTGCAGGTAAAATACCCCAATAGGGTATAACAAAAGGGAGTCCACTAAAACCAACAAAAATCAGCAGACAACTGATGAAAAAATTACGCTCTACAGGCTGTTTCTTGGTCATACTAAGGGCAGCGCGTGGAACTAGCATTCCGATTAGAGACATCCCCGCACCGATTAATCCATATGTAGCGATCGGTAAATCTATTACATTCCAATACTCACTAGCAAGAGTAAGGAACTGACGAATACTATTATCTGTAACCATTACAGCAAGAAGAATAGCAAAAGCAAATGGTGTAGCCCAAATCCAACGCCCTGCATCTAAAGTCTTACGCAAGCTAGCAGATAAAGTAACGCGCACACTACCTAATTTGGTACGACTTGTTTCCCGCATGCGAAATGCTGCCCATAAAACTACCAAGCTCGACAGCATTGTTAGTGCTATCGGTAATTTAATTAACTGCTCTTGTGTTAAAAAGCCGGAATAACCGACTAGCTTTAGGACGGCATTCACCATGCGTGGATCATAAACCGCAGCACCTATGGTAAGCGCAAAGAAAAATGCTATAGAAGTATCTCGCTGAACTCGTGCAAGGACTTGACCCCAACGCGTCTCTTGACCAGCCGCTTTGAGAGCATCATAAGCAAGAGCTTCGTCTGCGCCACTAGCAGCTGCCTCTGCCAAACCGCTAAAAACTCGATTAAAAATAAATAAAGTAAACAGCTGCGCACCTCCACCGATAGGAGCAAATAATAAAATAAGCATTTCAAAAAGCATTAAAATACCCGCTGCTATTAGTAAAGTACGCCTGCCTATTGTATCTGCAAGAGCACCTGAAGGTACTTCACATAGAACTATAGTTACTGCCCATATACCGTTAAGAATACCAAACTGTTCTAATGTAAGCCCAAAATCTAAAAATAATAGTGCATAGACTGGATAATAAAAACGCGCCGAAAAAAACATTCGGAATAAGGAAAAACTAAACACATTGTGGGCAGCGCTAGATTCTAATTTTAAATAAGTCACTCAGATAGTATGGCGGTGGATAATAAACCCGCAAGATGCAGCCCTAATTAGTAGCCAAATAATGCAGTATTTAGATCCACAGATAGGAGCTTTGTTGATCCAGTACAATGAAAGTCTAAATCAGTTGCACTATCTAAAAGATCTAAAGACAATTAAAATGAATGAATGAATCTGAAGAAGAAAAAAGTGCTCTCCAGTGGTTAGCAGAAAAATACCCTAATAGTCCTAAGAAAAGGCTTAAAGAGTGGTTTGCAAACGGGCGTATTCAACTAGATGGAGCAGTTATAACAAAGCCACATTTACGGCTTCGTAATCCTCAGGGTCGTCTACTGATAGAAAACACCGTTGGAAGTCCAAAAGTTTTTTTCAAACAAATGCCGACGCGTATACATGCCCAAGTAAATTTACTTTATATCGATAGTGCACTAGCTATAGTTAATAAAGGACCTGGTCTTTTATCCGTTCCCCTAAGCGGACAAAGCCAACCTTCTGCACTGACAATACTCGAGAAGTACTTGCAGGGGAAAGGATCTGTTGAACTAGCTCAAAATCGTATTAAGCGAAATAAGCTCCAGCCGCTTCCTGTGCATCGACTCGACCAATATACAAGTGGCCTTTTGTGCTTTGCGATGACTCAACAAGCACGAGAAAAACTCGTACGCCAAGTTAGAGAGCATAGTTTTTTGCGAGAATATATTGGCCTCGGTGATGGTGCTCTAAAGCAAAAAAAAGGAACTTGGCGTAGTTGGTTCAAACTCGATGAAGAAGGAATACATCAGACTGTCTATTCAAAACCCTTTGACGGTGCTACTGAAGCAATTAGTACATATCAAGTCGTCGACACTATTGAATGGCCCACGCGCGATGGTGGAACTCACGTAATTAGTCGACTACGTCTAAGACTAAAGACCGGCCTTAAACATCAACTACGCATCCATGCAGCACATGCGAATACCCCACTTCTTGGTGATCGGCATTATCACCCGGATTACATAAAAGCCGCAAAGGCAGGAACAGGCATGCCGCACGGCTTCAAACGACAAGCTCTACATGCCTCTAGTATAGGATTTATTCACCCTGAATCCGGAGAAATGCGTCGCTTTAACAGTAAATTTCCCCGTGACCTCAGTAAATTAGAGGAAAATTTACGAGCACGTTAAGTACTTTGCATTTTCTGACCAAGCAAACTTGTATATAGTCACTGCAAGCATTCATGTAGTTACAGAGGTATTAAAATGATCTATGTATTCGCGCAGCAATATAAGTCTAAGAAAATCGTTAATCTGACTGCATGTCTTCGAGTTCAATTTCTAAAGCGCGCCCTGAAAGATAAATTTCTCGTAAGCAGAAAATAAGTGAAAGTAACATGAGCACTAAACTTCCTCCGAAAAAGACTTTACCTACTATTTGTATTTCAAGAAACAATCCAGCAAGAGAGCACATGCAACTAATTAGACTTAATATACCAAATGCTTGCATCTGACGAATAAGCCCTAAGCGTTTGCTCAGGTTCTCGATTTGAAGGCGTACAGCTGCGCTACCCTCTTTGTTATAACGCGCATGTAATGTTCGAACGATATTTGCTAGAGCGAGGAATCGGTTTGTGTATGCTAGCATCAATAAACTTACCGCAGGAAACAAAATCGCAGGAGTGGTTAGGCTAATTTCCATGTAGATAGAAATAAATACAATTAACTTCGCCTTATTCGACGTGGCCCAACCGGCAGCTCACCATTACTTGATAAAGCGACTGCAACAGCACGAGTTTCAGGAAAATAAGCACAAATGATCATAATGATTACAGTTATCGGAACACATAAAAACATACCAGCTATACCCCAAATTGTTCCCCATAATCCTAGCGAAAGTAATATAACCAATGGGCTTAAATTGAGTCGATTGCCCATTAGCTTAGGTTCAACAAGGCTACCAATGCAAAATTGAACTGCTGCTAGAATTGAAATCGTAACAATAAAAGGTGCAAAAGTCTCGAATTGAACCAAAGCAAGCAGCGATGGGAATGCGGTAGCTATAATTGATCCAATAGTAGGAATAAAATTAAGCAGGAAAATCAAAACAGCCCAAAAACTAGCAAAATCGACCCCTACGCATTGTAATACTAGATAACTAATAATTCCAGTAGCAGTAGAAGTGACAAACTTAATACCTATATAGGAGCCAATGTCTTGATTGATTTGATAGATCAAATTAAAGGCATCCTCTTGTTCACTCTTTTTTGAAAATAATGCCCTAATTTTTGCGCTGAAAGTACGCTGCTCCAAAAAGATAAAAATCAAATAGATAATAATTATTCCCATACTGCTTACCAGCGTACTTACCATACCTCCAAAACTTAGTAAAAATCCACTCAAGTCGAATTGGCTCAGCATTTCGCGCAGACTTGGAAGCTCTTGGAACCCCATACGGTTGCAAAGATCAAATATACGAGCCTCTAAATTTTCTTGGTACTCAGGTGCTTTTTGTAAAACTCTAGCTACGTTTTCAGTTATTAACTGAACAGTAAGGGTAATAAAAACTAACGTAACTGCGACTGCTAAAGCCATAGAAAATGGCTTTGGCAAAGAAACACTACGAATAGAAATACGACTAATCACATGAGCTAAGATGTTAATTAGATAAACAATAGCTCCAGCAATAACGAGTGGCAATAAGAGCGCTTGCCCCAAGTTCAGTAGATAGAATGCTAGCACTACTGCGAACATCGTTAAGACTATACGAGTAATTTTCATAGAATAAAAATATAACGAATAACTTGATAATTTATGAGTCGCAAATCGCTAAATTTCACTAATCCTTCTTACCAGAATAAAAATCATCGATTTTTTGTGCCACATCGCGAAAACCAATGTCAGCACCATACAGTGCCTTGAATTCATTCATTGCATTATCAAGATCACCCTGTAATTCATAACAAGATCCCAATTCGTAAAGCACATCTTTCTTCTCATCGCTTAGTTCTGTAATCTCGCTCTTCGCAATTTGAAATTGCTGTGCAGCAAGATCGTAAAACTTCTTTTGTTTGTATGCCTTACCTAATAGTATTAATGCTTGTACGCGGACTTTGGGCGCGCGAAGTGCTAGTTGAAGTTCTTTTATAGAAGCATCGATCTCTCCATCTTCTAAAAGTATTTCTCCAAGCTCAAATCGGTAAGTAAATTCATTCGGATAACGCTGTATTAAATTTTGAACTGCTTGACGACGGTAAGCTCTTTCCTCCGCACTCAATTTAGCAAGTGCTTTGAGTGCTTCCTCATTATTAGCGTCTGTTTCTAATATTTGTTGCTGCTCATAAATAGCAGCCGACATCTTTTCTTTCTGCAATGACATAGATAAGCGCTCTAAATTAACATCTGCCTGACCGCCTTCTGTTTTTCGGGCTTTTTCAACCCATTGAAGCGCGTTATCAAATTCACCGAGCTTTTTATAATTAGCTGCTAAGTTTCGATAAATATTTAAATTACCCGGCTCTTCCATAACAGCGGCTAGATCATCATCAATTAAAGAACGTAAGCTTGCTTCCCCAGTTTTTGCCCGCCCTGCCTGCTCCAATTTAAGGGCTTCATCTTCGTCCTTAAGTTTTTGCCGAAAATCGTCATCCTTATCCCAATTACCTTTTTCTATTGTTTGGGCAACAGAGGCTTTTTTAACTAAAAGCTGGATCTCATCATCGGAAGAATCGGCACGATAGGCAATTTCACCTAAACATATCGCATCTTCATTTTTACCAAGTCTAATATACATATCCATCAATGACTTTATATTAGCAAGATTAGATGTCTCAATCCGGTATATTTCCTCATATGCGAAAGCTGCAGTACTAAGTAATTCTAATGCTTCAGCATTGATAGCCAACTGCTTGTGAGCGGCAACATTATCAGGGTTAGCATTTAGCTGTGACTCCGCATTCTGCATTGCCTTTACAGGATCTTTAGCAGGCTTTGATCCACCCATGGAAAATTTGCTAAATAACTTACTTAACGCACTAGAATTTCCTTTATTTGATCGCTTCTGAGCTTGGCGTAAGATCTTTCGTGCTTCAAGACATCCTGAGTATCGCTCCATGATATTCATTAAAATATCGATAGCGTAAACTGGATTTTTGCTCACTGCCTTGCGCGCATTTTCTATCTGTTGCTGTAATCTTGGATCTAAGTCCTGTAGGGCGGTCTCTTGCATAACTAAAGTTGGAAATGTTACGATTGAAAGCTGTAGTTAAGCTATCAGTGGTCAATAAGATTGTCGCACATCTTTAATACCACAAAATCAGTATCTTATTTCACTACACTACATCTAGGTCCTCACGCACAGACTTTTCGAGTTTGGCTATAGCATTAGCGATCCGCCCTGAATCCTTGCCTTCTACAAGCAAGCGAATTTTCGACTCCGTTCCAGAGTATCGAATCAAAACACGCCCATTTATGCCCAATTCAGTCTCAATTTTAGAAATTGCCTGCTGTACCTGCCGAAGATCACCAAGTGGAAGCTTTTGTGCAATATGTAAGCTTCTGGTTACTTGTGGTAATAAACGGTACTTTGCCTGCAGTTTTGATAGCTTATAATCTACATCGCGTAAAAGGTTGATCAAATGAAGCGCTGCAAGCAAGCCATCTCCTGTAGTTGCGGCATTTAAAAAAATAATATGTCCAGATGATTCACCGCCAATATTAGCTCCTATTTCTCGCATACGAGTAACTACATTACGGTCACCTACTTCGGTACGCACGACGCTTCCCCCTGCTAATATTATGGCTTCATCCAAACCCAAATTGCTCTGCTCGGTTACGACTAAAGTTGTCGACTTTAGCGCATTTTTTTGAAGAGCGTTCACGCCTAAAATAGCCAGTAGTACATCACCATCCACTATTTCACCACTCTCATTACATACTACTAGGCGGTCACCATCACCATCATGAGCGATTCCAATATCTGCATGATTGGAGCGAACTGCTTCACATAATTTTAATGGATACTCACTACCCACTTTATCATTAATATTAGTGCCATTAGGTCGATCACCAATCAAAATAGTCTTAGCACCATATTTTTCAAAAACCGCGGGAGTCGTTTCGAATGTAGCACCATTCGCTAAATCTAGAACTATTTTTAAACCCTCCAAGCAGTCCTCATCAAATAAAGACTCCATATAACTAATATACTCATTTGCGCCATCTATACTAAAAGAATCAATTGGTAATTGTTGCTTATCAAGTTCCTCGTTTTCAGAATCTATTAAAGTTTCGATTTCCGACTCTTGTGATTCGCTTAACTTAAATCCAAGTTCGCCAAATAGTTTAATACCGTTGTCCGCTGCTGGATTATGGGAAGCAGTAACAGCAATACCTAAATTAAAATTATGCTCCACCACGGATAAGGCGACAGCTGGAGTAGGAACGACTCCTAGTTTATACACAGCAACACCATTTTTATGAAGTCCACGCGCAAGAGCTTCAACCAATCCTGCTCCACTAGCGCGGGTATCTTGCCCTATAGCCACTTTAATCTTTTTACCCGAATATAGATTGCATAAATATCGACTGAGCGCCAATCCCACACGAAAAGCGAAATTGTTATTCATAAAGCAATCGCCATAAACGCCCCTAATTCCATCAGTTCCAAAATACTTGCCCATCATGTGCTTGATTAAATAGAAGCTACCAAACTATAAAGAATCATAAAAAGATTGGGAGCGATCCAGCCATTTAGCGACTGCTCCAGACTCTAATGTGCTGCGAGCTAGACTAGTTCCAGATATTAAATTCGGGCTATGACCAGCAATCCAAAAAGCTGCTCCTGCATTAAATAAAACGGTATTTCGCAAGCCATCATTAACCGCATCATCACAATCTCCTCTGACGAGCGCTAATAAGATCGCTCGATTAGTCGCAACATCTGCACCAGCAAGCTCTGAAAAATCGCAGTTCGGTAGCCCTGCGTCTACAGCATCAAGGTTTCCACTAATTTCACCTAAAGCGCCAAAGCCAGATACAATATTACTGCCTGCACAACTGAGCTCATCTAAATTAATGCCTGCGCAAGGAGTACCGTGAGCAACTAAACCACTGCGTAAGCCTAAATTTCCTAAAGATTGAGCTAAAGCAGGCACCCATAAAGGCGAAAATACACCTAGAAGTTGATTCGCAGGCCTGCCTGGGTTAATCAAGGGTCCTAATAAATTAAAAATAGTTCTAATTTTCTGTTCAGCCAAAGCCTTACGCACTGGCATAACCTCTTTGAAAGCAGGATGAAAATTAGGCGCAAAAAAGAAACAAAAGTTTAATCTTCGCAACGACTCACGCATGTCCTCATGACTCACCTCCAATTTAATGCCAATCGCTTCCATCAAGTCTGCACTTCCACATTTTGAAGTGATAGAGCGATTACCATGCTTGAAAACTGGCACACCAGCAGCCGCTAAAATAAATGATACCGCAGTAGAAATATTAAATGTGCCGGAACCATCACCGCCTGTACCGCATACGTCAATTGCACGGCTAGCCCATTCATGAACACCAGGATCAATAGCTAGATCTCGAAAAGTCTTCGCAAAGGCCGTAACTTCTTGTGCAGATTCCCCCTTTTTAGCCAAAGCAACAAGAAAGGCCTGCTTGTCCTCAAGAGGTGGCTTTTTATCAGCTAAGAGCCTAGCAGCAGTACAAGCTTGGTTACTATTTAAACTAACTCCATCATTAAGTAACGCAATATAGTCGCAGATATTTTTCATATAAAGAAAAAACAAAAGCAATAAATTGGTCGGTCAATCACAAGCTTAATCCAGCGTAACAAGGATACCACTTTACAAAAAAAGACCTACCGTTAGCTTTCATTTAGTGTTTATTCATCGATATAGTTTAACTTTTTTCATAGCGCTATGCTTTTTTGTAACAACTCTAACTGCAAAAATAATCAACACTCAGCCAGAGCTACCATCTATTGAATGCGAAATAAGCTATACAGATGCGCTAATTTTAGGACTGGTCGAAGGGATTACAGAATATTTACCTGTGTCTTCTACTGGGCACTTAATTATCACTAATCATCTACTCGGACTGGATGCAGACACTCCACTGTATGATAAAACAGGTACAGCAGTTGTGGAAACTTCAGATGCTGGCGCAGTCAAGCAGTTCACTTTGGCTAATGCTGCAGATGCCTATATAATTATTATCCAAATTGGTGCCATTATAGCAGTAGCGATACTCTACTGGAAGCGTATACTAACAATCTTTATGGGTCTTTTAGGCAAAAATCCCAATGGCTTAAAACTACTATTGAACTTATGCTTCGCATTTATACCTGCAGCAGTTTTAGGACTTCTACTTGATGAAATTATTGCATCTTTACTATTTGGAATAGCACCAGTTTGTACTGCCTTAGTCGCAGGCGCTGTATTAATGCTTGCAGTAACACACTGGCATAAATCCAAAAAATCTAACAAAAATACGGGAGTAATGGAAACTTCTTCTCCTGACCTTCACGAACTTAGCATCGCCCATAGCTTATTTATAGGCTTGCTACAATGTGTTGCAATGTGGCCAGGTACTAGTCGCTCAATGATGACGATTGTAGGAGGCTATATAGTTGGTCTTAGCCCCGTTCGCGCTGCTGAGTTTAGCTTCTTGCTTGGATTAATCACGTTGACTGCTGCATCTGCATATAAAATGGTTCAAGTAGGCCCACTTATTGCAAAAGCAGTGCCTATTGGACCGGTTTTACTTGGAATCTTTGTGGCTACGATATCTGCAGCTATCGCCGTTAGGTGGCTCGTTTCTTTTCTAACAAAACATGGCCTCAGCTTATTTGCATGGTATAGAATTGGTCTCGCTCTAATCGTAATATTGACCTTGATGTAGCATTTTAATTTATCTTACGGGAGATTTAATTATGCTCGCTACTAAAAAATAGCATATAAATAAAGCTGACAGAAAACTTGACGATACGCTCACAGCCTCTTTAATCCGCACCCTCTGTAAGTTATTGGTCATACAAGACTACCACTCAACGAAACTATTTTATGGCACAGCCAAAACGCAAACAATCCAAACAACGCAGTCGCAAACGACGCGGCTCAGTTCGCTTTGAACTTCCCCAACTTGCGAAAGATCCTCAGGATGGTACACGATTTCGTCCACACCGAATTAACCCCGCCAATGGCATGTACCGAGGTCGTCAGGTACTTGATGTAGAAGTATAAATACTTCCTTCTGTCCTGAATGTATTTGCTCCAATGAACGCCAGAGAGGTCAACTGCAAGATTGCAGTCGACACCATGGGTGGTGACAAAGGACCCACGGAATTTATTCGTGGGTTTCTTTACGCTACAGAAGAACTTGGACTCGAATGTGATTTTACCTTTTTAGGTAACGCGCGCCTTATTGAGCGCTTGTTGAAAGTACGCAAGCACACCATCAATCCTGCTCGTATCAATATACATCACACTACGCAAGTGATTGATATGAATGAAAAACCGATTTATGCATTAAAGAGTAAGAAGGATTCTTCTATGGTGCAAGCTATTCACTTAGTACGTGAAGGTAATGCCGATGCGCTTGTAAGTTGTGGAAATACAGGAGCACTAATGGCAGGAGGAACGCTACGACTTCGCACGATGGAGGGCATCGGGCGCCCCGCGCTCGGAACTATAATACCAACCAAGCAAAACCCATGTGTACTAATCGATGTAGGAGCCAATCCTGAGTCCAATCCAGAAAACCTAGTACATAACGCTATTCTAGGATCAAATTATGCTAAGTCCGCACTAGAAATCGAACAACCGAGGGTAGGTCTACTTACGATCGGTACTGAAGAAGGTAAAGGTAATAACTTAATTAATACTACACACTTACATCTTCAAAGTTTATCTGATGTAATCAATTATGCAGGTTTAATTGAAGGATTCCAAGTATTCGATGGCAATATTGATGTAATCGTTTGTGATGGATTTGTTGGAAATGTATTACTCAAAGCGAGTGAAGCACTTTTCTCTTTTGTAGGTACGACGATAAAACACGAACTATCTAAAAATTATCAACGAAAAATAGGTGCCGCCCTATCGAAAGCAGCTTTTGATGACATGCGTTCTCGACTAAGCCCAGATCAACATGCAGGAGCCCCTTTACTTGGGCTTAAGGGCAATATTTTAAAATCGCATGGCTCTTCTAATTATATAGCTATTGGCAACGCTCTTCGGATTGCAAGAGAGCTCGTAATGCATGATATGATTGACTCAATCCAATCGGATATCAATCAAGCAAATAGAATCATAAGCAATCACCAAGAAAATAACCCTCGCTAATAGGCTATCAGAATACATCTGTTACATTATGTCAGCAGCAGTACAATCCGTCGTAATTTTAGGCACTGGCTCCTACACACCAAAGCGTGTTTTAACCAATGCAGCGATGGCTGAAATGGTCGATACTTCCGATGAATGGATTCGTACCCGCACTGGCATTCGTGAACGACGATTTGCTTCTGCAAAAGAAACTACCAGTCATATGGCATGTACTGCTGCAGCTAAGGCGCTTGAAGCATCAAAATTAGATAAAAGTAAAATTGATCTGATTATTGTAGCGACGATGACACCAGATATGCCCTTTCCATCAACAGCTTGCTTGGTTCAAAGTCAGATGGACTTACCAAAAATCATGGCATTTGATCTCCAAGCAGCTTGCTCCGGTTTTGTCTATGCACTCAGCGTCGCAAGTAATATGTTAGAATCTGGAAAATTTAATAATGCATTAGTTATTGGCGCTGAGAAAACAAGTGGAATACTCGACTTTGAAGATCGAACAACCTGTGTATTATTTGGTGATGGAGCAGGCGCAGCGGTGCTTGGTCGCAGTTGTAAAAATTCCGTCGGTATAATTAGATCACTTTCTGGCTCTGATGGATCAAATCCAAAATTTTTGCATCAGCCTGCTGGCGGATCGGCAATTCCTGCAAGCCCCAAATCTCTTTCAGATCGGCAGCATTTTTTAAAAATGAATGGCCAAGAAATTTTTAAGCAGGCAGTTCGTGTAATGACGCAATCTAGCCAAGATATTCTTGAGCTAGGCGGCTACAAATCGTCAGATATCGATCTTGTAATTCCACACCAAGCTAACATGCGCATCATAGAAAGCGTAGCTAAACGATTAGGAACACCTATGGAAAAATTTTACAATAATCTAGAATATTATGGCAATACCTCGGCCGCTTCGGTAGGCATAGCACTAGATGAAGCGTTACGTAAAGGTAAGATTCAATCTGGAGACCTCATCTTACTCGTTGCCTTCGGGGCAGGCTTGACCTGGGCTTCAACACTGATCAAATGGCAATAAATATTAAAAAGAATGCGTCTACTAAAATATTTTCTCTTCGTTCTATGCTTTCTGCTAATGACCAGTTTACAAGCAGCTCTTTCACTCAAGCCTAGTGATTGGTTCAAAAATAATGAGCTTGAAGAGCTTAAGGCGTTTAATGCAGCAACTGAAGCTGAAGAGGACGAAGCAGTTGCTCTTATAAACAAAGGTAAAACAAAGCTTGAAAATGGAAGTCTACGAAGCGCAGAACGTATTTTTAAGAAGATAATTAAAAAGTATCCAACTACCATTGCAGCAGGCGAGTCTCTCTATCTTAGAGGAAAAATAAAGATGACTAATGGTCAATGGATCAAGGCATTTGATCTCCTCCAAATTATAATTGAAGAGCACCCAGAATACCCTAATTTCGATCAAGTTATTAGCGCACAGTTTGATTGTGCTACTGCAATTATGGAAGGAGCTCGCAGCCGACTTTTTGGGGTTATACCTACCTTTAAACAGGAAGCTCAATCTATCCTCCAGTTTGAGCGTATTTTGCGCAATGCACCATACGGAGATTACGCGCCTCTGACACTTATGAATATTGCACTAGTCGCACAAAAGCAAAATCGAACAGAGCTATCGATTGATGCATTAGATCGATTAATAAATTTTTACCCACAAAGCACATTAGCTCCAGATGCATATTTTAATCTGGCGGAGACATTCGCAGATTTGGTTCAAAGCTATGAACACGATCAAGGAGCCACTCGCAAATCTATTAGTTACTACGAAGACTTTATTGCATTGTTCCCTCAAAGTGATAAAATAGGTTTAGTTGAAGCTCGTCTTACAGAAATGGAAAACTCTCTAGCTCTAAGTCGATTGCATTTAGGTGACTTTTATTATCGCTATCGTAATAATAATACAGCTGCTCTTGTTTTTTATAACGAAGCCATTACAATTGCTCCTAAGTCAGATGCTGCTGCGGAAGCTGCACTACGAATTGCTAGGATAGAAGAAGGTATACGCCCTGCAAAAGGCGCTCGGCTTTTACGCAAACTATTATTTGCCAATTAATTAATGATTGTATCCATAATTCGCACCACATTTTTTGAATGTTTAGCATTAATAGTATTTGGTGTTTTAACTGGATGTACAGCATACCAATATGGAAGTGGTGTAGATTTACCATTTGAGAAAATATATGTGCACCCTGCAAGCAACGAAAGCTTTGCTCCACAATCTCAGGCACTAATCACAACAAACATACGAAAAACCCTACTTCGCGATGGCCGAGTCAAACTAGTAAGCTCGGAAGAATTTGCTGATGTAATACTGTATATAAAGCTAAAGGATTACACCCGAACTGCTAGAGCTCTGCGAAGCACAGATACTGAAATCGCTAGAAGCTTTGATTTAAAATTAGTAGCCGAAATAAGTTTATTCAACTGTTCAACTGGTCGTTATTTAGTTAAGGATAGAATAGTCAATGAGATGTCCACTGCACACACTGACAACCCTTACCAAAATACTTTTATTGATCAATATGCACTTGCTGAATATCAATCCATGCCTCGTCTCACGCGAGGGCTTTCGCGTAAAATTAGTGACATAATTCTAGGAGCTTGGTAAATCCACTTACTTATCAATAAAATCAAGAGTGCCGTCTTTATTGATAGTGCGATAGTAACATCCAGTCCGTGCGACACCTGATGAATTTTTGGTATGGCAAGCACCCTTTCCAGCAGGAATAACCCGATACAAAATTGAGTTTTGCTCACAGTTAACTCTAATCTCTTTAATCTCGAGATAATCTCCGCTAGTCTTTCCTTTGATCCACAATTCATTACGACTTGTACTCCAAAAAGTCGCCATTCCACACTCACGGGCAGTATCTAGAGCTAATTGATTCGCGTAGCCTACAATTAAAACTTCTCCAGTATATACGTCCTGAGCTATCGCAAGAAGAACATCTGCATTACAACTCGCAACCTTTTGCAACTTGGTAAAATCAAGATTGAGTACCCCACCTTCTTCCAATTCAAGATCTGACATGACTTGTAACTACAATTAGCTAAGAGCCGAAGTCGAGTCTGAATTCTACATAGAAAGTCGTATTAATAAATTCATTTAGTACTGTAGATTATTCTTTTCCTTACTGATAAGATCTTCACTGTAGATAGCGTTATTTTATAATAATCTAAAATTAATTGAGCGATAACTGCCTAAAATATTTATGACTGAAAAAAACATGATCCTAAGTGCTGCAGCTGCACAAGCTCGTGGTCTAGCAATTGATGCAATCCATTACTGTAACTCAGGCCATCTCGGATTACCTCTCGGTTGCGCAGAAATTGGAGCTGTACTCTACGGAGATCAAGGCCTTCGCCACTATCCAAATATGCCGAGATGGTTGAATAGAGACCGCTTCATTCTATCTGCTGGTCATGGATCCATGTTTTTATATAGCTGGTTACATATCTCAGGCTATGACTTGCCTATAGAATCAGTTAAAAAATTCCGAGTACTAGATTCAGAAACTCCTGGGCATCCAGAGTTCGGAGATACCGCTGGAGTAGAAGCGACGACTGGACCACTAGGACAAGGCATTGGAAATGCAGTCGGCTTCGCATTATCCGGCAAACGTGCTGCAGCTAAATTCAATACTGAAGAACACGTTATTTTTGATCATCACATCATTGCCATTCACGGCGATGGTTGCCTGCAAGAAGGAGTCGCTAAAGAATCAATTGCCTTTGCTGGGCATCTACAGCTAGACAATCTGATTCTTATTTATGATTCTAATGATGTCACTTTAGACGCCATGGCAGAGCAAACACAAAGTGAAGATGCTGCTTCGTACTTTAACTCGCAAGGATGGGAAGCTGTCACTATTGATGGACATAATTTTGAAGCAATTACTGATGCACTCGCACACGCGAAAGCGAATGATAATGGCAAACCTAAGGTAATAATAGCCAAGACTGAAATAGCGCGGGGTATTCCTGAAGTTGCTGGTACTGCTGGAGGCCATGGAGAAGGTGGCGCCAAATTTGCAGAAAGTGCGCGTCGTGGATTAGGATTACCCAAGGAACTATTTTACATATCTCCCAAAGTGCGTGAGCACTTTAAAAAGCAACTAACTGCGGCGCAAAATATTTATGAAAAATGGGAGGCAACTTATTTAGCGTGGCAACAAGCTAACCCAAAACTAGCCACTGAATTAAAAGCTGGAATCGATCAAAATATCCCTGAAAATTTACTCGATAAAATTCCTGAATTCTCATCGGAGACAAATGCTGCGACACGAGCGACTGGGGGAACTGTTATGCAGTCCGTTGCCTTAGAGGTTCCACAATTAATAACTGGATCTGCGGATTTATACGGATCAACAAAGAATTATATTAATGGTGCTGGTGATTGTACGGCAGAGAATTATACTGGTCGAAATATCTGGTTTGGTATTCGTGAACATGCAATGGGTGCGGTTTGTAATGGCATTGCTTACGATGGAATTTTTAGTGCTAGTGGAGCTACTTTTTTAGTATTTGCCGACTATCTAAGGCCGGCTATTCGCCTTGCGGCGCTAGCGAAACTAGCAGTTACTTACATTTTCACCCATGATTCTGTAGGCGTTGGAGAAGATGGACCGACCCACCAACCTGTCGAGACAGTAAGTGGCTTGCGCGTTATTCCAAATCTTGATGTGATACGCCCCTCTGATGCAGAAGAAGTAGCCGGTGCCTATGCAGCCGCGCTATCTCGTAGAGATGGACCTACTGCCCTTATTTTTACCCGACAAGCAGTATCTTCTAATTCAGACCTCAGTGCGGCAGCACGGCGAGTAGGAACTCTTAGAGGTGCTTATGTTGCCAAACGCGAAAAAAGCTTACTCAAGCTAATCATCATAGCAACAGGATCGGAACTTCAACTTGCAATCGCAGCAGCAGAAAAAATTGGCGACACCGTGCGTGTGGTATCTATGCCCTGCTTCGAACGATTTGAACGACAAAGCATTGATTACATAGAGAGTATTTTACCGATTGATTGTAAGGCAAGAATTGCTGTTGAAGCTGGTGTTTCAAACTGCTGGGGACGTTATGTAGGCCTAGCAGGAAGAACTGTTTGCATTGATCGCTTTGGTCTGTCTGCGCCTGGAGATCAAGCAATGGATGCGCTTGGCATAAATACAGAAAATGTTGCAAAGGTTGCTCGTGAATTACTTCCATAAATAAGTGCATCAATAGCTGATTTAGCAAAGAGCAGTTTGTCGTATTATTTTAGTGAAACCGCATAAGAACTAACGTGCCTTGACTTCATTTACTAGGGGCATGAATTTTATAATTTATTAATCCTACTATCATGAGTATGAACACACTCAACTACGAGCCACTCGTCTTTAAACCTAATGTAGGAAAGGACGTGCCGCTAAATGATATTCAACAGGAAGTGTTACGCTTGAAGTCAGAGCGCAATGCGATTATTTTAGCGCACAATTATCAGGTCGATGCCATTCAGCGCATTGCAGACTATGTGGGAGACTCACTTGGACTTGCTTACAAAGCGGAGTCCGCAGATGAAGCGGTTATTGTCTTTTGCGGTGTTCACTTCATGGCGGAAACAGCAAAAATAGTAAATCCATCAAAAACAGTTGTTTTGCCAGACTTGGAAGCTGGATGTTCGCTGGCAGATTCATGCCCAGCTGAGCAACTCGCTGAATATAAAAAGAAGAATCCTAACACTTACGTGGTTGCTTACATTAATTGTTCAGCAGCAGTCAAAGCACTCTGTGATGTAATTTGCACAAGTGGTAATGCAAAAAGAATTATTGAACAAGTTCCAGCTGAGAAAGAAATACTTTTTGTACCCGACCAAAATTTAGGCCAATGGGTTGCGAAACAAACAGGTCGATCGATGAAGTTATGGCCAGGCTCATGTTATGCCCATGTACTTTTTACTCAGCAGGCGATTGAAAAAATCAAAATTCAGTTTCCACAAGCAGTCGTCGTAGCGCATCCTGAATGCGTAGAAACTGTGCGTGATAACGCAGATGAAGTCTGTAGCACAGAAAAGATGATCGGCTTTTGCCGAGACAGTGCTGCAAAAGAATTTATTGTAGTTACTGAGCCTGGAATGATCCATCGACTGCAACGCGAGGTACCCAATAAAACATTCATCGCAGGACCAACAGACAGTTGCGCTTGTAATGAATGCCGCTTTATGAAGATGAATACAATTGAGAAACTAAGGGATTGCTTACGTGAATTAGGCCCACAGATAAACATGGAGGAAGAGATTCGCAAGCAGGCATATATACCCATTAAGCGTATGCTAGAGTGGAGTAAGTAATCCTGATATAAAAATGTTAGCGGGCAGGATTAATAGTTCTAAGCTATCGAATACTAAGTTCTTTATTATCGATCTGTCATAAAAATAGTAATTTATGGCTAAAGATTTAGCAGCTGATATTACCTATACGCGCGATAAAATTCGCGCGCCATTCATGGGTATTCTTGAGGCTGGATGGCAAGCATTTCCACTTCTAATTGCGATTCGATATTACAATGCCCCAGAATCTATTAAAGCATTTATAGCTGGCGCAGGGCCAATCGGATTTTTACTTACTCCACTAACGCTTTATATAATATCGCGCATTGGCATAGCTCCCGCAAAAGCATGCGCTCTAATGTTTGTGTGTACGGCGCTTCTAATTGCCGGAGCGAGTATAGGACAAAGTTTAATAACATTCACCATCTGCATTATTGGTAGTCAGATGGCGTCTGTTCAGCACGGTCCTTTGATGCTTCAAGTGTATGCAAATAACTACTCGGCAAATGAAAGAGGACAGCGAGTTACTACTCCTTTAGTCTTAATTGCATGTAGTACGATCCTCTTTGCTTGGCTTGGAGGTGAATACCTTGATAAAAATATTCAGAATTTTCGTTATGTCTTCGTTGTAATGCTCTTTGCTGCTCTAGTTTGCGCCTGGGCACTAAAGCCAATACCGTGTTCACCATTATCGAAAGAAGATGCAGGTAATCCATGGAGCAATCTCAGCCTTATTTGGAAAGATAAGCTATTCGGCTATTTGCTAGGAAGTTGGATGCTCTTAGGTATGGGTAATTTAATCGCTCTTCCTATTCGTGTCGAATACCTAGCATCCAGCGAATATGGCATACATGCGAGTAACAAAACAATCGCAGTGTTAATGATCATGATACCTGCGATTGCTCGCTTATTAAGTACGCACATCTGGGGGCACTTCTTCGACAAACTTCACTTCGTAACCACAAGGAACCTTTTAAATATATTCTTTTTGCTAAGTGTAGGATTATTTTTCTTTAGTAAAAATATTGTCGTACTTGGAGTTGCCATGGCATTCCAAGGCATTGCAATGGGTGGAGGGAAGATCTTCTGGGGACTCTGGGTGACTAAAATAGCGCCCAGAGAATCCGCTTCTGCCTATATGAGTATTCACATGGCTCTTACAGGACTTCGTGGCACTCTGGCTCCTTTTATCGGCTATTGGATATTAGCACAATCAACGCCTAAAATTGTGGCAATCGTAGGCATGGGACTAATTGCTTTAGCAGTTATATTATTTGAATGCGCTCGCAATAATCAGCGTCTCATAAAAATTGAGACTTAACTATTAAGACTCAGAAAGTAACTGGTCAAAGTATTCAATTGTGGGTTTAAGCCCCTCTTCTAGGTTTAGGGTCGGCTCCCAATTTAACTTTTCACGGGCTAATTGTATGTCCGGTTGACGCTGCTTCGGATCATCTTGCGGCAGAGGCTCATAGATAATTTTTGAGGAGCTTCCCGTTTGAGCAATGACTTTTTGCGCAAGTTCCAAAATCGTAAATTCTCCAGGATTACCCATATTAACTGGGCCAATTATCTCTTCCTGATTCATTAGTTTTATAAATCCGCTGATTAAATCATCACAGTAACAAAATGAGCGCGTTTGCTTTCCCTCTCCATAGATGGTGATCGCATCGCCACGTAGGGCTTGCACGATAAAGTTAGAGACTACTCGACCATCATCTGGACACATTCGAGGTCCATAAGTGTTAAAAATTCTGACAATACGTATATCGACATCATTCTGCCGATGATAATCCATAAATAAAGTTTCCGCGCATCGCTTTCCCTCATCATAACAAGATCTTATACCAATAGGGTTAACGTTTCCCCAGTATTGCTCTGGTTGCGGATGAACAGAAGGATCTCCATAGCACTCAGAAGTAGATGCCTGAAAGACACGTGCCTTGGTGCGCTTTGCTAACCCGAGACAATTAATTGCACCCATCACGGAAGTCTTAATGGTTTTTATCGCGTTGAACTGGTAATGTATTGGTGATGCTGGACAGGCTAAATTGTAGATCTGGTCAACTTCTATCTTAAATGGATCAATTACATCATGGCGCATGAGCTCAAAATTAGGATGTTCTAATAGATGACGAATATTACGCTTACGGCCCGTAAAAAAGTTATCCATGCAAACTACTTCGTGGCCTTGCGCTAACAAACGATCTGACAAGTGACTACCTAAAAATCCTGCTCCTCCTGTTATTAAAATTCTCATGTTAATGCTACTTATAGGTTGCTGAAAAATATAATAACATACCTATATGGTAAGCGATGGAAATCATAATTGTTAGTTTTATACTCATTTAAAAGGATAGCAAAAATAACCAATTAAAATGCAAATTGATCCGATTGAGCGTAGCGTACAACTAAATGTGGGTGAACTAGCCAGTTTTAGAAATAAGTTAGTTACAGATCGTTTCAGTAGTGGTCATTGGCGTGCAGCCATTGGGCGCGATTGGCACCAAACAATGGAGCAGCAAACTAGAAATGCTCATCCAGATGCTCGTTTTGAAATTCCTCTCAGCGCACAGTGGCGGCACTCAGAATGGCTTTTTAAGATTAAAGGTCGTATGGACCAATTAATTCCTACCGCTAATGGTTATTTAATTAGAGAGATAAAAACGATTCGCCATACCTTACCATCAACCGAAGAAGATTTAGTTAAATTCTACCCCGACTACTTCGCGCAAATTGCTATCTATTTACGCCTGGCAAGTACACAGAAAAAATACACAAAGAGTATTTTAAGTGCATCTTTAATACTTATTGATATCGATACGGGCACGGTGCAAACAGTCGAGATTGATACGCCAAAAGCAGATATGTTTGAGCGTCAATTGAACGCTATGATTCCTTTTTTACAGGATCGCCGAAATTCACTAAACACACTAAAAGAATGTTCAATTAAACCAGCATATAAGAAACTACGTGGTGGTCAGGCGCAGTTGCAGACAACTTTAAATAAGTCTGCCTTACAGGCAAAAACTGTGCTAATGGAAGCACCCACAGGATTTGGAAAAACTGGAATTGTTCTCGAACACGCACTTCGTCATTTGCAACTTGGTGTATATAACCGCTGCATTTATTTAAGTAGTAAATCAACTGGGCAATTAGAAACGATCAAACAATTGCGTGCCATGTCAGGAGAAGCAATACGCTACTTGCAAATGCGTAATCGAAAAGAACACAGCATCGACACGCCTAAGCATACATGCTCTAAAGATAAGCAATGTGAGCGCACTAGCGCACAACTGTGGCGCGATGCAGATATTCATCCAGGTAAACTCTTTAAAAAGGGAACTTTTGAGCTTGAGAATGCTA